>JAPWKE010000003.1:2700000-3000000 GCA_028283655.1 Acidobacteriaceae bacterium | reverse complement strand
AGGCAACGACGGCACCTGCTGCTGTAAGCACCAGCGCCGGCCAGAGCTCGAATGGTCTGCCTGCGCCGTATATCTCGTCTCAGCAGTTCTCGCCGAAGACGAAGGTGTTCCTCGCAGAAGATACCTACACCATCAACTCGCACCTGGTGAACCAGTTCAAGTTTGGCTTTGGCCGTTATGACGGTCCCGGCTATAACCAGAACACGGGTGGATCCTATGGCGCATCGGCGCTGGGTATCCAGGGTCTGCCTTCAGGCCAGATTGCGGATAGCTTCCCAACGACCACGTTTACGGGTAACAACACGATCAACCGCTGGGCTGGTTATTCCTCTAACCGTCCTGTGGCGAACGGCTTCGTGCTGGTCGATAACCTGCAGTGGACGATCGGTCGCCACAACTTCACCTTCGGTGGTGAAGATGCATGGTTGCAGTACAACTACCTGAACAACACGACCGGATCGGCTCCTCTCGCGCTGACTTTCAACTCCACCGCAACGCAGGGTTTCACCACCACGACGACTGGCCTTTCGACCACGGGTAACGCGTATGCCAGCTTCCTGCTGGGCGCTGTGACTACGGGTACGGGAACCGTCTCGGCTGTGCCGGAAACCGGTGGCCGCTATAACCCCATCTCTGGTTATGTGCAGGACAACTGGAAGGTTACCGACAGGCTGACGCTGGATCTTGGCGTTCGTTATGACTATTACCCGACGTACCGCGAAGTGCAGGACCGCTTCTCGTTCTGGACGCCCACGGTTACCAACTCGATCACGGGCACTCCGGGCGCGTACGTTCTGGGTGGCTTTGGCAATGGCCGTTGCAACTGCCACAGCCCGACACAGGACTTCTTCAAGGGCTTCAGCCCGCGTCTTGGCTTCGCTTATCAGGCGACGCCGACCACGCTCATCCGTGGCAGCTATGGTGTGATGTACACGCATGGCAATGCAAACGGCGGCAGCGCTGTTTCCCGTCAGGGCACTGGCACCACTGGTTTCAGCACCACAGCAAGCACCACGTTCAGCAACCCGAACGCAGCTGGCGTAACCGGCTCGACGTTCTGGAACCTGGATCAGTCGTTCGCTACGGCATCGAACTACGTTGCTCCGTCAACGAACCCGAATGCAGCCAGCTTTGCCAACACCTACACCTATTATTCGACCGGAGCAGCAGGTATCTCTTCGGGTAGCCCAACGTATGCCGATCCCTACTACGGCAGCCGTGCACCGCAGTTCATCAACTACAGCTTCGGTATTCAGCAGCAATTGGGTACGTCCACCGCTCTGACGATCACCTATGTCGGTTCGCAGGGACACTTCCTGACGCCGGATACGCTGAACGGCCGCGGTCAGTTCATCAACCAGCTGGATCCGAAGTATCTTGGTCTCGGTTCGCAGCTTTCCAACCCGGCAACCACAGCTTCCTTGGCTGCTGCTGGCGTCAACACTCCCTATGCGAGCTTCCTTGGATCGCAGGGCAGCCCGACGATTGGTCAAGCGCTGAAGCCTTATGCACAGTACACAGGCATGAGCGACGCGTACGGTTTTGTCGGCAACACGAGCTACAACTCGCTGCAGGTGTACGCTACCCGCCGCTTTGTCAAAGGCTTTACCTTCATGGCCAACTACAACTGGTCGAAGTCGATTGATAACAACGGTACGTTCCGTTCCGGTTACGACATCCCTGCAGCCTACGCTGAGGACGGCAAGTTCCACGCCGCTCGCTCGTTGGATCGCAGCTTGTCGCTGGCCGATCAGCGCCACAAGGTTGTGATGACCGGATCGTGGGACCTGCCGTTCGGCAAGGGCTCTTTGGGTGGCCAAAACCTGGTGACGCGTAACATCCTGGGTGGCTTCAAGCTGTCGAGCATCTTCAGCGCATACTCTGGCGCTCCGATGTCCTTCACCTTGAACTCGGCCAACACGAACCCGTCGCAGGCTGTTGCGTACTCGTACCGTAACCCGAACTACTCGGGCAACGGTAAGCTTGCCAACCGCCCGGCACTGACCAGCGCGACCCTCGGAAAGACGCAGTATCTCGACCCGAACGCATGGACGACAACGCCTAACTATCGCTTTGCGGTTTCCGCTCGTACGGCTCCTTACTCGGGCCTCTTCCAGCCAGGTAACTACCGTTGGGACCTTAGCCTCCGTCGTGAGATCAAGATCCCGAACCGCTTTGCGAGCAATGCTCGTCTGACGCTCGAAGCCGATTACTTCAACGTCACCAACCACACCCACTTTGTGTACAGCGCGTCGAATGCCGTTCAGGCCACGATCGGATCGTCGACCTACGGCACGCTGCAGGTGGACACGAACTCTGCTTACAACCGCGCGGCGCAGCTTGCTGCTCGCTTCGACTTCTAAGCGGATACCCAAACCAACCAGCAAAGCCGCCGGGATTCCCGGCGGCTTTGCTGCGTTTGCGGCAAACTCTTTCTCGCGCATTCCTTTCACGGGAGATAATGAAGAGATGAAGCCCACGACCCGGCCCTCCACCAAACCCAACGACGACGAACCGCGCGGCGAACGCTTGCAGAAGATCCTTGCCCAGGCCGGCTTTGCGTCGCGCCGTGGCGCTGAGCAGATCATCCTCGAGGGCCGCGTGCAGTTGAACGGCCAGACCGTCACCGAACTCGGCACCCGCGCTGATCTCTCGCGCGACCACGTCCGCGTCGACGGCAAGTTGCTTCTCGGTGTCGAAGAGCATCGCTACTTCATGCTCAACAAGCCTCGCGGCTACGTCACCACGCTTGACGATCCCGAAGGCCGCCCCACGGTGCGTAAGCTTCTCGGCCAGGACGCGCAGAAGAAGCGCTTTGGCGAGCACAAGGAGATGCCGCGCCTCTACCCCGTCGGCCGTCTCGATTACCTGAGCGAAGGCCTGCTGCTGATGACCAACGATGGCGAGCTGGCTAACCGGCTCTCCAAGGCTTCGGCTGGTGTGGAGAAGACGTACCTCGTCAAGGTTTCCGGTGCTCCCACCGAGCAGGTCATCGACCAGCTTCGTCGCGGCATCATGATCGATCGCGGCCGTTTGAACGAGGTTCGCAGCGGTCGGCGCGACCGTGTTCTCACGCAGCCTGCGAAGATCGAGCAAGTGCGTGGCGGCGAGAATCCGTGGTTTGAGATCACGCTTACGGAAGGCCGTAACCGTCAGCTTCGCAAGATGTTTGAAGAGGTCGGTCACCACGTGGAGAAGATCCGGCGCATCGCCTACGGCGCGCTGACGCTGGATGTGCCTCCGGGTGGCTTCCGTGAGCTTCTGCCGGGCGAAGTGCAGGCTCTGGAGCGCGCGGCTGCCGGTAAGAAGGTCGAGCGCAAGAAGGTGAAGCCGGAGGCGGCCCAGTTGAAGAAACCCGTTCCTCCCAAGCGCAAGTCGTATAAGCCTGCGGCCAAGAAGGCGGTCGCGAAGAAGAGCCCTCGCTCCAGCCGATAAGGCAGCGCTCGTTAGTTTTTTTGCTGTCTGCGGGCCTCGTCGAGGTCCCATAGATACCAGGCTGTGGCGAAGTTTCCACGATAGCCTTTGGCAAAAAAGCGGTTCGTGACAAAGGTGAATACGCGCACGAAGCGGTTGGGGCTCTGCTCACAGCGCAGCATGGCTTTGAGCTTGCGGACAGCCGCAGATGGCAATTCATGCGGATATACGCGCAGCATCGCTTCGGCCTGATGCAGGCTCATCTCCCAGCGTTCTTTGCGTTTGCCGTGGTTGCGCCAGATCGGAATGCCGGTGACAGGCTTGTTCCGTAAGGCACCAAGTACATTGTTCTCATGCTGTCTGTACTGCACGGTTGGTTGGCGCACAAGCGCGGCGTGGCCCATCGAGCTTACGCAGAGGGCCGACCACCAGTCATGCATGTGTGCTTCTTCGGGCATGCGGAGGACAAGGCTGCGTAGCGCGTCGTTCATTAGCTCGGTACAGCCGGTCACAACGTTCTGCGCGAGAATGCGCTCGAAGTGGTCAATGGTTTCTTCTGCAAGAAGCTGATGCTTCCAGAAGCTCTCGGCAATTGTCTTCAGGTGTTCGTCGACCACGCGAAGATCGGTGAAGACGAGTAAGGGTGTCTGTGTGCCATGCTCCGCTTCGAGTCCGCGCATGGCAGCCATTTCAAGCTCGAGTTTGTTGGGAAGCCACTCGTCGTCCTGATCGCAGAAGGCGACGTAGGGCGCAGTGGATGCCTGCAGTAAACGCAGAAAATTTGTCTTCGCATGCCCGGTTGATCCATCGTTCGGCAGTACGCGAATGCGACCGGGATGGTTTGCTGCGTACTCCTCAAGGATGGCCTGGGTTCCATCACGAGAGCCGTCATCGCGTAGCAGGAGTTCAACAGCGGGATAGCTCTGGGCGAGGACGGAGTCGATCTGTTCGCGAAGGAAGCGAGCTCCATTGTAGGTAGCGAGGAGTACCTGGATGAGTGGCGTTTCCGCAGAGGGTGTGGGGTTCATGGGATTTGTCCAAGGGCCGTGCGCAGGCGGCGTACGGAGGCGCGCAGCATTCCATGCTTTAGGCGGTTGGCCGCTTCTCGCAGCATCCAGCGGCGGAAGCGTTGGCGTTCTGTGGGGGTGGCGAAGTCGCGGTAGAAGCGCGCCTGGGCCTGTACATGGCTGTGATCGCGCGCGTCATTGATTGCGTTGATCGGGGCATCTGAGTGGAGATCGTGCTCCAGAGAAACAGGCATGGCAGCGACGGTGCCACCGTTCTGTTTCAGTCTGTACATCGTTGCGTGGTCAAGATAGTCAAGCCAGTACTCTCGCGGGAACCCTCCGATGGCTTCGAGCGCGGCAACGCGCAGCAGCGCGCCTGAGTTGAAGGTCCAGAACGCAGGATGGAGCGGACCGACTGAGGCCGGATCTGTCGTGAGTGGGTGATCAGGGAACGGCGGGTGATGCGGAGAGAGGATGCGACCGCGGCTGACGAGATGCGGGACGACCGCGACGACCTCAGGCTGCGTGGCGTAGCGAGCAGGAACGGCAAGCGCCTCGGCGAGATACTCCACAGTGAGTTGGGTGTCTTGATCTAGCAGCATCAGCCACTCGGCGTTCTGTTCCTTCGCCCGTGCGAGCGCATCGTTGTAACGCGCGGCGAGGCCGGCGTTTTGCCCGTCGTGCTGATAGATGCCATGGAAGTCTGGCGGTAACGGCTGTGCCTGTGCAGAGTTATCGGCGACGAAGAGAGGAAGCGGGTGACTTTCGCGGAAGTGCTGTAACGCCAGAAACGCCGGGCTCTCGCCCAGATGCGTGTTGTACAGCACGAGCACTGCGAGTACGCCGCTCATACTGATGTTCCGGAAAGGACGTCTTCGGCGATCTCTTTCATCTCTTGTCCGTTTCGTTTCGGCAGGAAGCGTCCACTGAGCACGCGGCGCACCTCCCACTCCTGCGGAGCGACCATGAAGATCAGGAAGGAGAGCGAGGTGCCGATCACGGCTCCAATCGCTCCAACGCGCTGGACAAGGAATATGGAGAAGACCAGGTTTGCGACAGCCGAGACGATCGCAGCACCTGCCTCAACGCCGAGGCGGTTGACGGCGGTGAGCAGCAGCGCCTGATTCGTGGTGGCGGAAACGAGTACAGCCCATCCTGCCATGGCCCACATGAGTGCATGGGAGGGAACTGCCGCAGGGCCCGCCCAGTAGTAGATCAGGGTACGTCCGAAAAGCGCCATGCAGAGCGCAACAGCACTAACAGCGAGCAAGGTTTTGCGGACGAGTTCAGAGTGGGTCTTGCGTACCCATTCGATGTCACCCTTGAAGTACGCTTCGGTGAAGGCTGGCCAGAAGGACGGAATCATAATGCTCTGCAGCATCGAGGCGTAGGAGATCAGCCTCCATGCGATGCTGTAAGGCGTTACCTGGTCCGGTCCAAGGTAGTGCGTGATGATGAGGTTGTCGGAGTTGAAGACGACGAGCCCGGTAAGCTGCAGCAGAAAGAAGAGCGTGCCTTGCTTGAAGAGTTCACGAGCGATTCTGGTGCTCATGAGGCGGGGGTTCGGCTTCAGATAGGGGCGGTGGTAAAAAAGCAGCCACGCATTGAGGACAAGGTTGCCGATCATCCCCGCGCCGCAGTAGCAGAGGATGAGCTGCAGCAGGTTGGCGTGCATCAGGATGCCGCCAATGACCGCGACCAGATTCAGGAAGTTGGAGAAGATGCCGAAGTAGTTTGAGAGATGTACTTCCTGATAGCCGCAGAGAACACGGTTCGCCAGGGTGAGCGGCATGGAGGCGAAGAAGAAAAGCCCTGCCGCGAGCACCGCGCCGCGCGTGTGTGAAACGAGTACGGGGTCCGTCACATGAAGCAGGTGGCCCCAGTTAATCAGGCTCCACACACCGTAGAAGACGAACGCAAGGATGGCGCAGATGCCGGTCGTGGACCAGAAGGCCGAGGCGAAGTAAGCCTTGGCGCGTGGCTGGTCGTCCTCTGCATTGGTCATCGCGATCTGTGTGGTGAGTGTGTTCGCGATGCCAAGGTCAAGCACGGCGAGCATGACCACAGTGGTCGAGATCGTAACCCACAGGCCGTACTCGAGCTTGCCGAGGTAGCGTACGGTGAGGGGCAAGGAGACAGCACTCATCAGGACTGCGAAGAGCTTGGCAATGAGGCCGGACGCGCCTCCATGCAACATGCGCTTAAGTCTCGGATCATCTGTCAGGGAATGGGTAAGACGCTCGAGAAGGCGCATAGGCTGAGTGCTATTCTACCCGCAGCTGTTGACACTATTCGAGTTGCAGGCATCCAACAAGCCAAGGTGAATTTGAAGTGACAGTACAGGATGTTTACGGCATAGTGATTGCGTACCACCCCGATGAGAGTGTGATCGAAAATCTGGCTGCGCTAAAGCCCCAGGTCGCGCAGATCGTAGTCGTGGATAACGGCTCGAATGAGCAGGAATTAGCTCTGCTTCGAGCCCATGCCCCGGGTAACTTTGAACTTATCGAAAACGGAGCGAATCTTGGGATCGCCACAGCCTTGAATGTGGGGCTGCGTTTTGCCGCTGGGCATGAATACTCTTTGCTCTTCGATCAGGACAGTACCGTTACCCCAGGCTTCGTTGAGACGATGGTGAACTCGTTTGCAGGCAGCGCCTACGGCGAGCGGCTGGCGTTGATGGTTCCGCGTTACGTGGACAAACGGGACGGTGCGATCCTGCCGCCGTTCGTCGGGGAAGACGGCACGTTGAACGGTGCCATGACCAGCGGAACCCTGTTGCGGACAGCATTGACTGATCGCGTCGGGTGGTTTGCCGACGAGTACTTTATCGATGCTGTGGACTACGAATACAGTTTGCGAGTGCGTTCTGCGGGCATGGTGATTCTTGAGTGCCCCGAGGCTGTGCTCATGCATGCGCCTGGCACGCCGACTCTGCACAAACACATCTTCAAGCAGGGGCATTTCCAGGCGGCCAACTATAGCCCCGTACGCCGTTACTACCAGGAACGCAACAAGATCCTGATGCTCAAACGGCATTGGCGGAACCATCTGAAGTTCTGTCTCGGACAGATTTACCTCAGCCTGAAAGAGCTGGTGAAGATTGTCGTCTACGAGCCGCATGAAGGTAAGTTGAAGAAGCTAAGGTACTTCGCGCGTGGATGGATGGATGGTTTGAGCGGACGCTCCGGGCCGTATCCTGCGGTGAAATAAGTGCTGCTGATTTCGCTATAAGAGTTTATGCTTTCCATGCTACTATTGCATCTGCGATTGTTTCTTGATCGCAGGCGCTGCGGGAGACGACCACCGATGGATTCGGGTCGAGCCAGAGACCGCGCGCTGAACGCTTTGCCAGCACTACGCTGGATGCTCTGGCTGGACGGTCGCTCGATTGTGAGCCGACCTCGCCGTGCAGCAGCGTTGCTCTCCCAAGATTGATCTTCGATCCCTCCTGACGCAATGCTGATACCCGGAATCCATGACGTTATGGCCTGCGGCCTTTGTGTGCCCGCACGTCTGCGTCTCTGCATGCGATTCACTGCTTTATCAACAAGAAGATCAGGATTACGAAAACTTTGTCTAACCTCACGCTTGACTCCATCCTCAACCCTAAGCCCCTTGAACCCGCGCGCACGATCACCCAGGCTGATGCCTCTGCGGTCACTTTCAATGACTTCAAGCTCTCTGATGCGCTGAAGAGCCGCCTGAGCGCGGCTGGCTACGTCACACCGACGGCTGTTCAGGCTGGTGCAATTCCTCCCGCGCTCGAAGGCGAAGATATTCTCGCCACTGCATCGACTGGAACGGGCAAGACGCTCAGCTTCCTCGTGCCGATGATCGAGCGCCTCGAAGACATCTCTGTGCCGTCGACCAAGACGCACAAGGAGCCGATTCTCGCGCTCATCCTTCTGCCCACGCGTGAACTCGCGATGCAGGTTCTGGAGAACTTCCACAAGCTTTGCCCCACCACGAAGAACGATGCCGTTCTCGTTGTTGGCGGTCTGAGCGAACGCGGACAGATCGAAGAGCTGAAGCGCGGACCGCGCGTTGTTGTCGCAACGCCTGGCCGTCTTGAGGACTTCCTCCGTCGCAAGGCGATCTCGCTGCAGGACGTCGACATGCTCGTGCTCGACGAAGTCGATCGCATGCTCGACATGGGCTTCCTCCCGGCTATCCGTCGCATCGTTGCGGCACAGCCCAAGGATCGCCAGACCATGTGCTACTCCGCTACGCTCGACGCGAACATTCGCGAGATCGTGAAGGAGTATGTGAACAAGCCGGTGCGTGTCGAAATCGGCAACACCTCCAAGCCTTCTGACCGCGTTGAGCTTCGTTGCTACATCGTGATGCAGGACCAGAAGCTTGCTCAGCTCGACAAGATGCTGGCGGAAGAAGAAGGCACCTACATCGTCTTCTCGCGCACCAAGCACGGTGCGGACCGTATCGAACGCAAGCTGGAAAAGCTCGGCCACACCTCTGAAGTGATCCACGGCGATCGCTCGCAGTCGCAGCGTACGCAGGCGCTCAAGCGCTTTGCTGACGGCCGCGCCCGCATCCTCGTCGCGACCGACGTTGCTGCTCGCGGCATCGACATCGCGCACATCGCGCATGTTGTGAACTACGATCTGCCGAACGGTTCGGACGATTTCGTTCACCGCATTGGCCGTACCGGCCGTGCAGGCAATAAGGGCGTTGCGACGACCTTTGTGACGCCGCTCGAAAAGGGTGACGCACGTAAGCTTGAGCGCGAGTTGAAGATCCAGTTCCAGTGGAAGGAATCGGACAAGAACCTCGCGAAGGAAGAGCGCAATGCTCCTGTCGACATGGGCAAGCAGGGCGTGAAGGACATCAGCGATCTGTTGGCGATGGAAAGCCGCTCGTGGAAGAACGAGTCGTCTGCTGAGAGCGCTCCCCATGCACAGCAGCGTGGACCGCGCCCCGCAAAGGGTGCTGGCGGCCGTCCTCACTCGGGTCGCCCGCAGGGTGGACGTCCTGGTTCGAACGGCGGCGGCCGTCCGGCTTCCGGCGGACGCCCCGGCGCACCGCGTCGTCGTCGCAGCAGCTAAGCGCTGTCTCGAAAGCATAGAGAAAGGCCCGGCATAGCGCCGGGCCTTTCTCTATTGGGTTCATCGTTGCTGGTTAGAACGTTGCCACGCCGTGCTCCACCACAAGATCGTCGACGCTGATCTTCAGTGCGACGCCCAGTTTGCGGAAGCCGTCACGCCACTCGCGCGACCACTCTGCAGCACTTTCATGCTGCAGCAGATCGTTCCAGATGTTCTGCGCTTGCCACAGGTTGATGTCCATCGGCAGGGACCGCAGGCTCTCGGCGACCGCCACCGTTTCGTTTAGCACGGTCAGCGTTCCTGCAGGTTCGGCCGCTTCCAGCGCGGTCATCGCCCGCTTCATGCGCTTGTCTGCGGCGTAAGCCAGCAGCGGCGTATCCAGTGTCAGCTTGTCCAGCTGCGCTCGCCGTACGAGCCGCGAGACCTCTGCGGTATCGTACGTTTCGCCTTCGAGCGCGCGCCGCAGCGACGCGTTGACGGCAAAGCCTGCGGTCAACGACAGCGCCGCAGGCACCGGCATGTTGCTCTCGGTCAGGAAGTGCAGCAACGTTGCGTGCTCTTCATAGATGCGAGTCAGCGAGCCTTCCACCTCGTCCATCGTCTGGTCGAGAATGCTCTGCATAATCCGGTGCTGCTCATCGGCAAACAGCGAGGTCAGGGAGTACATCGACCCACCAAAGAAGCGGTCGACCAGGCGGATCAGGTCAGGAAGATTCGCACGAATGATCGCGGTCTTTGCCTGCTCTTCGAACTCCTTCCACATCGCCTCGTCTTCCGGCGTGTAGCCTCGCACGGCGGCGGAGAGGTTCTGGTCGCCAAGGTGCAGCACGGCGAAGCAGACGTCTTCGGTCTCTTCCGTGATGCGTGACTTCAACGATGCCACTCCGAAGGCAAAGCGCCCGCGTCCCGAGGCCAGCACCTCATAGGTGCGTCGCTGCACATCGAAGCAGAACAGCTGTCCGGCGTCGGGGTAAGAGCGGAAGATCGAGCTGATCGCATAGTGCGCGCCGACATGCTCGAGATCAAGCCGTCCGCCCACAACGTAGCGGCGATAAACCTCTGCGCCGTTGCCAATCTCGGGCACGTTGGACTCTGCCTGCTCCAGCAGCGCAAGAAACTCTGCTTCCAGAGCCTTGCCCGGTGCTCCAAAAAGCTGACCGGCAAGCTGCAGCACACGGCCTGCGTAGGCGATAATTTGCACCGTTTCGATGCCGGAGATCTCATCGAAGAACCAGCCGCAGCTCGTGTACATCAACTGCGTGTGGCGCTCGAGCTCCAGCAGTTCAAACGCCGTCATGCGCTCGGCTTCGTTCAACGTATGCGTGGTGTGCTCGGCAAAGAAGTTGTCGATCGTCTCCTGCGAGCGGTCGAGCACGACCTGGATGTAGGCATCGCGAGCTTCCCAGAGGTCCTTGAAGAGCGGCTTCGCCACGTTCTCTGCCAGCGGTGCTGTGCGGTCGCGCAGCAGGTCGAGAGCGGCGCGCAGCGGTGCACGCCAACGCTGGTTCCAGCCCTGCTTGCCGCCGTTGCAACCGCAATCCGAGCGCCAGCGTTCGATACCGTGTGCGCACGACCACGAAGAATCATCGACCACTTCTGCTTCAGAGTGCGGCGGAAACTTCGCCAGAAACTCGCCGTAGTTTGTCGAGATGGCAAGCTTGTTCTGCTCGATCCAATGCATCGCATAGCTCAACGCCATCTCGCCATGGCGATGATGATGGCCGTAGCTTTCGCCGTCGGTCGCTACATGCGCAAGCTGGGGAACGTCCTTCGGCTTGGACTCGTCAATGCCCGTCAGCAAGCGTTGTGCGAAGGTCTCGCCGGAGTTCAGCAGGCCTTCAAACGCGATCGCGCGAGAGTTCGGCCCGTTGTAAAAGAAGACGGAGATCGAGCGGCCTTCATCAAGCTTTACGAGATACGGATGCGTCGTATCGACGTCGGAGTTCGGTGTTTCTGTCCACTGTGTCCATTGGGCCTGGACCTCAGCTGCGACCTTCGCAGGCTTCGAATCAGCGGTGTCTTTCGCGTCGGTAGCGCCACGATGACGCAGCGCTCTCGCCTCTACTTCAGAAGCGGTCATCGGCTCAGCAATCTCCGATGTCGCAAGCGGACGAACCCGGGCACACTGGTGCGGCGCGAGTACGGTGAACTTAATGCCTTCTTGCGCAAGCAGGTCGAGCACCCAGCGGCTCACGGCTGTCTCCGCCAGCCAGATACCTTCAGGCTTTCGTCCAAAGCGATGTTCGAAGTCGGCGATGCCCCAGCGGATCTGCGTGCGCGCGTCGCGCTCGTTCGCCAGCGGCATGATGATGTGGTTGTACACCTGCGCCATCGCGGAGCCATGCCCACTGTAACGCTCTGCGCTGGCCACATCCGCTTCCTGAATCATGCGATAGGTGCGCGGCGCAAAGTCCTTCAACCAACTCATCAGCGTGGGCCCGAAGTTGAAGCTCATGCGCGAGTAGTTGTTCATGATGCGCGTAATCTCGCCGGCCTTGTTCTGGATGCGCGACGCGCCGTTCGGCGCATAGCACTCGGCGGTGATGCGCTCGTTCCAGTCATGGTACGGCGCAGCAGACTCCTGCACCTCCACCGTCTCCAGCCACGGGTTCTCACGCGGAGGCTGGTAGAAGTGGCCATGCACGCAGACGTAATGCTGCGCTGCACTCGGCGTAGATTCAACAGTGTCGAGGGTCTGTGTCGCGGGATTCTCGTTACGCGCCATAGCGTTCAGGATACCGAATGGCGGCTGCCAGCTCCTAGCCGGGGCTTTTCATCCGCTGGAAGTGCGTGTCGCGCATCGATCATCGCGGCGAGAAGAATTCCCAGCCAGTATGCCGCAATATTGTGTGGGGAGAAGATCGCACCAAGCAGAAGCTTGCCTGCCAGCGTGTGGCGAAAGGCATCCAGCGGCGGCCACGCCATCAGGCGGCTGAACTCCACCGCTAGCGCAATCGCTGCACTGAGCAGGGCCAGCCGGCGCGCGGAGGTGCGAGGCAAAATCGTCGCACAAAGGCAGTACACCGCCACCGCCCACAGCATCGAACCACCGTACTTCCAGGCAAAGCGCGGCAGATGCAGCGGAGCGTATCTCCACAGGATTCCCACCGTTGTGACAGCGATAAGAGCGAGAGCTGCATGTGTCCGGCGTGCGGGCATAACGGCTTACTCCGGCTGAACGATTTTGCCTGCTGCGAGGTCGCAGGCACGCCACATGTACCAACTCGCCACCGAACGCCAAGGTTGCCAGCGCTTTGCGCGTTTTGCCATTACCTCCGCGCTTGGCAGCATGTCGGCGGTCACTTTTGTGTCAGGCTTCAGCCCCTGAAACGTCAGGGCAAAGCCTTTGCGCACGCCGTAGTCGCCAACCGGCAGAACGTCGGGTCGACCAAGGCGAAACATCAGCATCATCTCCACGGTCCAGCGGCCGATGCCGCGAACCTGCGTCAGATGCTCGATCACTTCGTCATCACTCATGCGGCGAATCTTCGCCAGCGTCGGCACGGTGCCGTCGAGAGTCTTTGCTGCCAGATCGCGCAGCGCGAGTGTCTTATTGTGCGAAAGACCAGCGCCGCGCAACTGCTCGTTGGGGCAGTCAAGCAGATGCTCTGGCAGAGGATGCTTGCCAAACCCGCATACTGGCGCAAAGCTTTCGAGCATGCGCCCATGAATGCTGGCCGCAGCCTTGCCATGTATCTGCTGGTAGATGATCGCTTCCACCAGCGCCTCAAACGGCGACTGCTTCGGCGAAAGCCGCATGGTGAACGGCCCGGTCTTATCGATCAGCTTTGCAAGCCTGGTGTCGGCAGACCGCAAAGTAGCTACAGCCGCCTCAACGTCATACGGAGGCTTCTGCGTGCGATGAGTATGGGGGCTGGGCATGGGAGGGGTGAGGTGCTGCGGCCGTTTTCTAAACCCTGGGCCCTAAACCCTACACCCTGGATTTAGTAAGACCGACCCGCTGGGCCGTGAGTCGAGTTGCAGGTGAACCCGCCGGTAAGCGGTGGGGTCTAGCCGAGGTTCTTTAGGCTTTCGGGACTGGCCGACATAGCACACCGAACCTTCGCACGAGCCAAACCCCTGTTCAAAGAGTATTGGTTCAACCTGCAGTGGTCGCCCGCACCTGCTTTGCAGGTCGGTCTCTGTCGTCAGATGCTAGCCCACTCCTGTGCGGATAGCAACCTGTGTAGAAACTCTGCGGTTTCTGCACGTCGGTGCAGGAAACGGTAGAATGAAGCCAGAGATTTTCTTCCGAAAAGGGACATAATGAGCACTGTTGCCAACGCGCTGGGAGCGCATGTGGAAGCCGCGGTCAAGGCCGCCGGCCTTGTGTTGACACCGGCTGAGCCCGGTAAGGACTTCGCCGGTAATCCGACCGCACGCGCCACCGTTGCGCTAGCCTCCGACCCTGCCAAGAGCGAGAACCTGGAGCTCAGCGAGCAGTTCGATGCCAGCAATCCGAAGTTTGCCGACCAATTGAAGCAGTACTTCGCCGAGATCGCCGAGCGCCTGAAGAACCCGCGCCCGAACGTTTATCTCACGCTGCTCGGTCTGCCGTTGTCGTTCGACAACTTCGCGTGGCCGTTCCACGGCTCCACCTCCGGCGCGGACACCTTCATCGTCCACGGCGACATTCACCTCGAAAACGGCGAAGCCCCGATGCTCCACTCGAAGATCTCCGCGTCCCTGACGCGCACCTTCGCCGAGGTTGTCAGCGCGCTCGAGCAGCCGTTTGCGGAAGCGTTCGTCTACAACGCTGTGCGCAAGATCCTCGATCAGGGCCAGCTTGAGCTCGTGAAGAGCGGCAACCGCCAGCCGGTTCCGGTCACCACGCGTTACTACTCGGCCAAGCAGGGCAAGTTCATCTTCAACGACACCGACGCAGAGCAGCGCAAGGATTTCGTTGCGGGTAAGGTCTTCTGGCTGAGCCACGTCCTCGGCGGCGGACAGCCCGTCTGGATTGCCGATCCGCGCGACGCTCAGTACCTGAACACCACGGTTGCTGAGCTTAGCTCTGCGGCTGCGGCGCTCGCCAGCGAAGGCCTGCTCACGGTTTCGGCCGCTGGCTGGGCTGCTGCGACGGACAAGCTCGCTGCGAAGAAGGATGAGTTCTACGCCACGCTCGAAGAAGGCCTCGACTTCACGAAGCCCAGCTTCAACGAAGACATGCGCGCTGGCAACACGAATATGTAATCGCCTGCGAGGGCGAAACAGTAGACATTAGAGTGTAGACAGTAAGGTGAGCTGGATCGGCGAATGTATGTTCGCTTCTCCAGCTCACTTTTTTGCGGATATTTTCTGCGCTCGCCGCTGTCCACTTCCTGCGCCAGCCTCTTGACTTGTCATCTTGAGCTGTAGGCGAAGGATCTGCTTGATGCTCACTACGCCACCACGCTCAAGCGAGCCGCACAAGACCTTCGCGGAGCTTTGCGACCCTAGCGCCCTTAGCGTCGAAGCTTTCCCCTGCCCTCGCAGCAGCTATCTGTACGCTCCACTCTCTATTCCTCTACGCTCTGCATCGAAGCCACTAGCGCAAATGCCACCACCGTAGGCCCTTTCATCACTGCGCGCTCCTCGGCTTTGGCGATCAACTCTTCCTCCAGCCCGCGCCAGCTTTGGTCCATCTCGCAGCGTGCGACCTCCTCCGCAGGAGCATCGATAAAGCAAAGCTCGCACACGGTCAGGTGCTCCTCCTCATCGCGTACCGGGGGCCCGAAGGTCCTGCACTGCACCGGCCGCCACGCATAGACATCGCATGTTCCCGTCGCCGGGTCGAGCGCTGGGCAAATCTCGTCGTTGGCGAACTCTTCAAACGCCTCTTCGTGCTCCGGCTCGGTAAAGAGTTCGCCCGTAGCTGCATCGCCGGGGAAGCCCTCTGCAAGCAGCCGCGCCACGCTCTCCCGAGCCCGCTCGATCACTCTTGCCCGCGTCGCCTCACTCACGGCCTGGAGGCCGGTCCGCAGCCCTTCGGCATCCAGCGGAGAGATCGCAAAGACACCCGTGCAGCACTGATGGCAGCCCGGTTTGCAGGCCAGCCACGTGCCGGAGCGTTCTGCGGCAGACTCCAACGCGGCATCGATTCGTGGGAAGAGATCGCTCAGGGGAAACAGATCGTTCATATCGCTAAAACCAGTCTAGTCATTCAATTTGCATCGCGAAGCGATCGGTTTGCGTCCTAGTAGCTATGAGCACTGCTGAAGCACTCACCCGCAATAACTCCTCGCAGCGCGGCAAGACCTGGTTTATTACCGGTACCAGCTCCGGCTTTGGCCGTTTGCTGGCCGAGTACCTCGTTTCGCTCGGTGCCAACGTCGTCGCAACTGCTCGCAATATTGCTACCCTCTCCGACCTTGAAGCCAAGGCGCCCGCACAGGTTCAGCGCCTCACACTCGACATCACGCAGCCTGCGCAGGTGGACGGAGCGGTGAAGGACGCGCTCGCCCGCTGGGGCCAAATCGACGTTCTGGTGAACAACGCGGGCTACGGTCTGACCGCGGCTTTCGAAGAAGCGACTGAAGACGAGTACCGCCCGATGTACGAGACGAACGTCTTCGGTCTGGTCCAGATGACGCAGGCGGTTCTGCCGCACTTCCGCGAGCGCCGCAGCGGCAATATTCTCTTCCTCTCCAGCATTGGCGGGTTGGTTGGTCTACCCGGCTGGGCGTTTTACAACTCGACTAAGTTCGCCGTGGAAGGCCTCGGCGAAGCGCTCGGCGCAGAGCTGGAGCCGCTCGGCATCGACGTCACCATCGTGGAGCCCGGCCCCTTCCGCACCGAATTCCTGGGAAGCTCCGGCAAAAAGTCCAAGGTGACCATTGCGGATTACGAGCAGACCGCCGGCAAGACGCGTGCCTACATGGAAGCGCAGAACGGCAAGCAGGCTGGCGATCCGCAAAAGGCTGTTGAAGCGATGGTGGCGGCCGTCTCTGCGCCGAAGTCGCCGCGCCATCTGGTGCTCGGCAAGCTCGCCTACAACCGTTTCCAGCAGAAGATCACCTCTTTCCAGGAAGAGATGGAACTTTGGAAAGAAGTAACGTTTGACGCCGACTTTCCCGGCGTCGAGGCAGCAACACCCTACAAGTGAGGCGCGGCAGCACAACGCGCTCCGTTTATCAAAACTCCGTGACAAGTTTGCATTGACACGGCATAGGAGTAGTCTCTAAGTGGCGTCACCCACGCCAAGGATAGAATCCATGGAACTCGGAATTATCGGTCTCGGAAAAATGGGCGGCAACATGGCAGAACGCCTCCGCCGCGCCGGGCACACGATCATTGGCTTTGACTTCAGCGCAGATGCGGTGAAGAAGCTTTCTGACGCCGGTTCGAAGGGCGTCAGCTCACTCGAAGACATGTGCAAAGCGTTCACCGGTCGCAAGGCTGTGTGGATTATGGTTCCCGCGGGCGATCCCGTGGACAAGACCATCGCTGGCCTCAAGCCCTACATGAACAAGGGCGACATCTTCATCGACGGTGGCAACTCCAACTACAAGGACTCGCAGCGTCGCTACGAGGAGTTGCAGAAGGAAGGTTACGAGTTCGTTGACGTTGGAACCTCTGGCGGCATCTGGGGTATCACCGAAGGCTACTCGATGATGGTTGGCGGCGACGTCGCCACGATCGATTACCTGAAGCCGATCTTTGAAACGCTTGCTCCGGCAGCCGACAAGGGTTGGGGACGCACCGGCCCTGCCGGTGCTGGTCACTTCGTCAAGATGGTGCACAACGGCATCGAGTACGGCATGATGCAGGCGTACGCCGAAGGCTTTGCGATCTTCGAAGCCAAGAAGGAACTCGAGCTCGACAACGCGCAGATTGCTGAAATCTGGCAGTATGGCTCGGTCGTTCGTTCGTGGTTGCTCGATCTCACTGCTGATGCGCTCAAGAAGAATCCTGAGCTCGACGGCATTGCTCCCTACGTTCCGGACTCGGGCGAAGGCCGCTGGACGGTCTTTGAAGCTATCGACCTGAACGTTTCTGCGCCGGTGATCACCGAGTCGCTCATCCGCCGCATCCGTTCGCGCGAAGACAACAACATGACGGACCGCATGCTCAGTGTCATGCGCGGTGCCTTCGGCGGTCACGCCATCAAGAAGGATTAACAAACCTAAGAGAAACGAGAAGCGAGATATGGGGTACGAAACGCGCGATTTGCGCATAATTTCGTATCTTGTATCTCGCCTCTCGCATCTCTCTCCTTAGGAGAACGTAGTAATGCCAGAAGTTGGACAGTCTCTTACCGACGGGGAAACGATCGACAAGCACGAGCGCGTGCCGGATCCCTGCATCGTTGTTATCTTTGGCGCCTCCGGCGACCTGACCAAGCGCAAGCTGCTCCCCGCGCTCTTTCACCTTAAGCAGCAGAACCTTCTGCCTGAAGATTTCGCTGTGGTCGGCGTGGCACGTCGCGATCTTTCCGCGACCTTCTCCGCTGACATGCAGGACGGCATCATCAAGGGCGGCGGCGTGGACGCGGGCGACTCCGCACTCAAGCCTTTCATGGACAAGGTCAAGTACTTTGCCACGAACTTTGACGACGACGCTGGCTTTGAGAAGCTCAAGGGCTTCCTCGCCGAACTCGACGGCCAGCTTGGCACCAAGGGCAACCGCCTTTTCTACCTCGCTGTAGCCCCCGAGTACTTCGCCGACATCGCGCAGCGCCTGCAAAAGCACGGTATGACCGAGACCACCGACGAAAAGTGGACGAACGTCATCATCGAAAAGCCTTTCGGTGTCGATCTTGAAAGCGCGAAGAAGCTGAACACCGAAATCAACGCGGTGCTCAAGGAAAACCAGATCTTCCGCATCGACCATTACCTCGGCAAGGAGACGGTGCAGAACATCCTCGTCTTCCGCTTCGGTAATGCGCTCTTTGAGCCCATCTGGAACCGCAACTTCATCGACCACATCGAGATCACCGCTGCTGAGTCCATCGGCATCGAAGGGCGCGGCCCGTTCTATGAGACGGCTGGCGCACTGCGTGACGTTTTGCAGAACCACGTCATGGAAGTGCTCTCGTTCGTTGCGATGGAGCCACCTGACAGCTTTGCTTCCGAGGCCGTACGCACGGAGAAGCTGAAGGTCTGGAAGGCCATTGAGCCGATCCCGGTCACCGACACCGTTCGCGGCCAGTATGCTGCGGGCACGGTCGACGGCCAGAGCGTCATCGGCTACCGCCAGGAAGATCGCGTCAACCCGGAGTCGACCACCGAAACCTACGCTGCCATGAAGCTCGAAATCGAGAACTGGCGCTGGGCTGGTGTGCCGTTCTACATCCGTGCGGGCAAGCGTCTCGCGAAGCGCGTGACGGAAGTCACGGTTGTCTTCAAGCAGCCGCCGTTGCACCTCTTCAAAAACAACGCCACCGACGGCAAGATCCAGCCGAACGTGCTTCAGCTTCGCATTCAGCCGGACGAGGGCATCACGCTCAGCTTCGGTGCGAAGATCCCCGGCCCGACCACCAACGTCAAGCCGGTAGAGATGCACTTCAGCTACGCGGACGCCTTCGGCAAGAGCTCGGCAAACGGTTACGAGCGCCTGTTGCTCGACGCCATGCTGGGCGACGGCACGCTCTTCGCCGAGCGTGAAGGTGTTGAAACCACCTGGGCGCTGATGACCCCGATTCTCGAAGCCTGGGCAGCAAACCCGCCCAAGGACTTCCCGAACTACGAGTCCGGCACCTGGGGCCCGAAGTGTGCCGATGATCTACTGGCGCGCGACGGCCGTAACTGGCACAAGCTGTAACGACAGGGCGTAGAGGGTAGAGTGTGGAGCGTAAATATTCGCTCGCCTCTACCCTTTTGCCATTGCTGCCACCACTGTGATTCCGGGGCGTTCCACGCTCCACACTCTTATCTCTACACTCTGCTTTTGGAGCCCCCATGCCTCGCACTGTCAACGTTACCTACCAGGTCTTTCCCACGGCAGCCGACATGGCTCTGGCCTCGGCTCGCTACTTTGCTTCGCGCGTGGAGCACGCCGTTGCCAACCGCGGCATCGCCCGCATCGCCATCTCGGGTGGTTCCACCCCGCAGGCCGCGTTCAAGCTCCTCGCCGATCCCGCCGGCCCCTTCCTGAACACCGTGCCGTGGGACAAGCTCCAGCTCTTCTGGGTGGACGAACGCTGCGTTCCGCCGACGGACCCCGAATCGAACTACGGCGTCTGCAAGCAGCTTCTGCTCGACCTGGTGCCGATTCTTCCGGCAAACGTCTTCCGCATGGAAGGTGAGCTTGACCCTGAAGAGGCCGCCTCGCGCTACGAAGCCACGATCCGCAACGCGCTGAAGCTCGAAGGAGCTGAGTCGCCGCGCTTCGACCTCGTCTGGCTGGGTATGGGGCCCGATGGTCACACCGCCTCGCTCTTCCCGCACACGGAAGGCATCAACGAGATGGGCCGCATCGTCATCGCCAACCATGTTCCGCAGAAGGACACCTGGCGCATCACGCTCACCTGGCCGGTCATTAACGACGGGGCCGAAGTTGCCTTCGGCATCGCCGGCGCGGACAAGGCCGAAGTGCTCGCACACGTCCTGCTCGGCGAGCGCAACGTTGACGAGTACCCCTCACAGCTCATTCGTCCCAACACCAGCAAGCTGCTTTACCTGCTGGACGAGGCAGCCGCTGCCAAACTGCCCGTAGCCACGGAGGTCTTCACGACCACGCATGGCACGCGCAAGGTCGGTACGCTGGAAATTTAGTGGAAGCGACGAAGAAGGAAAGAGGCGGGGTCGCAGGAAGTAGGGAGCGTTACTCCTACGCCCTGCTTCCTCGCCTTTCTTCCTTCCATCTACATTTCATGTACCTTGAAATAGCGGTTAGGAGACCGTAACACCCCATGATTCTTGCAGGCGACGTCGGCGGCACCAAAGTACATCTCGCGCTCTATAACTTCACCGGTGGCAAGCTGCAGCCGGTTCGCGACCAGAAATTTCCCGCCAGCGAGTTCGCCACGCTCGACGCTGTCGTCAACAAGTTTCTCGAAGGCTACGAGTCGCAAAAGAAGGACATCATGGCGAGCTGCTTCGGCTGCCCCGGCCCCGTCCGCGACGGTCGCCTGAAGCTGACGAACCTGCCCTGGACGCTTGACTCTCGCGACCTGCAGAAGTCCCTCGATATCGAGCACATCTTCCTGATCAACGACCTTGAGGCCAACGGCTACGGCATCCCGGAACTCGCCGCCGACAAGGTGGAAACCCTGCACGTGGGCGACCCCAGCAACGTCGGTCACCGCGGCCTTGTTTCGGCAGGAACCGGCCTTGGAGAAGCGCTGCTCATCTGGGACCCCACCCGTCAGCAGCACCGGCCGATCCCCTCGGAAGGCGGCCACAGCGACTTCGCTGCACGCAACGAGCGCGAGATTGCTCTGCTGAACTACCTTCGCCGCACCTTGAACGGCCGCGTCAGCTTTGAGCGCGTTGTCTCTGGTCTCGGCATCAAGAACATCTACGCCTTCCTGCGCGACGATCAGAAGATGGAAGAGCCGCAGTGGCTGCACGAACGCATGCAGAACGAAGACCCCAACGCGGTCATCGGCACCTGCGGCGAAGACGGCTCCAGTGAGATCTGCGCCGCAACGCTTGAGATGTTTGTCTCCAGCTTCGGGGCTGAAGCTGGCAACGTTGCCCTCAAAGTGCTCGCCAACGGCGGCGTCTACCTTGGCGGTGGCATCGCTCCCAAGATTCTGAAGACGATGAAGAATGGCGAGTTTACCAAGGCATTCCTCGATAAGGGTCGTCTCTCGCCCATGCTGGAGTCCATGCCCGTGCGCGTTATCCTGGACGATACCTGCGCTCTTCTCGGTGCTGCGGCGTATGCCGAAGCCCGTGCTTCGGATCTCAGCGGACACTCCGAGCGCGCTGCCAGCATTCACGCCTGAAGAGGAATTCAGCTTGCTAACGGCTGCTCGAATGCAGTACAAGTACCATCTGCTGTTCAACGGCCTTGTCTACCGTGCTTGAAATCAATGGTTTCAGCGCCTTGAACAATTCCCCGGCTCCTATGGCGCAGGACGGAATAAGGTGGCTGATTTTCGGCCTCCGAAGTAGTTTTTATCGTGCTGTTGCCGGATTTCGGTATATTTGTCGTACGTTGATATAAATCAAAGCAGCACTTCGGTGTTGTACGAGGCCTCTGATGAAGAAGACTTTGCTTTCGGTGCTGTCGGTCGTGTTTGTTCTGTCTGTTGCAGCACCCGCATTTGCCCAGGGCGGCTGCGTTAACTCGCCGGAGAACCCGACGGCGATCTTGATGCTGGTTGGTTCCGCAGGCGCTGCCTTCGCTGCCTTGCGTGGGCGCTTCCGCCGCTAACCCTTCGCGGAGGGCTCGCCGGTTAGTGCCGCGCCTGAGCCCTGCGTCAGGCTGATTCGTTCACGATGCTATCTCCTTCAGCAGTCGATGGTGCGCGTACTCAACCATCGACTAAGGCGCGCCTCGTATCCGTTCTTCGGATGCCTCCTTTTGTGGTGCTTGCAGCGCTCCTTGCCATTGTGGGCGTGTTCTCCATCTTCTCCACGGCAGGTTATCTGTGGGCGCTCTGGCTTACAGATCCGCTGAAGTCCATTGGCGCCTTTATCCCGGTGGTCAGCCTTATCCTCATCCTGCGTGCCTGGCGTTCGCTGGACTGGGAGATGCGTGGCACCTGGTGGGGGCTGGTCGTTCTTGTGGCCACCATCGTGCTGGTTCACGTTCGTGACCACGCGGTCCTGGAGCTTATCCTTTCGCCATCCTGGGCGATCTTTCTGCCGCCACACTCGCTGGTTGCGCTGGCGTACACCTCGGGCGTCGTTCTGCTTTTTGGCGGGACCCGGCTGTACCGCGCCGCGCTGTTTCCTATCCTGCTCACCTGGTTTGTAAACCCGGTTCCGCACACGTTTAATCTCGTGGTGGATCTGCCGCTGCAGCATGCCTCTGCGGCAATCGCCCGCGGCTTCGCCCACGCCCTGGGGCAGAAGCTCTCGCCCGATCAACTCCGCCTGATGTTTACGCCGGACTTCGGCATGTTCATCGCTCCGGGCTGCAACGGCATCCGCGGCTCCATCACGATGGGCTTCATCGCGCTGATCGCGGGATACGTCTACCGCTTCCGCACGCGGGTCATCGTGATGGTGACGCTCTGCGCCATCCTGCTCGGCTACGTGTTCAACCTCGTTCGCCTGTGCGTTCTGGTGCTGTATTACATTGTGGCGTTGCACATCACCTGGCTGCAGAACCGAGCCGAGATGGGCGACTACATCATCGGGGCCTGCCTCTTCTTCTTTGCGACGACGCTCTTTTTCTCGCTTGTTCGCCGCTTCAGCGCGACGGGCGATCTTCGTCCTCCGCCTTTGCCTGTTCGCTCCGAGCCGCGCAGCGAGCGCGTATCGACTTCGTCTTTCCTGGTGCGTTTTACCGCTCTACTGCTTATCTTCGCGGTGGGCAGTATCTCTTACGCCCGCGCTCTGATCGCGGAACGCGGCCACAAGAATGTAGTGAATGACCCCAAAGCTCTCGGCAACTTCCCGAAGCAGATCGGCGACTGGAAGCTAAGCCGGGAGTGGAACGAGTACCTTGTGACCGGGCCACTGATCTTCTACTGGGCCGATTACACGCCTGTCGGTGGTGGCCCGGTGGTCTCTGTAGGGATCTCTCCGGTTCTCGGAGCGCATGACACGCTGATCTGCCACTCCGCGCGCGGGGAAGACTGGCTCTGGCATGGGGACCTTCCGCTGCGCACAGCCGCTGGCGAAGCAGCCTTCGTCGGCTCTTTCTTCAACGACGGTGCCACGCAGTACCTTGAGGCCACAACGCTTTGCGAAAACGGAAGCTGTGGCCAGCACTCTTCGCCTGCCCGCCACTTCGGCCTGGTCTATAGCCATCCGGATACCCATGCGCTTCTGGAGCAGGACCCCAACCGGGTGATGCCGGTGCTTCTGCGTACGGAAACGACGGATACGGCGATGGCCCCCGACCGGGCCCGGGCAGAATTGACCCAGAATTTGCGGCAATTTCTTGCCGCCGCACGGCTGAATGACTTCACCGCACCCTATCGTTGAGCTTGCGAGGCGTGATAGCCTCATCGCAAACTTCCAGAACCTCTGCGGCTGCGTGTCGCGGTTGATTCAGCTTTACACCAGGTGCCACATGCTTTCTTGCCGTACCTTCCTGCGGGTCGTATCCTCCCTCGTTCCTGTCGCCGTGCTTCTCACCGGTTGCTCCGGTAGTACGTCGAGCACCACCACGCCGACGACTCCGCTCACCGTTACCGGCGGAGCCTATGCCACAGGTATCGCGACCCAGGCCTATAGCCAGGCCATCGTGATCAGCGGTGGAAAGGCTGCCTACACCTGTACGGTTTCTTCGGGAGCAGCCCCCAGCGGTCTGGTGGTGAGCAGCGGCTGCGTCATCAGCGGAACACCACTCGTTGCGGGTTCTTCCTCCTTTACGGTTTCTGTCTCTGACTCGTCCTCGCCGACGCTCACCAGCACCGCGACGATCAGCATTCTGGTCAACCCGGCTCCGCCCATCATTACGACGACGACATTGCCTGCTGGCGCGGTTGGAACAAAGTACAGCTCTGCGCTCACGGTCACCCAGGGAACCTCTCCCTACACCTGCTCGCTCGCGTCGGGGTCTTACCCCGGTGGCCTCTCCTTCGCCAGCGGCTGCACGCTTTCGGGAATCCCCACCGCAGCCGGAACGTACAGCATTGCCGTGAAAGTGACAGACTCCACCAACCCCGTAGAGAGCGGAACCGGAACCGTCAGCCTGACGATCAACGCCTCCCCCTACACCGGCGTCATCGCTGGAACGTCGCCTGTTATCGGCGCGAGCGTGCAGATCTACGCAGCCGGAACTACTGGCAACGGTCTGGCACCCACCGCGCTGCTCACCACCCCGCTTGCGACGGACGCCAGCGGTGCCTTTGATCTGAGCACCGCTTCCTACACCTGCCCTTCGCCTACGGCGATCACCTACTTTGTTGCCACGGGTGGCAAGGTCGGCTCGACCTCGGCGGTCACCAATACCGGATCGGTGCTGATGTCCTCGGTCGGTGCCTGCTCCAACATCGCGACGACCTCGTCGCTGGTCATAAACGAAGCTTCGACCGTGGCCTCGGCCTACGCCTTCCAGCAGTTCCTCACGGCTGGAGCGAAGATGGGTGCGACTTCGACGAACCTCAGCGGCATTACTCTGGCGTCGAATACCTTCCAGAACCTGGCAAACCCTGCCAGCGGCACGCTGCCCGGTGCGAACTTCCCCTCCAACGGTGTCGCTCCCACGCAGAAGATGAACCTGCTGGCGAACGTAATGAACGCCTGCCTGACCGCTACCAGCCCCACCGGCACGGCTTGCTCGTCGTTTTACTCTGCGGCGACGGTCAACGGCCTCGCGCCCACCAACACCCTCGACGCGATTCTGAACCTGGCGAAGAACCCCGGCCTCGACACCGGGGCGATGTACGCGTTGGCCTCTGGCCTCAGCACCTACGCGCCGCAGTCCACAACGCAGCCCTCTGACTGGATGCTCTGGTGCACCTACAGCGGCGGCGGCATGAGCAACCCGACCACGGTCACCATCGACTCCCTCGGCCGTGTTTGGGTTGCGAATTACTTTGCGGTCGCCAGTCTCTTCACCAATACCGGTTCCGCTGTCTTCTCCTCCGGACTCACCGGAAACAGCCTGGAGAACTCCTACGGAGCAGCGGTCGATAAGAACGACTCGCTCTGGGTGGCGAACGAAGAAGGTGGTCCCAGCGGTATAGGTACCGTCTCGGTCTTCACCTCTGCCGGAGCCATCGGCACGGGGTCGCCGTACACCTCCGGAGGCCTCAACTTCCCGATTTCCGTTGCGCATGACACCACGGGCGTCGCCTGGGTCGTTGACTATGGCAACTCGCACCTCACGCTGCTGGACAACAGCGGCACTCCGCTCTCCGGCACCGAAGGCTACACCACCGCGCAGTTCATCTTCCCGGTCGCTGTAGCGGTCGACTCACAGCGTCGCGGCTGGGTCACCAATCAGTCCGACTCCACGGTCGTCCGCGTTGCCGCGGACGGCTCTTCCTTCGTCAGCTACACCGTCGGCCGCGGTCCCAGTGCCGTCGCTATCGACGCAAAGGACAACGTCTGGACCGCCAACTACTACGGCGATACGATCGGCCTTGTCTCCAGCGCAGGTACGGTCGTCTCCGGCTCCACGGGCTACGCCGGTGCCGGCGTCACGCATCCGCAGGGCATCGCCATCGACGGTGGCGGTACGCCGTGGATCTCGAACTACCGTGCCCCCGGCATCTCCGCAGTGGCTGGCGCAAGCACTGCCACGCCCGGCCAGGCGATCTCCGGCACAAGCGGCTTTGCGCCGGACGCCGACCTGCTCGAAGCCTTTGGCATCGCCATCGACCAATCGGGCAATCTCTGGGTTGCCAGCTTCGGCAGTAACACGCTGACGGAGTTCATCGGCCCGGCTGTCCCGGTCAAAACCCCGCTCATCGGGCCGGTTGTCCTCCCGTAACCCAACCACCAACTCCATGTCACAAGGGCAGAGCTTCGGCTCTGCCCTTGTGGCGTTCTGCACCCCGCGTCTGCGTGCTCAAGTGCGTTCGCCTTTTCGGAATTAGGATGGCCTTCAACCCCGCCCCCGGCCTCCGCTCCCGTCGCGTACTTCGCGGGAAAACTTCGTGAACGTTACGTTAAGACTCTCCCTTCCTCGCCACGTCATCTCCCCATCGCATCGGTCTCGCGAAAGCCACCCGTTGCCGGATCCATCAATACCGTCACCGCCCCGAGCCGGTCCGTCCGAAACACCCTCGTGCCTTCCATCTCCAGTGTTTCCAACACCTCCCACCGCGGATGCCCAAACGTATTCCGTCTACCCACACTCACCATCGCCGCCTTTGGTCTCACCGCAGCCGCAAACGCTTCGGTCGTAGACGTCCGGCTGCCATGATGCCCCACCTTCAGCAGCGTTACCGGATGCAGCTTTCCGTTTGCCACCATCGCCGCTTCGCTGCTCCGCTCCGCATCACCTTCCAGCAACGCCTCAGCGTGTCCTGCTCGGACGTCCAGCACCAGCGAATCATTGTTCGCCGCCTCGCGCGGGTTGCTGTACCCAGCCTCAGGAGCGAGCACCACGACCCCCGGCGCAGGAGCGTCCCCTGCTCGCAGCCAACGCACCCGCACCCCCATCTGCTGCGCTTCGGCGACCAGCCTCTGCAGCCCTTCTGCCTTGCCCGGCGCCACGCTCAGCCACAGCTCGCGCGGACGAAAGTTCCGCAGTACTGCCAGCATCCCACCCATGTGGTCGCTGTGCGCGTGCGTCAACGCCATCGCATCCAACCGCGCCACTCCGCGCGACCACAGATAGGGTGAGACCACATCCTCGCCTATATCCCAACGTTCCTGTGGTCGAACCCCACCCACCGGCCCGCCCGCATCCACCAGTAGCGTCCTGCCCTCCGGCGTCACCACCAGCAAAGAATCGCCCTGCCCAACGTCCACCGCCGTCACCTCCAGCAGCCCCGCTGAGAACTGCGGCCGCGGCAGCCACAGCACTGCAAACGCCATCGCCGCTGCAAGAACCGCTGCCCCACTCCACGCCCATCGAGCCTTCGCCCGCAGCGCCCAGCACGCCACGGCTATCGCCGCACACGCGGCCACAACGCGCACCGCATCCGGCCCCGGCAAACGCCACTCCGCCGCCGAGAGCCCACCCGCATGGCCCACAATCGCCTGCAAAAAGTGCAGCCCCAGCGCCACGATCGCCGCCACCGGCGCAGCCAGCCACGCGCTCATCAGCGACAGCAGAAACATCACGACCGTCAGTACCAGCAGCACAAACATCAGCGGCACGGCCACCACGTTTACCGGCAGCGCCAGCAACGCCGCGCGGTGGAAGTGCACGGCCACCGGCAGAGCCATGCACAGCTCTACCGCTGCTCCAAACAGCAGGGCATCGCACAGCGTGAAGAACAATCGCAGCGCCGGAACCACGCAAGCCCCCAGCGGCCTCCACACGCCATCGCGCAGCACCGCTCGCCACAACCGTACGGCAACGCGAAAGCTCACCAGATCCGGTGCAAGCCATGCATCGGCCTCCACTTTCTTCAACGTATTCAGCGTCACGTGATAGCGCCCATAGCTTCGCTCGGCGATCGGTGCCGCCACGCCAGCGGCGGCCACAATCACGCAGAACGTCATCTGAAAGCTCGCCGTAAACAGCGCCCGAGGATCGAGCAGCAACACCGCCATCGCCGCCATGCCCAGCGCGTTCATCGCCGACCGTTCGCGCTGCAGCATCCTCGCCAGCAGGTACACCGCACACATCAACAGCGCCCGCTGCACCGGCACTCCAAAGCCTGTGAGCAGCGCGAATCCTAGCATCAGCAGCAGCGTTACAGGAATCGCCACTCGCTCCGGCACACGCAGCCGCAGCAGCAGCCACAGCAACGCTCCGGCCAGCAGCGTCACATGCAGCCCCGAGACAACGACGAGATGAAACGTCCCTGTCCGCTCCAACTCCTGCCGCCAGTTCATCGCCAGTCCACTGCGTTCGCCGAAGAGCATCGCCTGCAGCGTGCCTTCATCGCCGGCTCGCAGCCGCAACGATTTCGGCCACCGCAACGTCCGCTGCCATTGCACGAACCGGTCCATCCTCGCCACAGCCCACCGCTGCGCCTCCCGCAGATGGCAAGTGGCTGAGACCCGCCCATGCTGCGCCACGATCACTTTCTCGCCCGCAGCCTTCGCCTCCAGCCCGATGCCTTGCTGCAGCAGAAACTCCCGCCGTGACCACGCGCCCGCGTCGCGATACTCGTCCGGCACCTGCAATCGCATTGGCAGGCGCAGCACGTCGCCACAACGCAGCGCCGGAGCCTCTCCCCGCAACATCACGCGAACGCCGCCGTTCATCGGCCGCATGTGTGCCTCGTCAGGAGTCACCTCCTCCACTGCACGCAGCTTCACATCCACCAGCGTCCGAGCAGGCTCGGCTTCCTGCTCCCATCCACCCGGCTCGATCTCCCATGGCTGCAACGCTGCGCCATCCGCATCGCTCTCGCTCTGGGGTGTCATCGGGCGAACGTCCACTACTTCGCCCACAACCTCGCGGCTCAACCCATCCGCATAGCGTGCCGCACTGACCTGCCGCATCGGCTGCGGAGTCACCTGCAGGGCAAACGCCCCTACCGCCACCCACAACGCCAGCACCGCCCACAGCATCACGCGCCGCGCTGTCCACATCGCCACCACTGCAATCACCAACAGCAATGCCAGCGCGACGTACAGGCGAGCCGCTGCGATCCAATGCCGCGCCACGATCTCGCCTGCGGCAAACGCCATCGCAGCGGCCAGCATCGGCATCTGCCGAAAGCGCAGCGGCTCCACGGCAGGCGGATACATCATCCAAAATCTTCGGGCACCTGAACTCAGCATGAAGGGAAGCGCCACTCGTTACGCGTGATGGTTTGCTCCCCAGTGTAGTGCTGCCCTCACCGCTCGGCCACAAAAACAACGAGGAGCACGAATACCTCCGTGCTCCTCGTTATTTTTGCGCTTGAATCTCAGAGCATTACGCTTGACGTTCGAAGACCACCACCGTCTCCATATGAAACGTCTGCGGAAACAGGTCCACCATCGTCACGCCCTGCGCACGATAGCCGCCCTGCTCCAGCACGCTCCAATCGCGTGCCAGCGTCGTCGGGTCGCACGAGACGTACACCACCGTCTTCGGCTGCATCTTCACCAGCAGCTCGCAAGCCTCTTCGCCCGCACCAGCCCGTGGAGGATCAAGCACCACCAACTCTGGCAGCTCGCGCTCCATCACCGCACGTTGCAAAAATGCCAGCGTCGTCGACTCTACCGCGCGATGCTCCTTGCCCAGCTTCTTCAACGCCGTCGCCAGGTCCTTTGCCGCGCCGGGATGCGACTCCACCGCCGTCACCTGCGCAAAGCTCCGCGCCAGTACGCGCGAGAACAAGCCCACACCCGCAAACAAATCCCACGCCAGCGTGCCGCTTCGCCCTGCGGTCACCAACTCTACGAGCTCCGGCAACAGAAACCGGTTCACCTGGAAGAAGCCGCCGCGTGAAACCCAGTAGCTCTCCTCGCCCACGCGATAGCTCAGCCCTGCTGCGCCCCACTCTTCAAAGACCTTGCCCGTCAGTCCGACCTTGGCATCGACCGCGACTGCACCCGCACCTACAACGCTCGGCGCAGCTTCACTCACCGCCTTCATCATGCGGACGAAGCTTCCCTGCGCCTGCTTCGTGCGAGGAGGGCAGAGCAGCGTCATCTGTACCTTGTCGAGCGCCTCGTTCGCAAACAACTCGACGTCCTTTGCCGCTTCGAGCCACGCTGCCGCGTCCACATTCTCAGCAGCCACGCGCTGCAACGCCTCTACGACACTCCACAACGGATCGGCAGCGATGGGGCACATCGTCACCGGCAGAAACGTCGCCGTGCCGCGCCTGTTGTAGCCAAAGTGCAGCTTGCCATCCTCGCGTTCCACGCGTAGGCGGATGCGATTGCGATAGCCGTAGGGCTCACCGGTGCGCTGCGCGAAAATTTCCGGAACCTCTTTCACGCCGGCCTCGCGCAACTCATCGCGCAGGATGCTGTGCTTCATCCGCAACTGCTCGTCGTAGCTCGCCATCTGGTATTGGCATCCACCGCAGCTGCCAAAGTGAACGCACGTTGGCGACACACGCTCCGGGCTCTTCTCCACAAGCGACAGGTTGTCACCCGCAATGGCAACGGACTCTCCGGGAATCCCGAAGGGAATGCGCCACGTGCCGTCCTCGGTCAGAACCTCTCCACCGTACAGCGCCTGTGTCAGTCGCAGCTTCTTCGCCTTGCTCATTCGTGCCCCATGTAAAACAAACTCAATCTCGGCAGTTTGTAGCGTTCCATCAAACGCTTCTGCTCAAACTGCGCGACGATCGTCTTCAACTGCGCCGGTGCCATCTTCGCACGATACGGAGCCAGCTCACCCTCGGCCTGTCCGCGAAGCTCCACCATCTCGTCCTCGCTCACGGCCGCGCGTACCGCAGCGACCAGCCGCTCTTCCATTACGGTCAGCGTGCGGTCCAGTTCGTCCAACGCCAACCCGGCTTCCGCACGCATCTCCTGCGCCAGCCCACGCAGCTTTGTCGCTGCGGCTCCAACCGTCTCTGCGGAGCCTGCCAGCTTCATCGCCGCACTCTTCGTCAACGCGTCCGCATTGCGTTCCAGAAACACCGCAACGCGCTCCTGCTCAAAGCCGCTCTCCGTCGCATCGCTCCGCTTCACGTTCAACGACGCGCCGGTTGCCGCTTCCACTGCTTCTTCGGCAGCTTCCATGACGGCCTGCGAACACCACGCCAGCCCGTTCACCCGTTGCGTCCGACCCTTCGCACGCGAAGCCTTGGCGTCGTACTTGTCGAACGCGCAATCAATCCCGCGCAACACCGCTTCCAGCGGAATCCCTGCCTCACGCCAGGTCTCAATCAACGCCCAGTCAAGCGTCGACAACATTAGAATCGATCCACGCCGCTGGCTGAACCGTTCTTCAATTTCACTAAAGTATTCGAAGTAATTCATTAGAAGTCAGAAAATAGAGGTTAGAAAGTAGAGCGTAAAAGCGACGCGCAAGCGGACAGAACGACGAGACTCGTGAGCAAACTGCATAGCCAAACACCGCTCACCACCGCAAGCCGCACTCTACGCTCTACACTCTAGTCCTCTACGCTCTATCTTCTCCGTCGCTCTTCATTGCGTTCCCAGATCAGTCGCAACCCGGTCAGCGTCAGCATATCGTCCACCTGCTTCAGGTACTTGCAGTCCGCAGCCAGCAGCTTCGCCAGGCCTCCCGTTGCAATCACCTTCGTCTCCGGCCCAAGCTCCGCAATCATGCGCTCCAGGATGCCGTCGATCAAGCCGATGTAGCCGTAGTACAACCCAATCTGAATATTGTCCGTCGTGGACGTGCCAATAATCTTTGCGGGCTTCTTAATCTCCACGCGCGTTAGCCGTGCCGCACGGGCAAACAACGCGTCGGCGGAAATCCCCAGCCCCGGAGCAATCGCTCCGCCCAGAAACTCGCCCTTCTTGCTCACCACGTCGAACGTCGTCGCCGTTCCCATGTCGACCACAATCGTCGGGCCGCCCACCAGGTCGTACGCCGCCACGCAGTTCACCACACGGTCCGCACCCACATCGCTGGGGTTATCGGTCAGCACCGGCAGCCCTGTCTTCACGCCCGGCTCGATAAACAGCGGCCGCACCTTAAAGTACGTCTCGCACAGCTTGCGCAGAGTCGGATCAAGCGGCGGTACAACCGAAGACACAGCCACACCGGTAACGATGTCCGTCGTCAGTCCGCGCATCGCAAACAGCGTCTGAAACAGCACACCAAGTTCATCAGGGGTCTCGCGCGTCGGCGTCGTGATGCGCCAGTCCGCCACCATCGTCGCGGGCGTCTCTGCGCTCGCCGGACGGTACAACCCCATCACCGTATTTGTATTGCCTACATCGAGTGCCAGTAGCATCCTGTGCCTGCCCGCCTCGTCTTGAAATTGCACCCGCCCGTCACAGCTCGCGTACGCCTCCGGAGCGCACCGTCCGTGTTCGCCCATCGTCACCTGCGACGAGCAAATACCCGCGGTCATCCAGTCCGGAAGTTTCCCCAGTATAGCCGCCGTCCTCCGGCACACTCACACGTTTGCCCCGCACCCAGGTCGACGCAGCCGTGAACCTCTCCTGCAGCCGCGCATGGCCGTCCGTGGTTGCCTCCAGCCGCGTCAGCTCCAGGTCAAGGTTCCGCAGCATCGCCAGCAGCAGGGGAGTGCGAAACACCGACAGCTTACTCGCCAACCGCAACGACGTCGCCAGCTTCTCCAGCTCCGGCGGAAACGCCGCATGGTGCACGTTCAGGCCCACACCCACCACGGCGTAGCGCAACGCAGGCTCCGGCCCCGGCTCCACCGCCGTCTCCACCAGGATCCCGCCGCACTTCCGCGTCACGCCATCCGCGCCCGCGAACATCAGATCGTTCGGCCAGCGAATATCCAGCGTCACCGCCGTTACCTCGCGCACCGCCTGCTGCACCGCAAGCCCCGTCGCCAGGGAGAGCAGCAACGCATCCGCAAGCTTCAGGGAAGGCTTCACCAGCGCCGATACATACAGCCCATCCCCCGCAGCCGAGTGCCACGCATGGCCTCCACGGCCGCGCCCCGCTGTCTGCTCGTCGGCAACATACGCCGTGCCCTCGGCAGCGCCCTCTGCGGCTGCTGCCAGCAGCTCCGTATTCGTCGAGCCAATCGTCTCGAAGTGCCGCACCTTGCCTGCAAAGCGCGTTCCTACCAGCCCTCCGGCCAGCTTCGTCCTGTCAATTTTGTCTATCGCAACCATCGTCATCCCTGATGCTACTCGCATCCAAACTCAGCATGGCGACGGAACTCTCCATCCCTCTGCTGCACCAGACTGCGATACTTCTGCTCCTTGCCGTGCCCGTCGCCTGCGTCGCCTGGACCGTCACCCACGAAGAGGTCTTCCGCGAGCCGCGCGAGTACTGTAAGCAGCAGTCGCAGACCGCCACCGCGCTGCCCAAGCGTAAGTTCTTCTACCTCTTCACCTGCGAGTACTGCTTCTCGCACTACGTCTCGGCGCTCGCTCTGCTGCTCTTTGACTTCCAGCTTCTCTTCACCGGCTGGCGCGGCTACCTGCTCGCCTGGTTCGCCCTCGTCTGGATCGCGAACGTCTACATGAGCCTCTTCAACCGGCTCCGTCTCGACATCAAGCATGAGAACGTTTCGATCGAGGTGGAGCAGAAATCCATCGCATCAAAACCTGGCCTCACCCCACAGGAAACGGCTCAGGAATTTGCTCGCCGCAGATAACGCAAAGCTATCCGGCGGCGTCTCTATGTGTGTAGCGCGGCCATCAGCGGCTGCCTCAACCCCGGAAGGGAGCGCATCATGTCCAAGCAAGCGTCCAACGCAGGCAAACAGGCGATGATCGCGAACGACCAGCGCAGCAATCCTGCTGCGAGTAGGAAGAGTGCAGGCTCCTCCCTGCGCGGCCACGAGCACACCCGGCCGCAAGGCGATCTTCGCGCAGTTGCCGACCGTGCGGACTCACACAACGCCTATCGTGGAGACTTCAACCGAGGCCACTAGCATCACAACCTCGAGCCCTCCACGTTTCCTCATCCATGAACACTTCTTCGCGCATCGTTGCATCGGTTTCGTACCTTTACCTCACGACTGAAAAGCCCACCGCAACGATGACATGACGCGAAACAGCAGGCCGCCCCGGCGAATACGCCCTGGCGGCCTCGCTGTTTGTGGCCTGGCTGTTTGTAATCATGCCGTTTGCAGTCATGTTGTTTGCGGTCGTGCAGTTTCTGTCTGCCGCACCCCCTATCTGGGAGGTGTTTCCCGTCTGCGCTCTTTGCTACCGTGGCTTCACGAGGAACAAAGCCCGCAGCGGGGCTCGGCTTGCAACGCAAAGCCAGCACAGGCCCGCGTGTTTCCTCTCCACTTTCGCGGTCCGGGCTAACGGACGGTCGGACCGCGTTTTTTCTCTGCACCAACGCACAGAAGCGGCCGATCACTCGGCCGCTTCTGCGTTACAAGGTGCTTACGCTGGCAGAGCCGCCAGCGCAGCTTCTGCTTTCGCCTTTAGCGCTTCGTTCTCCGCGGCCTGCTTCTTCAGCCCGTCGACAACATGCGCCGGGGCTTTCGCCAGGAAGCTCTCGCTGCCAAGCTGTCTCGACGCTGCTTCCAGCCCCTTGTTCAGCTTTGCAATCTCCTTCGTCAGGCGTTCGCGTTCGGCGGGCACATCAATCTGCCGCTCATACATTACCGCGACATCGAAGTTCGCCGTCGACCGCACGCCATCACCCTGCGGAGGCACTGTCGCAACTTCCACTGCGCTCACTCGGGCCTGCTTCGACAGGATCTCCGCGTGCTCTACGGCCAACTTGGCTGCATCGCCCGTCGAATGCACCGCAATCGGAGCGGCTTCTTTCTCCGGTACGCCCATCTCCTTGCGGAGACCACGCACTGTCACGATCAGGTCCTGCAGCGTCGTCATCTCGGCATCAGCCACCGCATCGGCAGGGAAGTCTACAGGCTGCGGATAGCGCGTCAGCGCCACCGACTTCGCCGGCAACTCCGCACCGATCGAAGCATACAGCGCATGGAACAGCTCTTCCGTCAGGAACGGCATGAACGGCGACAGCAACCGCAGCGCCGCTTCAAACGCCGACACCAGCGCGTTCAGCGAAAGCTCTGTGCCTGCGTTCTTCGGTGCGTTGAAGTCCAGTCGCAGCTTGATGAGTTCGAGGTACCAGTCGCAGAACTCACCCCAGAAGAACGCATAGACCGCCTGTGCCGCTTCGTCGAAACGGTACGCTGTCAGCGTGCGCTCCACTTCAGCCGCCACCGCGTTCAATCGCGAGTACATCCAGCGAGTCTCCAGCGGAGCCGCCGAGACATCCACGCCAAGCTGAATCGTGTAGCCAAGCTCCGCTCCACGCACGATGTTCATCTGCAGGAATCGCGCTGCGTTCCAGATCTTGTTCGCGAACGCGCGATAGCCTTCCGTACGGGCCTCATTGAACGCGATGTCTGTGCCCGGCGACGCCTGCGAGGCCAGCGTAAAGCGCACGGCATCCGTACCGTACTTCTCGACGATCGAGATCGGGTCGATCACATTGCCCTTCGTCTTCGACATCTTCTCGCGGTTCGCATCGCGCACCAGCGGATGAATGTACACATCCTTGAACGGCACCGCATCCGCAAGCGTACGCTTGGAGCCGTCCGGCATTGGCACGTCGAGCATAAAGTGCGAGCCCAGCATAATCATGCGCGCCACCCAGAAGAACAGGATGTCGAAGCCCGTCACCAGCAGGTCCGTCGGATAAAACCGCTTCAGGTCCTCCGTCAGCTTGCCCGAGCCATCCCAGCCAAGCACGGTGAAGGGAAGCAGTCCCGACGAGAACCATGTGTCGAGCACATCGGTCTCCTGCACCAGCTCCGTCGCGCCGCACTTCGCGCACGCCGTCGGCGTCTCGCGACCTACGCTGATCTCTGCGCACTTCGCGCAGTGCCATGCAGGGATGCGATGTCCCCACCAAAGCTGCCGCGAGATGCACCAGTCGTGCAGATTATTCATCCACTCGAAGTAGATCTTCGCGTTCATCTCCGGCAGGAACTTGATGTGGCCTTCGCGCACCGCCGCAATCGCGGTCTCGGCAATCGACTCGCCACCGTTCTTCGGCTTCTTGTTCACCGCCAGGAACCACTGCATCGAAAGCCGCGGCTCAATCACCGCGCCCGTGCGCTGCGATACCGGCAGCGTCAGCGTGTGATCCTTGATCGCCACAAGCTGCCCCAGGGCCTCCAGATCAGCCAGAATCTGCTTGCGAGCTTCAAAGCGATCCAGCCCGTCATACTTTGTGCCGGTATTCGCAATGCGCGCCTGCGTGTCCATGATCAACGGCTGCGGCAGGTTATGGCGCTGGCCGATCGCGAAGTCGTTGGGGTCGTGTGCGGGCGTCACCTTCACGGCGCCGGTGCCGAACTCGGGATTCGCCCAATCATCAGCAATGACGGGGATCTCGCGGCCTACGAGTGGCAGTACAAGCTTTTTGCCGAGGAACGCCTTATAGCGTTCATCCTCTGCGTTCACGGCCACAGCCACGTCGCCGAGCAGCGTCTCAGGGCGCGTGGTTGCGATGGTGATCGAGCCCGAACCGTCAGCGAGATCGTAGCGCAGGTGATAGATGGAGCCAAGCTTCTCTTCGTTCTCCACTTCGACGTCGGAGACGGCGGTACCGAGGACAGGGTCCCAGTTCACGATGTACGCGCCGCGATAGATGAGCTCCTGCTCCCACAGCTTCAGGAACACTTCGCGAACGGCGTGCGAGAGGTTGTCGTCCATCGTGAAGTACTCGCGCGACCAGTCCACGCTCGCACCCAGGCGGCGCATCTGGCTGGTGATGTAGCCGCCGTACTCCTGCTTCCACTGCCACACGCGCTCGGTGAACGCTTCGCGTGTAAAGTCCGTGCGCTTCTTGCCTTCAGCGGCCAGCGCGCGTTCCACCATCATCTGCGTGGCAATACCTGCATGGTCCGTTCCCGGAACCCACACGCTCTGCTCGCCCTTCATGCGGTGCCAGCGCGCGAGAATATCCATCTCGGTCTGGTTGAGCATGTGGCCCATGTGCAAACGTCCGGTGACGTTCGGCGGCGGCAGCAGTTGGACAAACGCCTTCTGCATCGGCGCATCCGCGTCCGGGGTGGCTACATCGAACAGCTTCTCGTTAACCCAGAATTCAGCCCACTTGGACTCAATCGCAGAGGGGTCGTATGACTTAGGAAGTTCATGATTCATCGCTCTACTAGGGTAACAAGCGGAGGCAGCGTGTAGAGGGGAAGAGTGTAGAGCGTAGATTTTTAGGGAGTAGGGAGTAGGGAGTAGGGAGTAGGGAGTAGGGAGTAGGGGCATCTCCACCCTGCGTTCCTGCCCAATGAGCGCCATTCTAAGGTCATCCGCCAAAAGGTAAAAGGGCGACCGATTGGCCGCCCTTTTACGCTCTGCACTCTGCTCTTAGAAAGGATTGATCTTCTTCAAGCCCTTCTTCGGCTTATGCTTGCTGGAGCTTTCGTCACCCTTGTCAAATTCGGGCTTCGGATCTTTCTTCTTTCCATCGGCCTTCTGCTCTGCCGCTGGCTGGCTCTTACCGTTCGCTTCGTTCACCTGATCAGGTGCCTCAGCAGGAGCTTCCACCGGAGCAAGCGTCGCATCCGTCTTCGGCTTCACCGTCTTCAGGCCATAGTTCTCATCGGCTGCGCCCGTCGCTGCCGGAAGCGAGCTTGCCGGAGTTCCGCCGCCCGTCGACACGATCGTCGCGCCTACGCCCGTCTCAGTTCCACCGCTCGTCGCTGCCGGAGCCATCTCCGTCGACGTGCCCGAAGTATTCTCGCTTCCCGCCGCCGGTACATCCGACAACGTCGGAGGAGCGGCCGAAACAGGAGGAGCTACATCTGCGGGAGCCGCATCTGCCGGGGCGTCCGCCGCTACAACAGGCTTCGCTGCAGGCAGAGGCTTGGCATTCGGGTTGATCGCTACTTCGTAGTCGCGCGTAATGTCCTCTGCGACCGTAGGAGCGGTCGTTGCCGGAGCATCTTCCAGCGGTGGATCGCCTACCTGCGCCGCAGTCACCGTATCCGGCTTGCGGAAGATCAGCAACTCCAGGCGGTTGCGCAGATCGTACTGTGCGCGGCTGCCTTCCAGAGCTTCGCTGGCCGCTGCCTGCTCAGGCGTCGGCGTCGGAATCGGCATATTCAGCGCTGCCAGGCGTTCCTTCGCGTCCTCAGCATGCGGAGCCGCCGAGTGGTCGACGACAACGCGGGTGTACGCCGCCGTTGCCTTCGTATCAAACGTCTGCTCCAGCTTCGACTTCGACGCTTCGGTCAGGCAGGCCACCTTTACGCCGGGGGCGCACACCGGACGCGCACGAACGGCTGCAGCCTGCGTCGCATACGCGTCGCCAATGCCGATCAGCACATCGTCCATGTGGCTGTACTGCGGATACGTGTCCACAACCGTCTGGTAGCGCGCAATCGACGCCGCCCAGTTCGCATGGCCTGCGTAGAACGCTGCAATCTCAGCCTCGCGTGTCGCCAGAACTTCCTGCACGTCGCGCAGCTTCTGCCGGGCCTGCTTCAAAATCGCGGGCGGGGCATCCGGATACTGCTTCAGCATCGTCCGGTACTCCGTCTCGGCGGAGATCGCCTTCGCGTAATCGCGATCCGGCACGTCCATCTGCTTGAAGTAGATGTCGCCCACGCGCATCTGCGCTTCGGCAGCTTCCGGTACGTTCGGGAAGAACGTAATGAAATCCTTGTACTCCTGCTCGGCCTGCGCCAGCGCGGCAGAGCCGCCTTCCTGGTACCAGCTATCGGCAATCGCCAGCTTGGCGCGCATCTGGTACTGCGAATCCGGGTACGTATTCAGCAACGTCTGCAGGTCCAGACGGGCCACGTCGAAGTGACCCTTCTTCTCCATCAGCAGAGCTTTGTCATAAAGCTGCTTATCAGGAAGCGTTGCGTCTTTCTTCAGCAGGGGGTTGTACTTGTCCTGCTTCCTGATCTCTTTCTTCGTGTCCTTCGTCTGCTGGACACGGTCTTCCTTCTTGACCTTTTCTTTCTTCTTTTTCTTGCCCGGCAACTGTGCCGACATCGACACGTTTGTCTGCGGCTTGCCCTGGCTGTCGGTCGTCGTCGTAGTCGATCCGGTCACCTGCGCATGCAGAGAAAAGGGCATCAGCGCTGCGCCGGAGGCCAACGCCATCACCAGCGCCGAGCGACGGAGAATCGGGGAGGAAAACATCATCGAAAGAAAACCTCATTGCGCCGCCGCGACAGCGCGCCAAATGCGCCTATGCGGGGACTCATTCCATTCTAAATCCCTACACAAATTCGTGCTCAACCCGTTAGACGGCTCCCCTCGCGAATCGCTTCCCTCACCCACAAAACACCCTGTCAACTCACACAAAAGAAAGAAGGAGCACGGATTTCTCCATGCTCCTCTGCGCCTCTCCGTGTTCTCCATGTTCGCTTTCGTTCATTCCTGCCGTCTCCGTATGGCGACGCTTCCCAGCCACAAAACAAACGGGGCAGCCCATAGGACCACCCCGCCGCAAATCCACGCTCTACCGTCTTCCTCTAAGACCTGCCTGGAGCTACTCTCCTGCCGCAGCCCGGGCAATCGTCAGAAACTCCTTGGCATTCTCCACGGTCTTGCCTGGCTGGAAGATCGCCGATCCGGCCACGAGCATATCCGCGCCGGCATCCACCACCGAAGCCACGGTCTCCTTCGAAACCCCGCCATCGACCTCAATGCGGTACTTCAGCCCCTGCTCTTCGCGAATATGCGCCAGCAGGCGAATGCGGTCGACCGCGCGCGGCAGAAACTTCTGCCCGCCAAACCCTGGGTTCACGCTCATCACCAGCACATAGTCCACCATCGGCAGCACTTCGGACAGCATCCCGATCGGCGTCGCCGGGTTCAGCACGACACCCGCCTTACAGCCGTGGTCGAGAATATGCTGCAGCGTCCGATTCAGATGTGGGCAAGCCTCTACCTGCACGCTGATCATGTCCGCGCCCGCCTTGGCAAACTCGGGGATGTACGCATCCGGGTTCTCGATCATCAGATGGCAATCGAGCGGCAGCTTCGTGACCGGGCGAATGGCCTTCACGACCGGCGGCCCAAAGGTAATGTTCGGCACAAAGTGCCCATCCATCACGTCCACATGGACGATGGTCCCGCCACCCTCTTCAGCCAGCTTGATCTCATCGGCCAGGTGCGCAAAGTCCGCTGCAAGAATCGAAAACGCCAGTTCTACCAATGCTCTATGCCTCACTCGCTCGGGATGGCTCAAGTTTACCGCGTCAAGCTTTGCCCTGCTGCTGTGGTTGCTGAGGAGACGGCAGGAAATGGCGCCGAAAAGACCTCTGGTGCCTCATGAAACTCTCGAAACAGGGCTGTCGTCATCACTGCTGCGTTTCTTCCCACGCTTTCTCTTCGGCAACACCGCCACCAGACGCTCCACACCTTCGCGCCCTTCGTGCAGCATCTTCGTCTTCATCGCTGCAGCGGCTTCGCGGTCCACCGGAGCCACCTCCTTCGGCGGACCCAGCACCACTCTCGCCGCGCCATTCAGTACCCGCCGCACCGGCCAGCTTCCATCCGCGTTCGGCAGAAACACCTCGCCAGCTCTCTGCTTCTCCGGCCGGTAGTACCACCGCCGAAATAGCGCCAGAAAATCGCACATCACCGCCAGTGAAACCTCGTTCTGCGCCCGACTCTCCAACCGCTCCACCAACACCCGCACCCGCTCTTCAGGAGGCAGCGACACCGCAGCGATCGCAGGTGCCGCATCAGCCGCAGCCGCCCCTTCCAAGGAGCTTTCTACCCCCTGCACGCTCCCTCCTACACCCTGCTCCAAAGGCACGGCCGACAGCATCAACGGCTGCGCAAACAAGCTCGACCCCACCGCCGTCTGCTCCCGCACCGCCCGCACTCCCAGCGTCGATAACCTTTCCGGCCCGGCAATCTGCCCATGCTCCAGCAGAAACACCGCGGCTTCATCCCCTGAACCCTGGCTCTTCGAGCTTTCCTGCACCACAAGCGCTTGCAACTCCGGCACCGTGCGCACCAACTCATCCGCCAGCGCAGCTGCAGCCTTCACCTTCTCCCACTTCGCATGGAGTTCCGCCGCGCGCTCGAAGTCCATCTCTTCGCTCGCCTTATCGCGCTCCACGGCCACTTCGTTCAGCATCGACTCACCGCGCGTGGCAAAGAACGCCTGCACCCGCGCCGCTTCGGCGGCATACTCGTCCTGCATGCACGCTGCCTTGCAAGGCTCCATGCACTTCTTCATCTCGCCATACGCGCAGCCCGGATGCTCCGGGCTCACCTGCAAATCTTCATAGCAGCGCCGCAGCTTGAACAGATCGAGCACCGCATCGCAGTAGCGCTCCGCCGCCGCCCGCGAAGGGAACGGCCCAAACGTATTCGCCAGCGCCCGCGCACTCAGCTTGTTCGTCGCATATACCCGGGGATGCTCATGCTCCATCGTCAGCCGCAGAAACGCCGGAGCATTCAGCCGCAACCGCTTCCGTGCCTGCTCCTCGCCAAAGACCTCGCGCGTCGCGCAGTAAAGCACCACGGTCGACTCAAACTCTGACCCCGTCGCCGTCCACTCAATCCACCGCACGCGTTCGCGCAGATTCAGCCGCTTCGACAACACCGGCCGCCCCTGATCATCCACCGCTTCCGGCGGAGCCAGCAACCGCCGCATCCGTCGCCGCAGGTCCGCCGCACGCGTCAGATAGGGCTCACCGGCTTCACCTCGTAGCGCAAACACTCCCGGCCCGGCCACAACGCCGCGCAGAATCTCCTCCGCGCCCTCCGGCACGAACTCCACGCGATGCTCAAACTGAAACGTCTCTCCCACAGAAAGGATTCTAGCCAACCCGACCACCGCAAAACCCTGCCAAGCCCTCAACTCACCAAAAGCCGCATCAACACGACTCAAAACTCACAAAAACACGTTGCACAGTTTTTCTAAGCCACTTGAAACAAGAAACACCGCACCACGAGAGCCCCAACACCGTTCAAGCCACCCAAACCTCCGTGCACCTCCGTGGCCACACCGTGCCCTCCGTGTTCGCTTCTCCAGCCAGCAACCTCGTGGCTTCGCGGAATGTTCTCCAATCACAATGTCCCAATCACAAGCGCCACAACTGCCCCGAACAGAAGGGGACGGCTTCAGCCCCTGAGGTGCGTGGCGAAACTTGGCGCCCTTAGCGTCGTAGCGTCTTCTTTCCTCCACCCGGCCACCAAGGAAAAAGGGAGACTGCCTACACAGGCAATCCCCCTCTCAACCCAGCAACATCAAGCTAATAAAGCAGACGCCTACCGACCAGGCATCTGCCCGCGAATCGCATCCTCCAGCTGAATATTGTGCTTTTCCAGCAGATCGCCCAGCGCATGATCCAGCTCGATCCGCGCCTTCATCCAGTTCGAGCGTGCCGCGATTTCGGTGGACTTCGCCTGTGCCAGGTAAGCCTCGTTCTGTAGCACTGCCAGATCCGTCGACTGCCCCACGCTCAGCTTGTCCTTCACCGCATCAAGAAGCTGCTGCTGATACGTACGACTCTCCGCCGCCGCACGATACGCCGCATGCGCCGTATCCAGCGCGACCACCGAAGTCTCCACCTGCTCCCGCACCTGCGCGTTCAACTTCTCCACATGCGCTTCTACTTCGCGAAGCTGCACCACATCGCGCGCGGCATCCGACTCAGCCACACGGTTGCGCAGAGGCAACGTCAACTGCACGCCAGCCTGGTAGATCGTCGCCACACGCAGGCCTCCAACAGCAAGCCCCTGCGGATTCGTCACCAGCCCCGTCCCCGCAGAACCCAGCACGTCATACGCCTGCTCAGCCGACCCACGCGTCGACACGTTGCCGTAGAGGTTCAACTGCGGCAGCGCTGCATTGCGGCTCGCCGCTGCGCTGATGCGCCCCGTCTCCACCTGCAACTGCGCCTGCGCCAGATCAGGCCGCCGAGCCAGACTCTCCGCCACAAGCTGCTCTACGTTCTCCTGCTCCATCGCTTCGGGAACATGAATCGTGTCCGTCGGCACAATACGATCGAACTGCTGCTGGAACACCGGCGAAGCCGTCCGCAGAATCTGGTCGCGCAGGATAATCTCCTGCTGCTTGTACAAGCCTTCGGCCTGCACCAGGTCGAAGCGGCTCGAACTCTCCAACGCCCGCGCCCGCGTCAGCTCGATAGGGGCCAGCGTCCCCAGCGTCTCCTGGTCTTCATCGTCCTGCCGCAGCTTCGTCGCCGCACGCAGCGACTCCTGCTTCACCAGCACGTTCTCGCCCAGCGAGACAAGGTCGTAGTACAGCCTGGACACGCCATACACCGTGTCCAGCACCTGCTGCTCAAACACCAGCTGTGAGATCCTGCGGTTCGTCCGCGCGATGCGTTACATAGCGCAGGCTCACCTTGGGCCCAAAGCCACGCAGCAGTGGCTGCGTAAACGTCACCGAGGTGCTCGGCCGCGAAAACGGATTGCCCTGTGACTGCGAACCATAAATCGCCTGCGCGTCGTTGTTGCCAATCGCGGTCAGCTGTCCGCCCGTCGCAAAGCCTTCGACGTAGGCAAGGTTCAGCGCCGTAAAATCCAATGCGCCAGGGCTCGTCGACGACGTCCCGGTAGAGGTCGTCGAGCTGGAACTGGACGTCGACGACGTCGTTCCACCCGTTAGCGTCACCGTGTTGTCGCGGCGGAACCATCCTGCCGTGCCGATCAACTGCGGATCGAACAGCGGAACGTTCGCTCCTGTCGAGTACGCATTCGTCGTCAGCGCCAGCGATTTCGATGTCTGCGTCAGCGAGTTCAAACTCGTCAGGTCGGTCACCGTCGGTGTCGTCGGATTCGTATTCGCCGTCTGCGCGTTCAGCAGCGGAGAGCCCGGCCCACCTACACCCGCAGGCGTTTCGTTCACCGTGTACTCAATCCCGCGTAGCGACCCGCCGCCCTTGGCGCGCACTTCGTCCGTGCGGCCCAGCACCAGGTTGTACCGCTCCGTCTCCACGTCAAGGTTGTTCTCCAGCGCAAGGTCAATCGCATCGTCGAGTGTCAGGTAGAGCTTGCCGTTGCGAATCAGCGACTGCAGTCTCCCACCATCGCCTGCAAACAGCGTTGGAACCTCCGGCGTGCGATACGGCCCCAGGAAGCCGAGGAACTTCGGCTCCAGCCCATGCGCGTTGTCGCGCGCGGGCAGCGTCGTGCTGTTGCTGATCGCGGTCACCTGTGGCGAAGGCGCATCCGGCGTCTTCACCGGTGCTGCCAGCGGAGTTACATCCGGCTCCTTCGCCTGCGCATTCGGCGCTGCCGAAGCATCAGGCCCCTGCGGGACGCTGCGCTCCGTAGGCGCAGGGCTCAGTGCAGGCATCGACTGCTGGGGCAGCGGTGGTGAAGGGTTCTGGGCATGGCCTGCCGCACCCGCAAACGCGGCCAGGCCTACTGCGGCGAGTGTGTAGTGGCGTCTCTTCATGGCTTGCTCGCACTCTGCGAGCTCTTCTGTGGCTCGCCCTTGCCTTTACCCTGCGACTGCTGGTTCTGTTGCTGCTGTTCGCCCATCACGTTGCGGTCCGTAATCGCCTGATCGCTGTAGCGAGTGCTGCCACCCGGAGGCGCGCTCTGGGAAGGGGCTGCGGTCGGCTTCTGCGCCGCAGACTTCTCCATCTGCACATTTACTTCGCGGCCCTCGGTCACGTCGTCGTCGATCGTGGTCACGATCGTGTCACCTTCCTGCAGGCCACTCGTAATCTCCACCACATTGCCGAGGTCGCGGCCAATCGTTACAGGCACCAGATGAATCTTGCCGTCCTTCACCAACGCAACCGTTGAACGGTCCTTGCGGATCGCGATAGCATCGCCGGCAATCACGATCGGCGGCTTCATATCCGGCGCTGCCGGGAACGTTGTAACTACGTACATGCCGCTCAGCAGCTTGCGGTCCTTGTTGTCCACTTGCACTTCGGTCAGCATCGTCCGCGTGTTCTGGTCGACCGATGCCGCGGTGCGTGTCACATCTCCCTCAAAGACCCTGCCCGGATACTCCTGAAACTGGCACTGCGCCTTCGCGCCCACATGGATGAACGGAGCATAGCCTTCCGGCACACTTACCAGCACGCGCAGCTTCTGCATCTGTGCAATGCCAAAGAGCGGTCCTCCCTGTCCCGGCGACTGCGCCGAGGTTGCCGCCGTGCTCGTGCTTCCGGAAGATCCGCCGCTGTTCGAGCTTGCTGCCTGCGCTGTTCCACCTGCGCTGGAGGTCTGCCCCATCGGCGCCGGCGTAATGCCGCCAGAGCTCTGTCCGCCGCTGCTGATCAACGCTCCGACGTCCACGTTGCGCTGCGTCACCACACCATCGAACGGCGCACGTACATACTCATAGCTCTGCAGCGAGAGCACGCGATCGAGGTTGGCTTTGAACGCATCCACGTTGCGCTGTGCGGCCGCAACGTTGGCTTCAGACTGTGCGTACGCGGCCTCCTGTTGATCGCCCTGCTGGCGCGAGAAGACACCCTTGGTCACCAGCACGCGATAGCGTTGCACGGTCACCGTATCCAGCGCGAGTTGGGCCTTCTGCGTCATCACCTGCGACTGCGACTGGCGCAGTTGCTCACGGGCCTGTGCGACCTGTGCGTCCAGATCGGGCGCGTCCACCACGGCCAGCAACTGGCCCTTGTGAACGTGGTCGCCGATGTCCACCTTGTACGACTGCAGGTAGCCGCTCGCTCGCGCGTAGACATACGCTTCGTTCAACGGAATACTCGTGCCCGGCAGCGCCAGCCCCGCCTGCGCCGTTGAGCGCGCCACGCGCACAACGTTCACCGTAGGCTTTGCGTCCTTCTCCTGCTCTGCCTGCTTGTTGATCTCTCGCCGCTCGAAGAGCTTTGGCAGACCACCCACCAGCAGCACCAGAAGAAAGATCACCGCGAAGACCATCAGGCCGATGTACAGCGGCCTGCGGTTGGCGGGTTTGGGAACGCGTTCGCTCAACGGCTTGTGGTGCTTCTTCGCGCTCGAGTTGGCGTCTTCGAAGTTGTGTCCCACGCGCCGGTCATCCAGCGAGTTCGGGTCAGCGTACGCCTCGCCCACCTTGCGGCGGTCGGCAATCGAAGGGTCGGCAAACTCATTGCCTACGTTCTGCGGATCACTCTCCGCAGGCCAGGGAAGCTTCTTTTCATCGTCGTTCATGTTGTGTCCGTCGCTCATCAGGCGGGCTGCTCCTGTGGTCCGTTGTTGTTACCGTTCTCTTCTGGCAAACCTGTGGAAGGGTCGATCCTGCGCTTCGGTGGCATGTGCTCTGCATCGCCCTGGTGATACTCCTCCTCCACCACATAGCTGAAGTCCTTCGGAGGGTTCTTCTTCAGCAGCGAGTAGATCGTCGGTACAAGGAAGAGTGTGCCCAGTGTCGCGAAGAGGAGGCCGCCGATCACCGCTCGGCCCAGCGGAGCGTTCTGCTCGCCGCCTTCGCCAAACGCCAGCGCCATCGGCAACATGCCGATGATCATCGCCAGCGCAGTCATCAGCACCGGACGCAGACGCGTATGCCCGGCGTTCAGTGCCGCTTCGCGCTGGTCCTTGCCTGCGAGGCGTTCATCGTTGGCAAACACCACCATCAGGATGGAGTTCGCCGTCGCCACACCGATCGTCATAATCGAGCCCATCAGGCTCGGCACGCTGAACGTTGTCTGCGTGATGAAGAGCATCCACAGAATGCCGCAGAACGCGCATGGAATCGCCATCAGGATGATGACCGGATCGAGCCATGACTGGAAGTTCACCGCCATCAGCATGTACACCAGTCCGATAGCGAAGATGATGCCAATGCCAAGGCGAACAAACGATTCGTTCATCGTCTGCACTTCGCCGCGAACAACGATCGTCGTCGTCTTCGGCAACGTCTTCGACATCTGCGCGACGATCTTGTTGATCTCGTCCGAGACACCGCCAAGGTCACGCTTGTCGACGTCAGCATACACATCGAAGACAGGCTGAATGTTGTAGTGGTTCTCCACGATCGGCGACTCATCGCGACGGAAGCTCGCAATGTTGCCGAGCATCTGTGTGGAGACGCCGGAGGCTGTCGTTACCGGGGTCCGCGCCAGCGCATCGAGTGAGTTGATGCGATAGATCGGCGTCTGCGTCACGATCTGGTAGTTCACCTCGTTGGCCGGGTTCAGCCACTCGTTCGGCGCGGTCTGTCCCGTGCCGGTCAGCGAAATCAGCGTTGACTGCGCGACGTCCTGCTGCGTCAACCCAAGCTGTCGGGCGCGCGAGCGGTCGACGTCGATGTGCATCGTCGGATACTCCACGCGCTGGTGGATGTGCACATCCACCGCACCCGGGATGGCGGCGATCTTATTCTTCAGCTCCAGCGCAAGCTGGTAGTTGTTCTTGCCATGGCCGACCACTTGCACGTCGATCGGAGCAGGCAGGCCGAAGTCGAGAATCTGGTTGGTGATGTTTGCCGGGGTGAAGAAGAACTCAGCGTCCGGGAACTTCTGGTGCAGGTCCGTGCGCAGTTTGCGCATGTACTCCTGCGTGTCTTTCTTGCCGGGCTTCAACGAGATCTGGATGTCGCCGTCCGCATTCGAAATCGTCGACGAGTTCGAGAACGCCAGGTTGATGCCTGAGTTCGGCAGGCCGATGTTGTCGAGGATCAACTCAATGCGCTCCGCCGGAACCACCTGGCGAATCTCCTTCTCGACCTTGGCAAAGTACTGCTCGGAGTCCTCGATACGCAGGCCCTGCGGCGGATTTACATGCAGGCTCATCTGCCCCGAGTCAACGAACGGGAAGAAGTCGCGACCGATGAAAAAGAGCATCGGCAGTGAAATAACGACGAGACCGGCGAAGAGCAGCAGCGTCAGCGTGGCATTGTCCAGGCACCACTCGAGCGCGCCCTTGTAGCTATGCTGCATGCGCTCGAACTGGCGGTCGAACTTCATGTGCCAGCGCCAGACGAAGTTGTTCTTCTCTTCGCGCTCGCTTGCTCCTTCGCTCTGGTAGAGGTCGATTTCCTTTGCGAGCAGGAAGTGCATCATCGTCGGCACGAGCGTGCGCGAGAGGAAGTAGCTGGCCATCATGGCGAAGGCCACGGCCATCGCGAGCGGAGTAAAGAGGAACTTCGCCGCGCCGGTCAGCAGCACGACCGGGATGAAGACGATGCAGATAGAGAGCGTCGAAACGAACGCTGGCGCGGCAACCTGCTGGGCGGAGTCGAGGATGGCCCGGGTGAGCGGTTTCTTCTCCTGCATGTTGCGGTGCGTGTTCTCGATTTCGACGGTCGCGTCGTCCACAAGGATGCCGACGGCCAGCGCCATGCCTCCGAGCGTCATCACGTTAATCGTTTCACCGAGCGCAGAAAGTACGATTAAGGACACTGCAATCGACAGGGGGATCGAGACGCAAACGATGACCGTCGAGCGCCATGAACCGAGGAAGAGCAGGATCATCAAACCCGTCAAAGCCGCGGCAATACAGCCTTCGCGCACAACTTCGTCAATCGAAGTCCGCACAAAAACCGACTGATCGAAGAGCGGAGTGATCTTCAGGTTGCCGAGCCCGGCAGTGAGCTGCGGGATCATTTTTCGCGTGTTTGAAACGATATCAAGGGTGGACGTCTGACCGTTCTTGAGCACGGTCAAAAGAGCGCTCCGCTTGCCATCCTGCCGCACGATATTGGTCTGCTCGGCATATCCCATGTGAACCTGGGCAACGTCCTTCACGTAGACCATCGCCCCGTTTGAGGCGCGAATCGGTAGATCGTTCAGCGCAGAGAGCTCGTCGGGGCTGGAGTTGGTCTTGACGATGTACTCGCGGTTGCCGAGTCGGGCCGTACCGGCGGGCAGAATCAGGTTTTGCTGCGAGATGGCGGTAGAAACATCGGTGGCCGAAAGATGATGGGCAAAGAGCAGATTTGGGTCGGTATCGACCATCACCTGCTTGACCTTGCCACCGAAGGGCAGCGGAACGCTGGCACCCTTGACGTTCGCGAGGCGCGGGCGAACGAACTGCAGGCCGTCGTCGTAGAGATCGGCCTCGGTGAGGCCCTTGCCGCTGAGGGCAAGTTGAAGGATCGGAACCGACGATGCATCGTACTTGATGACGAAGGGTGGGAATGCTCCCGGAGGCAGCACGCGCAGGATGGTCTGCATGACGGCTGTGACCTGCGAGAATGCCAGCTCAACCTTCACGTTGGGCTGGAAGAAGATCTTGATGACGGAGACGCCCTGATAGCTCTGGCTCTCGGTGTGCTCCATGTCATTGACCGTGGTGGTCAGGGCGCGTTCCGCTACGGTAACGACGCGCCCTTGCATCTCTGCAGGCGTCAGGCCGCTATACGTCCACACCACCGTGATGACGGGGATGTTGATGTACGGAAAGATGTCCTTCGGCGTTTCAATCGCCGAGCCAATGCCAAGCAGCGCAATGAGCAGCGACAAGACAACAAAGGTATAGGGGCGGCGCAGGGCCAGCCGTACAATCCACATGCGGGATACCTGGTAAGGAAAATTACAGCTTTCTGCTGATATATGACGCAAGCAGAGCGCACGAAGCTCCCGGGGAGCAGAAATAAGTTCGAATATCGTCGAATACTTTAAGGGAAAACTGAATGACACGAGTGCTACGAAGCATCGCGCTGGGAGTAATAGCCTTTACTGGAACGGGTTTTTGCAGTGCCCAGCACTCGATGGGGCACGATATGGGGGCGATGCGAGCAGTCGTTGCGCCTGCGGACCTTCCAGCGGCAAAACCGATGACCGGGGTCGGCAATGCTCACCTAACGGTGATGGCGACGCCCGAAGCGCAGGTCTGGTTTACCCAGGGGCTAAACCTCTTCCATGATTTCTGGGACTATGAGTCGGCGAAGTCGTTTGAGCAGGCTATCCGTGTCGATCCCAACTGTGCGATGTGCTACTGGGGGCTTTACGAGGCGCAGACGTTTCGCGGTGGCTGGGACGCGTACTCTGCGGCGGCGCTGGAGCAGGCGAAGCGACTGAAGAAGAAGGCGACGCCGAAAGAGCAGCTTTATATCGAGGCGGCTGTTGCCGACCGTGAAAATCGCGAAGGCGCGAAGGACGAGAAGGACGAGAAAGCCATCCGCCTGATGCGGAAGGCGGTCGCGATGGACCCGACAGACCTGCAGGCGAAGATCTTCCTCGCCGGATATCTGGATGACGGTTACGACGACGGCGAGCCGAAGGAAGGCACGCGGCAGGCGATCACGGTGCTGGAAGAGGCGCTGAAGGCTGTGCCAGACGATTCGGCGGCGAACCACTACTGGATCCATGCGATGGAGCCGACCAATCACCCGGAGCGTGCGATTCGCAGTGCGCAGGAGCTTGCCAGTCTGGCGCCGAGTTCGGGCCACATGGTGCACATGCCGGGCCACATCTTCTATCGCACCGGTGATTATGCGAGCGCAGAGAAGTGGTTTGCAGCTTCGACAGCGGTGGATGAAGGGTATCTGCAGGCGGAGCACGTGGACGTCGACGACGATTGGAACTATGTCCACAACCTGATGTATCGGATTGCCAACCTGATGGAGGAGGGCAAGTTCGCAGAGGCGGAAGTGGTTTCTCAGAGGCTGGTTGCGGCGCGTGGACGCACGATGGCGACGCTGTACGTGTGGGCTCCGAATGATTCCATGACGCGGCTGAGTCTGACGCTTCCTGTCGCGATGCGGCAGGGCGATTGGACGGCGGTACAGACGATGCTGGACAAAGCCAGCCCCGATGCCAAGCTAGTGAACCTGAACTTTCTGGCCGGCGAGCTGAAGGTGTTTGCCAGCGGGATGCAGGCGCTGAAGAACGGGAATGTTGCTGCTGCTGAAGTGGCTTCGAAGAAGCTGGAGGCAGACGTCGTGGCGAAGACGCCTCCTCCTGCGGCGAAGGTGAAGCGAGAGAAGCACCCGAAGGGTCCTGTGCAAGAGCCTTTGGACCCGGATGCCATGATGCCTTCGCTGGTCAGCAGCCTGAAGATTATGTCGCAGGAGTTGCAAGCGGGCGTCGCGCTGCAGAAGAAGGATGTTGCGGGAGCGAAGAAGCTGTTTGATGCCGCTGCCGAGGCAGAGACGAAGCTGGGCTATCACGAGCCGCCTTCGCTGATTCAGCCGGTGACGGAAGCGGAAGGCCTGCTGCTGCTTCGCGCTGGAGATGTTGCTGCGTCTCATGCGGCCTATGCGAAGGCCCTGAAGGAGCGTCCGAACTCGGGCTTCGAGCTGTATGGAGAAGCGCAGGCGAGCGAAGCGGTGGGTAACTCCAAGCTCGCGCTGGATGAGTATGCGCTGTTTCTGGATGCCTGGAAGGACGCGGATGCGGGTTTGCCCGAAGTGAAGCATGCGCGGGAGTATGTGGCCGCGCATCCGGTGCTGGCGAGCCGGTAGCGTGGGGCTCGTTCAAGAGAGCCCGGCGCTAAAGGGCCATCTGTCGGGGGAGGAGTTCAGTGGGCTGAAGCCCACTGCTCCCTTCCTAAGGATTAGGCTTGACGCCTGCTTCTTCCTCAAGGCCACAAAGGGCTACCCCTTGCTTCCTCGGTAAGACTCAGAAGCTGCGCCGCCCTAACTGGTGATCGTGCAGGTTGTGCCGCAACACGAGAGGGTTCAGGAAAAGCGGCGAAGCTGTATTGTCAGCAAGAGAAATACCCAGCCATAAAGAGGTCAGATGGGCGACGGTAAAGCCATGCGTGTCGCAAAGAAATCGGCCACCTCAATCGAGGTGGCCGATTTCTTTGGCTTGAAGAGGAGTTACTTCTTGGCCTTTTCGAAGCGCTTGTTCACTTCTGCCCAGTTGATGACGTTCCACCATGCGGCGAGGTAGTCGGGGCGCTTGTTCTGGTACTTGAGGTAGTAGGCGTGCTCCCAGACGTCGTTGCCGAGGATGGGGTAGAGGCCGTCGGAGAGGGGTGAGTCCTGGTTGGGCTTGGTCACGATCTCGAGCTTGCCGCCCTTGAATACCAGGAAGCCCCAGCCGGCACCGAACTGCTTGGCGGTGGTCTCGTTGAACTTCTTCTTGAAGTCTTCGAAGGTGCCGAAGTCAGCCGTGATCTGTTCGGCGATAGCGCCGGTGGGCTCACCGCCGCCGTTCGGCTGCATGATCTCCCAGAACATGGTGTGGTTGACGTGGCCGCCGCCGTTGTTGCGAACGACGGTGCGGACGTCTTCGGGGATCGCAGCAAGGTCGCTGACGAGCTCTTCGGGGGTCTTCTTGCCGAGGTCGGGGTGCTTTTCTACCGCGCCGTTCAGGTTCGTCACGTAGGTCTGGTGATGCTTGTCGTGATGAAGCTTCATGGTTGCTTCGTCGATGGTCGGCTCGAGAGCGGTGTAGTCGTAAGGCAGTGCAGGCAATTCAAACGCCATGATGGGGAGGCTCCTTCTCGGTTGTGCTTTAGGGGAAATCGATTAGCGCGGGCCCGGATGCATCGCGGTCTGCGCCCTTGTCTCCAGTTGGATGCAGCTTCGGGCACAGGCGACGCTACAGGGTTGAGGGTATCGCAAATGTTGTTGATCCGGCTTGTGGGGAATTTCCCGGGAAACAGAAACGCCCCGGTGTTCGCGGGGCGTTTCTGTTCTGTTGTTGTGACGTTACGGAACGAGAACGACGGTGCATTTGTTGCTGACGCAGTTTACGAAGCCAGCGAATGCGAGCTTGGCATCGCTCTGTGCCGGGAAGAAGGAGGTGAGATCAAGGCGCTTGATGGCGTCGGATGCTCCGGGGGGATCGTTGGCGACGGCTTTGGCCCGTTCGACGTGGCCTTTGCCGACGAGGAGATGGTACTCATAGACCCCCTTGGGGGCTGTGAAACCATCGAGATCGAGGGAACGCTTTTGCTGCGAGCTTTTTCCTTCGGTGGGGTCGGCAGGTACGGTCAGCTTTGCGGCCAGCATGGCTTCCTTAACCTGTGCGAAGTGGTCGGTGATGGTCTTGTCGGAGCGGTTACGCGCGGCAGGGGCAAGCCAGGCGTAGGCCTCGGGCAGCTTCTTCTCGCGGTAGTAGATCCAGGCCAGCGTGTCCCAGGCGGCGATTTCGAGGTTGGTTTTGCCGCGAAGAGCGCTGAAGTCTTCGTCCAGTGTCCAGCCAACGCTGGCATCAGAGAGCTTGCTGACGGAGCGTTTGGACGCGTCCTCTGCAAGCGGCAGTGCGATGTCGGCTTCGGAGAGCGCGTAGGCTGCGTTGTTGAGCAGGCCTGCGTCCTGGGTCGTATTGATGATGGCGGCGAGTGTTGTTTCACCGACTTTCTTCTGGCCCGCTTTGAGCTGTGCGCTGCCGAGTTGTGTGCGCAGTTGTTCGTTTTCGTCGGAGCCGTCGGTGGTGTTCTTCACTGCGGCTTCCAGAACGGTGATGGCTGCGGTTGGCTCGTCATTGCTGAGTAGGGCGGAGGAGAGGCCCATGGCTGCTTCTGTGCTGGAAGGATCGGCCTGATTCCATTTTTTCAGTGTGTCCAGCGTCAGGGCTTTGTCTCTCATGCGCTCGGCGATCCAGACGAGGGATTTATAGCGGTCGGTTTCGTCGGGGTAGAGATCAAGCTCCTTCTGGTCTTCGTCGAAGGCGTCTTTGTACTTTCCTTTCCCTTCGTAGACGGAAGCTTGCCAGGCGTGGACGCGGTCGCCGTCGGGGTCGATGGCTTTCATCTTCTTCACGATACGTTCGAGAAGGTCGCGGTCTTTTGCTTTCCACGCGGCGTCGGCTTCGGTACGTAGCTCCTGCAGGCGCTGTTCTTTTTGCGGGTCGATGGGCGTCTTGCGGGTGGACTCCATGCCTTTGCGATGCAGAAGGACGTAGTTTTCGCTGACGGCGTTGGCGAATTTGTTGTAGGTCTGCCATTCGCTGGCGGGGACTTTGCGCTCAAGGATGACGACCTTACGGTCGGTGATGAGCGTGCCCTTGTCCATGCTGTAGGTCAGGTCGTAGGTGGCCCAGCGGCTGCGCTCGTGGATGGCTTCGGGAAGGGTGGCGGTCCAGCCTTCGGGGAGCGTCATTTCGGAGTGGCTATGGAGCGTCTTGGTCGTGCCAAGGTCGATGGGAGCGACGGGAGGCTCTTTCTCGTTGACGGTGGAGATGCCGGATGGTCCCATTTGCGGGATGATGCGGAGGTTGGGCCAGTCGCCACCCTTTTCGCGGTGGTAGTCGAAGGCGATGGAGAGAGGCTTGCTGGTGTCGTCGGGACGGCTGAACTCGGCGTGGCTGGTGGTGCCGCCGTAGCCGAAGCTGCCGGCGAAACGCTGCGAGACCTCGTTGTACTGCGAGGGCGGAATGGACTTGAGAGCGGAACGGAAAACCAGCTCTTCATCGCCGCGCCAGGTCGTGACGATGTGTGACTCGGAGATGCCGTTTGCGTTGAGCTTGCCCACCGCGGTCCAGGTGTCTTCCCCGGTGAAGGGCATGTCGGCGACGGTCTTTACGATCTTCGCTGGGCCGCTGGGCGGGATGACGAGCGCTTCCTTGTCGCGGAGGGCGGAGTACATCATGCCCGGGGGCGCGACCTCTTCGGTAGGGTCGAGCCAGAGGGGCTTGCCGTTGAGCATGACGCGGCCGATGAGGTGGTTGAAGGACGCGGGGGAGGGAACGGGGTCGTTGAAGCGAATGCCCGCGCCGATGAGCGCGGCGTCGGACTGGATGCCAACAGCGCTGAGCAGGGCGGAGAGCAGCGTCTGTTTGTCTTTGCAATCACCGTACTGGTTGTGGAGCACGTCGGCGGCTTCGTGCGGCTGGAAGCGGCCGACGCCGAAGGCTACGCCGATGTATCGGATCTGCGTGGAGACGTAGCCATAAATGGCGCGGATCTTCTCGTCGTCGGTCTTGAGGCCGGTGGTGAGTTCGGTAGCCTTGGCGCGGATTTCGTCGTCGGGCACGGCACGTTTAGCGGCGAGGGAGCGGTACCAAATGCCGACCTCGTCCCAGCTATGGAAGGTGGTCCAGGCGATGCCGGGGAGCTTACCCTGCTCGTTGTCCTTGATCTCGTCTTCGGTGAGGAGCTTGCCCTTCTTGGCTTTCGCTTCTGCTTCGGCTTCCGGGCCGGCGGTGGGCTTGAGCTGCTGGGCTTCCCAGAGCCAGACTTTTTCGTCCCCGACGGTGGTTTCTTTGGGCTTGAGATTGAGCGTCGGGTTCGTCCAGACGGTGAGAGCCAGAGTTTTTGGCGCGTGGAGTTCGACGCTCTCGTTCAGCGTAATGGCAGAGCTTTCGCGAAGGTTTTCGGCGCCCCAGGATTGGTTCGGGGCCTCGGCACGGGTACGGATGACGGTGTACTGCCATTCGAGGGTGTCCCCGACGCGGAGGTCCTTGATGGGAAGCTGGGCTTCCTTCTGGTCGCTGTAGAAGGGCGCCTCACGGGTGACGGCGGTGGGCTGTTCGATGACGCTGCTGGGCGGGGTTTCTGTGATGGTGCCGTCCTTGTGATGCGCGCGGACGTACTGGAAGGTGACATGTTCGGAGGCGCTGGCGAAGCCAACGTTCAGTACGCCGAGCGAGCGCAAAGCAGCGTCGGTCTGAATCTTGATGGCGATCGTTTGCTGGCGGGTGCCGGTGCCATCGGCCTTGATGACGATGACGTCTGCGGCCTTCTCTACGACGAGAGGCTCGGCGGCGTATTTGTCCAGCGCGGGCGGAGTCTGCGACCAGAGGGGAGTGGCTGCGGCAGCGAACAGAAGTGCAGGGACGAGGGTGCGAGGGCCAAGGGTGCTCAAAGGGTTACGCATGGGTAGGTACGGCATGTATAGCAGATGGATACACGCTTCGCCGTGCAAAGAACGATTTTGTGGTCGAATACACGCATGGCAGTCTTGGATAGCGCATACCGCTGGCTGGATGATCAGGGGGCTGCTTTTGGCGGCCCGGGGCTCGAACCGCGTTGGACTTCGTCCAAAAAAGACGCTGTTTTAACCGCTTATGCTGCGTCTTCACGCATCTGGGCGACGGTTTCGCACGGCACTCTGAACGAGATTTACTTTCCGACGATCGACCGTCCGCAGACTCGCGATATGGAGCTGCTGTTTACCGACGGAGAGACGTTCTGCCACGAAGAGAAGCGCGACTTCGAGTACGACTTTCATTACGTCGATGAAGATGCGCTGGCGGTACGCGTCGTCGCGAACGACCTCGGCGGACGGTATACCGTGACCAAAGAGTTCATCACCGATCCGCATCATCCGGTGGTGCTGATGCATGTGAAGGTCGAGGGCGATGAGTCTGTTGTCTCGCGGCTGAAGTGCTATGCGTTGCTGGCTCCGCATCTGGATGGCGGCGGCGCGGGGAACTCGGCGCGAGCGGTGGATGTTTCCGGACGGCGCTGCGTGCTGGCGTGGAAGAACAATCTGAACCTGTGCTTCGGAGCAAGCTGCGGCTTCTCGCGTACGTCGTGCGGCTTTGTGGGTACGAGCGACGGCTATCAAGATCTGACGACTCACATGAAGATGATGTGGGAGTTTGGGCAGGCGATTGACGGCAACATCGCCATCATGGGCGAGATTGATGTGGCCCGCAATCGTGAATTCACCATTGCGATTTCGCTGGGCGAAGGACATCACTCGGCGGTGGCGGGGTTGATGCAGACGTTGTCGACGCCGTTTGCGGAGCACAGCAAGCGCTTTGTCGAGCAGTGGCACCGGGCGGAGTCGCCGGAGAAGCTGGCGAAGGCCTCGACCGATGGTGGAAGGCTGATGCGCATCTCGCACAACCTGATCCTGGCGCATGAGGATAAGACGTACTCGGGCGCGTTCATTGCGTCGGCTTCGATCCCGTGGGGCAATGCGAAGTCGGATGATGATCTGGGCGGATATCACCTGGTGTGGACGCGCGATATGTGTCACTCCGCCGGTGCGCTGCTGGCTTGTGGCCGTGTGGACACGGCGCGGCGAGCGTTGGTCTACCTGGCGTGTACGCAGCATGAGGACGGTGGCTTTGCGCAGAATTTCTGGATCGACGGCACGCCGTACTGGTCGGGTATCCAGTTGGATGAAGTTGCGTTTCCAATCATCCTGGCGTGGCGCATCTGGAAGCAGGATGGGCTGGGGCAGTTCGATGTGCTGCCATTCATTACGAGCGCAGCGGCGTTTCTGACGCGGTATGCGCCGGTGACGCAACAGGAGCGTTGGGAAGAGAATGCGGGCTACTCGCCCTCGACGCTGGCAGCGGTGATCTCGGCGCTGATCTGCGCAGCGGACATTGTCCGTGCGTATGGCTCGGCGGAGCTGGCGAAGTTCCTGGAGGATTACGCCGACTGGATCGAAGCGCATCTGGACGAGTGGACGACGACGAAGAATGGTGTGCTCGACGACGAGGTGACGTATCACTACATGCGCATTCGTCCGCCGGCAGAGGGTGAGCCGTTCCATAACCCGACGATCCCGGCGGGAATGATCAATATCGCGAACCGGCAGCCGGGTGAGCGGTATGCGTTTGAAGCGCGCGAGGTAGTGGATGGCGGCTTCCTGGAGTTGGTGCGGTATGGCATTCGCCGCCCGGATGATCCGCTGATTTTGAACACGCTGAAGGTGATCGACAAGGTGTTGAAGATCGACACGCCGTATGGTCCTTGCTGGCGTCGCTACAACCATGATGGCTATGGCCAGGGGAAGAACGGTGAGCCTTTCATCCACTACGGACAGGGACGTGCATGGCCGATTCTGACGGGCGAGCGTGCGCACTTTGAGCTGGCAGCAGGTGGAGATGTGAAGCCGTACATCACGGCGCTTGAACGGTTCTCGTCGTTCGGCGGTATGTTGCCGGAGCAGATCTGGGATTACAAGGACCTGCCTTCGGAGGGCATGTACTTCGGCCGCTCGGCCGGTTCGGCGCAGCCCCTGGTGTGGGCGCATGCAGAGTATGTGAAGCTGCTGCGTTCGGTGTCGGATGGCAAGGTCTTCGATTGCATCAGCGTGGTGGAAGAGCGCTACGCGGTGCCGAAGGATAAGCGCACGTTTGAGTCGCGTATGGAGATCTTCCAGGTGGGTCGGCCGATTTCTGCGATGGTGCAGGGCGGGACGCTGCGCATCACGGACCAGCGCCGCTTCCGCGTGATCTGGACGGATGACAACTGGGAGACGCAGAACACGACCGAGTCGCGAGTGATCGGGAAGCCTGGATCGTTTGCGGATATCCAAACGTCGTGGGACCAGACGGGGAAGATCGAGTTCACGCTCTACTACCCGACGCGCGATGAGTGGTTGGGCCATAACTGTGCGGTGACCGTGCATGGTGAGGCTGTGCCGCAGCAGGCGATTGCGATGAAGCCGCAGAGCTGACGTTTGCAGAAGGCAACGGCCGATGTCCTGGAAGAGGATGTCGGCCGTTGCTGTTTGTGGAATCCTGTGGTGAGCGCTCGCGATAGTATTCGCAGATGGATAGCTCCGAATCGTTTGCAGAGAACATCACCGGCATCTCTACGGAGAAGCAGTTTGTGCTGCGTGTGGTGCAGCCGGGACTGGCCGGGTTGATGGATGGCTCTGTGTCGACGCTGGCCCCGATTTTTGCCACGGCGTTTGCCACGCATAACTCGCACACGGTGTTTCTTATCGGCGCGGCGTCTGCGCTGGGGGCGGGAATCTCGATGGCGTTCTCGGAAGGGCTGTCGGATGATGGACAGCTCACGGGCCGTGGCAATCCTGTATTTCGCGGCGTGGTGACGGGAGCGATGACGTTCGTGGGTGGCTTTCTGCACACGCTGCCGTTCCTGCTGCCGAACGTTCACCGGGCGCTGATCCTGGCGTATTTTGTCGTGGGTATTGAACTGCTGGTGATCGCATGGGTGCGCTATCGGTTCTTCAAGTCGAGCTTCGCGATGTCGCTGGTGCAGGTGGTGCTGGGCGGCGGGTTGGTGTTCGCCGCAGGCGTGCTGATCGGTAGTTCTTAGTCGAGCGGTGTCTCGTGAGCCGACGGTAATTCTTCTCGAAGCCTCGTAAACACTAGGGGAAACGTGTGCGTCAGAGTGTGTGCCATGTACATACTTCGTCCACATCGCCCATCGCAAACCGAAGCGGAACTCGCTGAGTCGTTCGACCTTCCTCGTTATTCGCGGCGAGATGTTTTGTGGACGCTGGCCTCGCTGGGAGCGGTGGCTGCGGTAGGTTGCGGTTCGGATGGCACGGTAAATTCAAGCGGTACGTCGACGTCTTCTTCTGGCACGAGTGCGTGTGTGGTGGGAACGAACGTGACGCGCGGGCCTTACTTTGTCGATGGGGTCAACGACACACTCGACGCCAAAGACGGCGCCGCTTATGGGTTGGACTCACTGATCCCATTGCGTACGGACATTCGTACGGACTCCGAGGGCTCGGCTGGAACGATGTCAGGCGTAGCGTTGACGCTGACGATCACGATCAACAACGTCTCATGCAACAGCGTTCTTTCGGGGTATCGCGTTGATATTTGGCATTGCAATGGGGCGGGGGCTTACTCGGACATCCTGAACTCGACGAACGATAACGGGCTTGACCATCGGGGGCAGAATTTTCTGCGCGGCTACCAGTACACGGATTCGAACGGGCAGGTAACGTTTACAACGGTGTATCCGGGTGCGTACTCGGGACGCTGTCCGCATATTCACATCAAGGTGAGGAATATTGCGTCGACGACTGTGGCGGGAGCCAGTGTGACGCCGACGACAGAAGCAACGACGCAGATCTTCTTTACTGACGCGACGAGCGCGGCGGTTTATGCGGCAAACTCGGCGTACTCGACCACGGGTTATGACACGAAGGACAGCGGTGATTCTATCTACAAAAGTGAGACGACACCGCTGATTCCAGCTCTGACGGGGTCGACGAGCGCGGGCTATACCGGCGCGGTTTCGGTAGGCATTGCGGTAGGCACGGTTAGCCCGTAAAGAGGGCGATCTGGCGCGAATGAATCGTTTGAATCGCTGCGGTCATCTAGGATAGAGGTACGTTATGCCTACGGCGCAGAAAACCCGGCTTTCGCAGGAACAGTTCGAGCAGATTGCTCGCGTTCTTTCTGACCCGAAGCGCTTTGGCATTCTGGAGCAGGTGGCGAAGAATAAGTGCGAGAGCGGTTATACGCCGTGCTCGATGCTGAAGGCGCATGAGTGCCTTTCCCCGGCGACGATTTCGCACCACCTGAAAGAGCTGCAGGAGTCGGGGCTGGTGGATGTGGCCCGCGAAGGCCGCACGGCGAAGCTCACACTGCGTCGCGATGTGTGGGACGCGTACCTGGCAGAGCTCTCAAGCCTGTAACTGGAAGCAAGACTCTGTAACGAGAAGCAAACTTTTTGAAGCGTGGGATTCGTGATGCAGGCTCATTTGCATTCGTGACACTGCCGCTACTCAGGTTTTATCCCCTTTGACAATTGTTTGATGGTTGTCGAATTATTTCTGAATCCCCAGAGTCTGCTGACCCATCCATTTCGATGTACGTCGAAATATTCGACGAAAGTGAAATGGAGAAAGTCATGGCAAAGCTTACGGGTAAGGTAGCGGTGGTTACGGGCGCGTCAAAGGGCATTGGCGCAGCGATTGCGAAGAAGCTGGGCGCGGAAGGCGCAAGCGTCGTTGTGAACTACGCGTCGGATAAGGCAGGCGCGGAGAAGGTGGTTGCAGAGATTGAAGCAGCAGGCGGCAAGGCTGTCGTCGCTGGTGGATCGGTGACCAAGCAGGCCGACATTGATGCGATCTTTGCAGCAGCGACGAAAGCTTTCGGCAAGGTAGATGTGTTGGTGAACAACGCTGGTGTCTACGAGATGAAGCCGATCACGGACGTGACCGAAGAGCACATTGACTGGATCTTCGATACGAACGTGAAGGGCCTGTTGCTGACGACGAAGGCCGCATTGAAGTACTTCCCGGCTGAAGGTGGCAGCATTGTGAACATCGGTTCGTTGGTGAGTGAGATCACGCCTCCGGGCTCGTCGGTGTACACGGCGACAAAGGGTGCTGTGGACGCTATTACTCGCGTGCTGGCGAAAGAGTTGGGCGATCGTAAGATTCGCGTGAACGCAGTGAATCCGGGCTTTGTGGTGACCGAAGGTTCTCATGCTGCGGGCTTCGCTGGCGGTCAGTTTGAGGATTGGGCTGTTTCTCAGACACCGCTGAAGCGCGCGGGACGTCCGGACGATATCGCTGATGCGGTGGCGTTCGTGGTGTCGGAAGATGCGCGCTGGGTGAACGGATCGCTGCTGCAAGCTGCAGGCGGCGCTCGCTAACTCGCTAAGAAGTTTCAACAGATATTTTGCGCGGCGGACCGCAATATTTTTCGATCCGCCGCGTCAGTATCAACAAGAGCACACGCTCTCTCAACCTGAAAGAAAAGGAGACGACTCCATGAATCTCGTAATGTTCCTTCTGCCTGTGGCCCTTGTCGTTGGTCAGTACCTGCTTGGCGATGCTGCCGATAACGATGTCGATGGTTGTATGAACTAAGGCCTTTCCCTTGCTGTGGCTGAGGGAAAGGCCTTGGGGCGACGTTCGCCATGTTGAAAGGCGAAGCGACGCGATGTAGTGTGATGAATTCTCTGGCAACCGACCGGTTGCAGGGACGAAGATTGAGGGTTCCCTTTGGAATGTTTTGCATGTTCCAATAAAGGAACTCTATGGACGCTTACACACGATTTTCAGCTCCAGTTCCTCAGCATGATGCTGAGCGAGTGGCGACGCTGAATCGGTATGCGATCCTCGACACTCCGCCGGAACAGGCGTTTGATGATATCACTGAAATAGCTGCTTATATCTGCGCGGCGCCTTACTCCACGATTACGCTGGTCGATCGCGACCGGCAGTGGTTCAAGTCGGAAGTCGGCTTTGGAACAAATGAAACCGGGCGGGACGATGGGTTCTGCGCGTGTGCTGTGTTGCAGTCGACACCGATGGTGATCGAAGACACGCTGCTTGATCCACGGTTTTGTGCGAATCCTTTTGTGACGGGCGGTCCGCAGATCCGGTTCTACGCCGGAGCGCCGCTGGTTGCGCCGAACGGTCATATCCTTGGCACGGTTTGTGTGTTCGATTCGAAGCCCAGGACGCTGGAGCAGAAGCAGTTACATGCTCTGGAAGCGCTGGCGCGGCAGGTGATGTCGCAGATGGAGTTGCGGCTGAAGCTGATTGAAAACGAGAAGGCGGCGCTTGCCGTACAGACGGCTGAAAAGCTGGCTGCGGTAGGGCGGTTGGCCTCGTCGCTTTCGCATGAGATCAATAACCCGTTGGCTGCGGTGACGAACCTGCTTTACCTCGCGCGACTGGATGAGTCGCTGAAGCCTGAGACGCGGGCGTACCTGGAGACTGCCGACACGGAGTTGTCGCGGGTGGCTACGGTGGCGACGCATACGCTTCGCTTCCACCGGCAGTCTACAAAGCCGACCAGGATTGCGGTGGTGAAGCTTGTTGAGGACGCCATGACTCTATTTGAGGCGCGCTTCAAGAACTTCGATATTTGCGTAGACCAGCGGTTGTCCGCGGGGCTGCAACTCACCTGCTATGAGGGGGAGATTCGACAGCTGCTGAACAGCCTGGTGGGTAACGCGGTGGATGCGATGCGGGCGAGTGGGACGCTGACGGTGCGGGCAGCGAAGGCCACGCGCTGGTCGACCGGCGAAGAGGGTGTGCGGATTACGGTTGCCGACGGCGGCTGCGGGATGTCTGCGGAGACGCTGGCGCACGCGTTCGAGGCGTTTTTTACGACGAAGGATATTCAAGGTACGGGGTTGGGGCTCTGGGTCTCGCGACAGATCGCGGCGCAGCATGGTGGGTCTATCGAAGCGCGTAGCCGTATGAGCGGCAAACGTCGAGGGTCGACGTTTGCTTTGTGGCTGCCGCTTTCGCTGCGGGTGCGGGCTTAGGCGACGGTTTTTGTCGGTTGCCCGTGGGCTGCGCGCCTGGGATTCAGTGGCGCAGCGGTAGCCGACCGGCGACAAGCAGGTCCCTCACTTTGCTTGGGATGCAAATGCTCTATAAAGGGGCGCGGGAGGCCTGAGTTGAGCCTCGGGAGCGGATGTTGGGCGGGGACAGGTAAAATGGGAAGCGACTATGATTTCTGTCTCGAATGTCACCATGCGCTACGGCTCGAAGCTACTCTTCGAGGACGTCTCCGTTACCTTTACCGATGGTCGCCGCTATGGCCTGACCGGCCCGAATGGTGCCGGTAAATCCACCTTTATGAAGGTGCTGACCGGCGAGCTCGACGCCCAGAAGGGCAATGTCGTGCGGCCGAAGAAGTTTGGCGTGCTCAAACAGAACCAGTACGAGTTTGACGCGTATCGCGTGCTCGATACGGTCATTATGGGCAACAAGCCGTTGTGGGCTGCGCTGGAAGAGCGCGAAGTGATCTACAACAAGGCTGAGATGACCGATGATGACGGCATCCGCCTCGGTGAGCTCGAAGGCATTGTGGGCGAGGAAGATGGCTATGAGGCCGACTCCAACGCTGCGATCCTGCTGCAGGGGCTTGATATCCCTGATGAGCTGCATGAGCGCAAGATGAGCGAGTTGCAGGGCGGCCAGAAGGTTCGTGTGCTGCTGGCGCAGGCGCTCTTCGGCAACCCGGATGCGCTGTTCCTGGACGAACCGACGAACCATCTCGATATGGACTCGATTCACTGGCTCGAGACGTTTCTGAACCGCTACAGCGGATCGGTGATCACGATCTCGCATGATCGTCACTTTCTGAACTCGGTGTGCACGCATATTGCGGACATCGATTACGAGACGATCATCACGTACACCGGTGGCTATGACGACATGGTGCTGCAGAAGACGCAGGTGCGTGCTCGCATTGAGGGCCAGAACGAACAGCGCGAGAAGAAGATCGCCCAGTTGAACGAGTTCATCGCGCGCTTCTCGGCCGGTACGCGTTCGTCGCAGGTGAACTCGCGTAAGAAGGAAGTCGAGCGCTTGCAGACAACGGAGCTGGCGCGTTCGAACATTCAGCGCCCGTTCATCAGCTTCAAGATGGAGCGCCCGAGCGGTAAGCACATTCTGGAGATTGAAGACCTGTCGAAGAGCTATACGCAGCCGGACGGCAAGGTGGAGAACGTGATTCGCAAGTTCTCTTCAGCCGTGATGCGCGGCGACAAGGTGGTGCTGGTTGGCCGTAACGGTCAGGGCAAGACGACGCTGATCAAGTCGATCGTGGAGAACGCCCCGGGCGTGGACGCGCATGAGCGAGAGGCAAACTTCGCCGATGACGGTGCTGTGAAGTGGGGCCACGAGGCCAATATCGGCTACTTTGCGCAGGACCATACGGCGTCGATCCCGAAGGGGACAACGGCGGCGGAGTGGCTGCACAGCTTTGACCCGAAGGTTGCGAAGGAAGATATCCGCGGCCTGCTGGGACAGATGTTGTTCCGCGGCGAAGAAGGCAACAAGAAGACCGAGGCGCTTTCGGGCGGCGAGGCGGCCCGTCTGCTGTTCTGCAAGCTGATGCTGCAGAAGCCGAATGTGCTGATTCTTGACGAGCCGACGAACCACCTTGATATCGAGAGCATTAATGCGCTGAACCAGGCGCTGCAGAAGTACGAAGGTACTGTCTTCCTCGTGACGCACGATCAGGACCTGCTCGAAGAGGTTGGAACGCGCATCTGGCACTTTGAAGGTGGCCCGGATGACTTCCACATTACGGACCACAACGGGCCGTATGAGGAGTATCAGCAGAAGGCCAAGGCTGACGCGAAAGCGTAGTGACAGGATGTAAAGAAGTAGAGTGTAGAGCGTAAAAAGGCCCACGCGATTGCGTGGGCCTTTTGCTTTTTGTCGGATCAGGGACGTGTGCCGAGGGTGCCGTTTCTGAGACCAAGGGCAAGTGGTCGAACTACCGGTGTTGCCGCGCCGACCATCAGCGTGACCGTGGCTGCGGAGGTGTTGCGCAGCCAGAGGTTGCCGGAGATGTCCGCATCGATGCCGTAGGGCGCAGCCAGGGTGGAGCTTACGTATCCGAGGTAAGGTGTGATGCCGGTGCCGGAGTTGGAGAAGCCGGCCACACTGCCAGCGGTCGCGTTGGAGATCGCAAGATTATTGACGAACCATGCGCTGCCAGCGCCGTCGATGGTGACGCCCTGCGCGGCGGAGAGACCGTACGAACCACCCGAGATGTAAGCCGGGAAATTCGTGACCGATCCGAAGCTGGTGACGCGGTAAGCGGCGCTTCCGCCTGCGATCCATGTGTTGCCAGCGCCGTCAATCGCGAGTGCGTTGGAGCTGGCGCCTGTTTCCAGGGTCCAGGGCGCGCCGGATGTGGGGATGCCAAGGCTGAGGAGTTCGCTTACCTTGCCTGAACCGCCGACGTTGCCAACCCAGATGTTGTCGCTGGGGTCGATGGCAACGCTGCTTTGATGGCTGTCGACGGTGGTGTAGGGCCCGAAGGTGGCGCCAGTGACGCTCGTCTCGTAGAGCGAGGTGGAGGAGCCGACGGCGTACCAAGCGTTGCCTGCGTCATCGACGGCGAGCCCAGCGGTCCCGGTGAAGCCAGCTCCGGCGTAAACGGTGGGAGCACCTGCTCCAGCGGGAAGCTGCTTGAGCGTGGTGGCACCACTCCAGATGGCCCCATCCGGGCCGAGGGCGATTTTGGAGCCGGACATCGCAGTGTTCGTGCTCGTAATGCTGCCGGTGGGCGACATCTCGTAGAGCGCGGTGGCGTTCACCAGCCAGGTGTTTCCGGCGGAGTCGGTGGCGAGATCTGTCGCCACGGCTGGAAGAGGGTAGCTAACGGAGAGCGTCCAGTCGTTGGGCGTGGCGGTGAGCGTGGGCTGGAAGGGACCGCTGGAGGTGACGAGACTGTAGATCGCAGCAGCGTTGGTTGCCGGATGGTGTGCGATGTTAATAGCCGCGTCTGCGGTGTTGGTGGGGGCGGAGCCTGCGGTGGGCGTAGCTGCGGTGAAGAGGGCGCCGCACGGTGTGCTGTCGCCTGCGGAGCCTCCGGTGGAGTTCACGCAACTGGCGAGAGCGTTGGCGAGAGTGTAGATAGCCGCCGTGGGCACAACCGAGCCGGTGGGGCCGGTGCCGACGCTTTGCCCTGTGTCGCTGCTGGCCAGAACGCCCGAGACGAGGAAGGCGTTGTCGAGACCGGTGGCGTTGCTGGCAGGTGCGCCGATGTGGCTGTAGTCACTGCTGAAACCCGCGAGCGCGTACGCCGCCGCAACGGTGGTGACTTCGTTGATGACGATGTGCGTGCTGGAGGAGAGGTTGCCGCAGGAGCCGAGAGCGGCGAGCAGGGCGATATTTGGGTTCGGTGACGGTGTGAGCGTGCCGCCCAGGCCGGGATTGCCGCCGGTGGCGCTGAGGTAGACCTGCGTCTGAGGGGTCGGGCAGGTATAGCCGCCGGTGATGGAGAAGGCTCCGCTGCTGTCGGCGGTGACGCCGCCTGAGATGAGCGCGGTGGCGGCGCCGGAGTAGGTCGTTCCGGCTTCCCAGAGCTGGATGGTGGAGTTTCCCAGTAGTTGGTTGCCGCCCAGGGCGTGGCCGCTGAGGGCGGGAGTGGTTGTGGTCGTAATGGAGGAGCCCGCACCACAACCGCAGAGTGCAGCAGAACTCAGAGAGAGAAGCAGCAAAGGAAGAGCGCGCATAAAAGGTCCTGTTTCCTGTGGGAGGTGTTCAGGGATCGATGGTGAGGGTCTGAATGTTGACGCCAGTATATGGACGGTCTGGAGAGGCGTAAACGAAAACCTTAGTACTTACAGCGGTTGCGATGTGAATTGAGAGCAGGCAACCACAGGTGGATAGGGTTGCATCCAGTACAGTTGACCCTGTATGCAAAGATCGCAACGTCGTATTGCAACTTACCGCTGGCTCGCCGCGGCCTGCCTTGTGGTAGTCCTGATAAACACCTGGATCGCCGGGCGCTCCGTCGCGGTGCTGTTCGATGCCGAACATTGGCTCGCGCATACGCTTGAAGTTGTGAGTCAGACGCAGTCAACTCTGTTTGAGTTTTCTTCTGCGAACAACGCTGCGCGCGCCTACATGCTGACCGGTTCCACGGATTACATGAACCGCTTTACTACCAGCGAGATGCGGCTTGAGCAGGCGGTCGACAAGCTGCAGCAGGACACCATCGATAACCACTCCCAGCAGGAGCGGATTAGGCTTCTGCGTTTGCGGCTCTCGTTGCGGATGACGCTGATGCAGACGGCGCTGAACCTGCACCGCAAAATGAGCGGAAGCGAAGCAGATGAGTCGCTGGTTGGCCCAGCGCTGCTGGAGAGCCCCGATGGCGGGGTGACGGTGCGGTATGTGCTGGACCAGATCGAGCAGGAAGAGCGGCGGTTGCTCAACCAGCGCTATACGGTAGCGGCTAGTTCGCGAAGGAATATGGTGATTTCCATTACCGGTGCGACGGTGCTGGATATCATTCTGCTGATTCTCGCGTTCGAGTTGCTGGTTCGCGCAGAGCGTTCCAGGCTGGAGCTTGGCGAGCGAGCAGATGAGATTGCTTCGTTGAATCGCGAGTTACGAGTTTCCAATGCTTCTCTGGAAGAGCGTGTGGCCGAGCGTACTCACGAGCTTCAGGTTTCCAACCAGGAGCTTGAGGCGTTCTCCTACTCTGTGTCGCATGATCTGCGCGCACCTCTGAGAACGATCGACGGCTTTTCACTGGCGTTAAAGGAAGATTTTTCCGACAAGTTGAATGACGAGGGATTGGATTACATCAATCGCGTACGCGGTGGCGTGCAGCGGATGGGAACTCTGATCGATGCGTTGTTGCAGCTCTCGCGAGTGACGCGGTCGGATGTTCAACGAGAACGGTTTGACCTTTCGCAACTGGCCACGAATGTTTTCAACGAGTTGGCGGCTGGCGATCCTTCACGCACGGTGGAGTGGGTAGGGCAGCCGGGTATTTTGGTGATGGCTGATCCGCGATTGATGCGGGTTGCTTTGGAAAATCTGATTGGCAATTCGTGGAAGTTCACGTCCAAAACAGAGGGTGCGCGTATCGAGTTTGGCAGTGGTCTGCGAGACGGCCAAACCGTATACTTCATCAAGGACAATGGTGCTGGATTCGACATGCAGTACGTCGATCGTTTGTTCACAGCGTTTCAGCGTCTGCATGGTGATCGTGACTTCAAGGGATCAGGCATCGGCCTGGCCACTGTTTCACGCATCATCCGCCGACATCTTGGAACGATCGGCGCTGAAGGTGAAGCGGGCCACGGTGCAACGTTCTTTTTCACGCTGGGCGCATAGTTTGGCGCCAATTTACAGACGGGATATTTAACGGATTATGGCTTCTACTGAGAACCTTATTCTTCTGGTCGAGGACGACCCGGACCACGAAGCGCTTGCCATCCGCGCTCTGCGAAAGGCCAATGTAGCGAACGAGATTCGCGTAGCTCGCGATGGTGCGGAAGCTATCGAGTACATGAACGGCATCGTTTCGGGAGTGAACCCGATGCCGCAACTTGTTCTGCTCGACCTGAAGCTGCCGAAGGTGGAAGGTCTGGATGTGCTGCGTGCCATTCGTGTGGCCGACAAGACGGCGCTGCTTCCTGTCGTTGTGCTGACGTCGTCTGACGAAGAGCGCGACATTGTTGCCAGCTATCGGCTCGGAGTGAACAGCTACATTCGCAAGCCGGTCAACTTTACAGATTTTGCCGAGGCTACCCGACAGCTTGGTATGTACTGGCTGTTGCTGAACCAATGCCCACCGACTCTGTAGATCCGATTGCCGAGATGAAGGGCGCAGCCTCGAAGGAGGCTGCGTCGCCTCGTCCTTTGCGCGTCGTGATCATTGAGGATTACGAAGAGGACGCGTTGCTTCTGGCGCGGCATCTGGCGCGCGCGGGCTACAAGCTGGACACGCGGCGGGTGGAAACGGCCGCGCAGTTTGAAGAGGCGTTGAGCGATCCTGCTCCCTGGGACCTCATCATTGCGGACTACACGCTGCCAAGCTTCGGCGCACGCGATGCGCTGGCTATGTTGCAGCACTCCGGTCGCGATATTCCGTTCATCATTGTGTCGGGAACGATTGACGAAGTTTCGGCCGTAAACGCTATGCGAGCGGGTGCGCACGATTACGTTCTCAAGGGTCATCTGGAGCGCTTGCTGCCGGCGATCGAGCGCGAACTGGCCGATGCGATTCGGCGGCAGGAGCGCCTGCAGACGGAAGCAGAGTTGAAGCTTGTGCAGCGCAGCTTCTCGGCTACGTTTAACCAGGCCGCGGTTGGCATGGCGCACACGACCCCTGATGGGCACTTTGAGTTGGCGAATCAGCGTCTGGCAGAGCTGCTTGGGGTGGAGCCGGGGCACTTCCGCGGACTTATCCTTGGCGACTTTATTCTGCCCAGCGATCGCCTTCAGAAGCGCCAGTTATTGACTGAGCTGCTTGATGGAAAGCGTACCGGCTTTCGTGTGGAAGTTACGATGCTTCGCACGAACGGAGAGACGTTTCCGGCTCAGCTCACGACCTCGTTGCTGCGCCATGACGATAGCAGCGCGGCGGCCCTGCTTTGGGTGATCGAAGACATCTCGGCGCGCAAGGCTGCGGAGCGTGAGACGGCAGACCTGATGACGCGGCTGATTAACTCCGAGCGTCTTGCTGCCGCCGGACGCATGGCGAATACGCTGGCGCATGAGATCAACAATCCGCTGGAAGCTTTGACGAATATTGTTTACCTGCTGCAGACGTATGAGCTGTCTTCGCAAGCCGCAGAATTGCTGGAAGTTGCTGCTCGCGAGCTGGAACGCGTGGGGCACATTACGCGTTCGACGCTGAGCTTCTATCGCAAGGTGCCTGGCCGTACGTTGGATCTCTACGCGATTCTCGGAGAGGTTTCGCAACTCTTTGCCTCGCGGGCGAAGCAGCACAACGTTCTGCTGGAGTCTCGCTACGATGACTCGATCCGGGCGGTTCGGTATGACCCGGCGCTGCGGCAGGTGTTTGCCAACGTCGTAGGCAATGCGCTGGAAGCGATGGAACAGACCGGAGGGGCGATCTTTGTGCGCGCACGGCTTTCGGGCGAGCACGCTATCGTTACGGTTGCCGATAATGGACATGGGATCGAACGCGAGAATCTGAAGGCGATCTTCGAGCCGTTTTTTACGACCAAGGGCGAGAAGGGAACCGGGCTTGGGCTGTGGGTGACTCGGGGAATCGTGGAAGAGCAGGGCGGGCAGTTGCAACTGCGCTCGCGTACTGATTCTGATCGCCACGGAACGACGATCCGTATCAAGCTGCCGATCGTCGCTCGCGCGTAGCGAGAAGAGTTCGTATGGGAAGTTTGATGTCCGTTCTGGACTTGACCAGCTAAAATTGCTTATGTCCTCATTTGCCTCATCGCAGCAAACAACCGCGAAGAATGTACTTGGCCAGCCGCTGGAACCCTGCGGACTCGATCCGGTGACGGGCTTTTTTCGCGATGGCTGCTGCAACACGGGACCGCAGGATCTGGGCGTTCATACGGTGTGTGCCATCGTGACGGAGGCGTTTCTGGAAGCTTCTGCACGGCTGGGCAATGATCTTTCCACTCCGATGCCGCAGTATGGCTTTCCGGGGTTGAAGGCGGGCGATCGGTGGTGCGTGTGTGCTGCGCGTTGGCTGCAGGTGCAGCGCGCAGGTGCAGGCTGCCCGATTGTTCTGGAAGCGACACATGAAGCCACGCTGGAGATTGTTCCTTTTGAAATCCTACTGGCGCATGCAGTTATTCCCGACACACTTCACTAAGTAACTCAAGTCCTTCGCCTGGCGATATTTATTCGTTTTGGGCACATGAAATATTGACCCGAAAGATAGCTTCCTATTTCCAGGAATGCTGGTAAGCTGTTGCCCTGAACCAGTTTGAAATAACTAAAGAGACGAAAAGCCCTGGCAATTCCAGGTGCTTTCTAGTGGCCGTAACTCTTTTGTAATGAAGAGTATGTAGGCTAATTGAACCTGTACCGCTTTTTGGAGACCAAGACGTATGAACCTATCTTTCCGCAACCGCATTCCGTGGTTTGCCGCCTGTATGCTTCTGGCTACTGCGCCGACACTAACGGTGCACGCTCAGACGATGACGCAGGGCGCAATTTCGGGAACCGTTTTTGACGCAACCGACGCGGCTATCCCTGGCGCGATTGTCGCGATTCATAACGATGGCACTGGTACAGACCTGACGTTGAAGACCGGCGGCGCTGGTGAATACCGCGCTCCGCAGCTCCCTCCGGGCAGCTACACGGTGACAATTTCTGCGCCTGGCTTTACGTCGCAGCGCAAAATCGGCGTGGTGGTTCTGGTGAACCAGACCACGGAAGTCGTACCGCACCTTACGAATGGATCGAGCACGGAAACGGTTGAAGTTTCGGGAGAGATTCCGACGATCAATCTTGATTCTGCGGTCTTTGGCGGTCACCTTGAGACGCGCGAAATTGAAAACATCCCGATCAACAACCGCCGCTGGTCGTCGCTGGCTTTGACGACTCCGGGCGTTACGAATGATGCTTCGGGATTTGGCCTGCTCAGCTTCCGCGCACTGCCTTCTGTGCTGAACAACGTTCAAATCGACGGTGTGGATGACAATCAGGCGTTTTACTCGGAAGAGCGTGGCCGTACGCGCGCTGGCTATTCGACCTCGCAGGTTGCGGTTCGAGAGTTCCAGGTGAATACGGGTGTTTACTCGGCGGAACTCGGACGCGCTGCTGGTGGCGTGGTGAACTCGGTCACGAAGACGGGTTCGAACCAGTTGCATGGCGAGGTGTACTTCTACCATCGTGGCGACGATACGAGCTCGAAGAACCCAAACACGAAGCTGACGAGTTCGACTGGCGCTACGACGGTGATTCGTCCGAAGGACAAGCGTAACCAGTATGGTTTCGGCGCAGGCGGCTATCTGATCAAGGACAAGCTGTTCTGGTTCTATGCGTTTGACGCGTATCGTCGTAATTTCCCAGGTATCGCGGTTTCGGGCGCCCCGGCTGCCTTTAATGCCGCTACGGTCTGCGGAACGGCGAATCTGTTGACGTCCACTGGTGCGACTCTGGCGCAGTGCCAGGCCGCGTTTGCGGACCTTGCTGGCACGCTCGGCCTTGTGCCGCGCTTCGGCAACCAGCTGATCAACACCCCGAAGTTGACATGGGTGATTTCGCCTAAGCATACGTTGAACGTGTACTACCATCGTTTACGCTGGGATTCACCCGGCGGTGTGCAGACGCAGGCTGCGCTGGCGTACTCGCGTGATGCGTTTGGTACGGACTTCGTGAAGCTCGACTATGGTGTTGCGACGTTGAACTCGGTGTTGGGCTCGCACTTCAGCAACGAACTTCGCTATCAGTACGCACGTGAGTTAAATGACGAAGGTCAGCAGCCGCTGACGTCTTATACCGCATCGCATTTGGTCTCTGGCAACAATGTGACTTATGCCACAATGACGAGCTCGGCGGGTGGTTTCAACCTTGGCTCTCCGTACTACAGCTACCGCGTAGCCTACCCGGATGAGCGCAAGTGGCAGATCGGCGACACGGCTGCTTACAACTGGGGCAAGCACACGATCCGTTTCGGTGTGGACTTTGTGCACAACTACGATTTGCAGAACACGCTTGGTAACAGCTCTTCGCCTCCGACGGGTGTGTTTGCTTACACGTCGCCGGCGTTCTTCCTGGCAGACATCCTGAAGCCGGGTGGTGCTTGCGCTGCGAGTGCGGTTTCGGGCAATGCGGCCTTCTCGGCCACGGGCACCGCGAACTGCTACAACAGCTTCAATCAGGCGATCGGGCCGAGCACCTTTGACCTGGCGACGTTGGACTCCGGTTACTTTGTGCAGGATGACTGGAAGCTGATGCCGAGCCTGACGCTGAACTTGGGCGTGCGTTATGACTACCAGGATTTTCCTGCTCCGTACTCGAACCTGATCACAGCTTCGCAGACGGCAAGCCGTCCTGCGGATAAGAACAACGTTTCTGCGCGTCTGGGCTTTGCGTATGATCCTTTTGGCCAGGGCAAGACGGTGCTTCGTGGTGGATTCGGCATGTACTACGGCCGTATTCCTAACTCGACCATTCTCAGTGCGTATGTGGGAACTGGATCGGCGAATGCTCAGTCTGGTTACACGGTCTACAACGGTACGGATCTGGATGCAACAACGACGGGTCTTCAGAACTTGAAGTTCCCGAACGTGTTGACAGCGCGTCCGTCGGCAACGGCTTCAGCTCCGAGCATCAGCTATCTCGACTCTCACCTTCAGACCCCATATACCGAGCAGTTTACTCTGCAGTTCCAGCAGGATCTTGGTCTGCACAATGTGCTCTCGGTCAGTTATATGGGTGCGCTTGGACGTGAGTTGCCGAACTACCTGAACTTCAACCTGGATCCAAGCAAGGCGTACAACCTGACGTATACGTTTGCGGCCAACACCTCGGGCGTTTCGTACGGGTCGGTTGCAGGCAAGACGTTTACGCAGCGTGTGTATTCGTCGAAGTACACGAATGGCACAACCAACACTCTAAATACGTCGTACAACGCAATCACCGATGTTCTGTCGAATGCGAACTCTAGCTACAACGCAGTGACGGTTGACATTACGAACCGTCAGTGGAAGTTCATCAGCTACGACGTGAACTACACATGGGCGCATGCGTTGGATTACAACGTTGCTTCGGTGACGACGTTTGGTACCAATAACTGGCTGGACCCGTATGCAAATCCGCGTAGCAACTACGGTAACTCGAGCATTAACATCCGTCATCGTGCTGTGGGTTGGGCAATCATCAACATCCCAGGCATGAAGCGGAATGATGCTCTGAGCTATGTTACGAACGGTTGGTCGATCAAGCCGCTAGTGCAGATCCAGAGCGGCTTGCCGTACTCGTACGCGATCAGCAGCGGATCGCCCGCTTCGCAGTCGACGGGATGCTCTACTGTGGCACCGGTTACCTGCCTTTCCCCGTATAGCTCGGGTATCGCAGGTACGGGTGTGAGCTCTTACATCCCGTTCCTGGGCCGCAATACGCTGATGCAGCCGCGGAATATCGTTGTTGATATGCGTCTACAGAAGGACTTCCGCGTCCGTGACGGCATGACGTTCCAGTTGCTGGCTGAGGGTTTCAACCTGGCCAACCACCAGAACATTACCGGTGTGAACACGGGAGCCTTTACGCTATCGGGCACCACGCTTACATCGGTAGCTGCAACCGCGAACTTTGGTCAGGCATCGACCTCTGGCGTAAACAGCAACTATGCTTACCAGGTTCGCCAGTTCCAGTTCGGTGGACGTTTGATGTTCTAAGGTCTCTGACCTCTTAACCGAAGGGCCCGTGGCGAAAGCTTCCGGGCCTTTTGCTTTTTGAATATGACGATGTATTTCATGATGGTTGCGCATGTACACTCTGCGCATGCGTCGACTGCTTAGCACCGCTATTGTTGTTCTTGCCGCTCTGGGAACCTCGGCCCATGCACAGGACTGGGCCAAGGCTGCGCTCGATAAGAGCCCGCGGCATGGGGAGTTTGTCACCATCACCGAACCGAGCGGCCGCAAGCTGCAGGCGTGGGTGGTGTATCCCGAGGTGAAGGACAAGGCCCCGGTAGTCGTGATGATTCACGAAATCTTCGGCCTGTCGGATTGGGCTCGCGAGATGGCCGACGAGGTTGCCGGTGCGGGCTACATCGTGGTCGAACCGGACATGCTTTCGGGCTATGGACCTGCGGCGGTGGTGGGTGCTGCTCCGGCTGCTGCACCTGTCCCGGCGGCTGGTGCTCCGGCACCTGCAGAGGATCATGCTCACATGCATGGGGCTGCGGGGATGGCTTTGGCTCCGGCTACTCCCGGAGGCTCGGCGGCGTTTCCTGATGTTGATTCGGCGCGTCGTGGTGTGGCAGCGCTTTCTGTCGAAGGGGTGATGGCTGATCTGAACGCTGCAGCGGACTATGGCAAGAAGCTTTCGGCGGCGAGCGGCAAGCTGTATGTCGCGGGCTTCTGCTGGGGCGGGCAGCAGACGTTTGAGTTTGCGACACGGCGCAAGGATCTTGCAGCGTCGTTTGTGTTCTACGGACCGCCTCCGACGGTGGAGGGCGATGAAGAACATTACGGCGCCGGTGTATGGGTTTTATGCGGGCAATGATGCGCGCGTGAGTTCCACGGTGCCGCAGGCGGTGGTGGATATGAAGGCCGCAGGCAAGGTCTATGAGCCGGTGATCTATGACGGCGCGGGGCATGGGTTTATGCGAGCGGGGGAGGCTCCTGAAGCCAACGCGGCGAACTCGGCGGCGCGCGCGCAGGGGTTTCGGCGGTTGATCACGTTATTGGGTGGGATGCATTAGGCGGTAGTTGTTTGTTGTTTTGAAACGGGCATGGCGCGAGCTGTGCCCGTTTTATTTTTGGGCGTGAGGCCGGGGCTGAAGCCCCTTTCTTTGCCTATGCCTTGACGGTGGGCTGAAGCCCACCTCTACTCCAAAGGCAAGGCAAGGCAAGGCAGGAACGCAGAGGGCGCGGAGAACGCGAAGAGAAGATGGTGCGCTAGGGGTAGCTGTACGAAGGACAAGCAGGTTCTTCTTTGGGTTCGGGAGGGCAAGAATGGGCGAGGCGGTCATTGGGCTGTTTGGGCTGGCCATTGGCCCGGACTGGCCACCATGCTTGATGGGTCGCTTCTGGCTGTTGTTCCTCTTGGAACCAGGGGCTGCGGAGCGTTTGTGCCGCGTGGTAGCCTGAGGGCTTGGACGCCACAACTGATCGCTCAGGAAACGTCACGCGCTGGCTAAGCACGGGCCTTTTGCTCGTGTCGGCGGTGCTGTTTCTGGTGCATTTTCTGCACCTGAACGCGGACTTTCCGAACAACTCGCCGTGGGTGGACTGGTCGAAGTACACCGATGAGGGTTGGTATGGCGACGCGGCGATTCGTCACTTTTTAAGCGGTCACTGGTATTGGAAGGGTGATTTCAACCCGGCGGTGGCGTTGCCGGTGTGGCCTGCTGTGCTGTTTGTGCCGTTCAAGCTTTTGGGTGTTTCGGCCGTGGTGGCGAGAAGCACTACGCTTTGCGTCTTCGGGCTGACGCTGGTTGCGTTTTACTTTTTGTTGCGTCGGTTTGCGCGAGTGCATCGGCGCGATGCCGGGCCGTCGCTGGCTCCGGCGCTGTGCGTGTTCTTTCTCGCGGCGAGCCCGTTCTTTTTTGTCTTTGAGCGGATGGCGATTCTTGAACCGCTGCTGATCATGCTCACCGTAGTGGGGATGCTGGTGGCGAACTCGTTGCATCGGTGGCGCGCTCCGGGCGTTTCGCTGGTGGCGAGGTTGTGGCCGGTGGTGGCTCTGGGCGTTCTGCTGCCCGCGATGGTGCTGACGAAGACGACGGGGCTGTTTCTGGTCCCGGCTTTGGGGTACATGGTGTGGGCGCGCGCGGGGTATCGCTGGCGCCATGCGCTTGAGATGGCGGTGCCGCCTGCGGTGCTGGGTTTGGCGTTGTGGCTCGCGTTCTTCGTAGGCTTTGTGCGTCCGCATTACCTTGAGGATTACCGCTATCTGTTCTCGGCGAACGCGTACACGGGCATTCTGCTGGAGCCGTTCGACAAGGTTGTGCTGAATACGTTTGCGGACGGCATGTGGATGGGCCGTGTGCTTTACTTGGCGTTCTATGCGGTGCTGGCGTTCATCATCTTTCTGCGGCCGCGTTTGTTTCGGAACCCGCTGGTTCCGGCGTTGCTGCTTTGGGCGGGTGGCTACATTCTGTTTCTCGGTTACCACAACAACCTGCAGCCGCGGTACTACCTCGTGGTGGCGGCTCCGCTGGTGGCGTTTGTGGCGCTGGGGATGGATGCTATCCGGCAGGAGTTTTCAGCGCGGCACGAGCTTGCGTCGTCGCTGCTGACGACGGTGGTTGCTGTAGCGATGGCTGCGCCGGGGATGATGTACCTGCTGCAGATGGCGACGCATCCGACGTATCAGTTTCGCAACGCGGCGCAGGTGGTGGCGCGCATTGTTCGTGCGGAGAAGAACCACTCGCAGTTGATTCTTTCGATCTCGGGGTCGGACATCACGCTGATGACGGGGTTGCCGTCGATTGACGATGACTTCGGCACGCTCGACCTGGGCGAACGGGTGCGGCAGTATCGTCCCGGCTGGTATATCGCGTGGAACGAGCTGGACGATGACAAGATGGATGCGCTGACGCCGCTGTATCACCCGGTACGCGTGGCGGCGATTCCGGCGCTGGATGATGCGGACCGCAATCTGCTGATCGTGTATCGGCTGGATGCGGTTTCGGAGGCGAATCCGGCGACGGTCAAGCCAAAGCATGCTCCGCGCCGCGCGACGCCGAAGCCGCTGCAGACAAAGGTTGGGCAGCAGCCCACGACGACGCAGTTGGTGCATTAGGTTGGGTGATGGCTGAAGCCGCTAGCTAGAAAGGCCTATCGATCGTAAATCCTTCTTTGAGGAAGAACTGTACGGCGACGTGTTTGCCTGCGATGACGGTTGGGGCGAAGGTGGTGTGGGCTGCGGCGTCGACGGCGACTGCATCCAGGCCGTAGCCGATTGGTGTGACGATGCGGATGCGATGCGGCTTGCCCTGGGTGTCGGTGGTGAGCAGCAGGGTGACTTCGCCGCGGATGTGGTCGCGGGCCGCTTCGTCCGTGAAGCTGACTGAAGGCTTCTTCGTCACCTTCGGGATGGGGACGTCTTCGCCGCCTGCCTTTGAGCCTGCGGCTACAAGTTCTGTGCCGAGAAGCGCGTCGTCGCCTGTCCATGGAAGCGTCGGGATGAAGTAGTGCTGCCAGAAGGGCGGGAGGCTCTGTTGCAGGGCCCGGTCGATTCCGTTGGAGAAGGCCGCAGAGAGCATGGCGTTGAGCGCGGCGGGTGTCGCGGGAAGCGGAGTGAGGACCTTCACGGTATCGGGTTTCAGCGGGCGACGGTCGAACTCTCTGCGGTCGTCGGCAAACTTCGCGGCGACACGCAGTCCGGTGAACTCAAGCTGATCGCCTTTGCGTTCAACGCGTTGCAGCTGTACGCCAGCGAGTGCCCAGTCGACGGGGTGGGCCTTCGTGGTGAGCTGGCCGGTTGCGTCGAAGGAGAGCGTGGAGGCGGTGCAGAGGCAGCGAGCGTAGAGTGCTCGGCCGATCCATTGCGCGGCGTCGTCGAGTATGGTGTCGGGCGAAGTTGCTGGCGAGGATACGGCCGATGGTTTTGCCTCGGGGTTCGGGGTTTGCTGTGCTATGCTGACCGCCGGAACTCCCGTTCCGAGCACTGCAAAACCCACTACAGACACCAATTGAAGCAGCGCTTTTTTCTTGTTCTTCTGCACTACCCAACCTCCCGGTTTTACACACGCTCACGGAAAACTTCGTGACGAAATCCTATCGCACTCCGTCTTACGCTTACTGTTGTTCTTCATTTTGTTGTGTAGTTGTTTTGTGGCCAATCTATGCGTGTTCTCTTGCTTGCTTTGTCTGTTGGACTGTTGTGTCCGTCAAGAGCTTTCAGTCAGGATTCAACCCGGTTGCCTTCCCACGCTGCTCATTCCTCTACGGTGAGCGGTTTTGTGGTTGATCCCAGCGGTGCGCGCGTCGCTGGAGCGACGGTGCAACTTGCCTCGAGCACGAATGTGGCGGTTTCGGCCGCGACGAACGACTCCGGCGAGTTCGTTCTGAGCGTACGTCCCGGAAGTTACGATCTTGTGATTCTGGCGAAGGGCTTCAGCAGCTTTGTGCGCCATGTTCATGTGACGTCTTCGGGCAAGCTGGTGGTGAATGCAAAGCTGGAAATTGCGGCGGCGTCGGAGAACGTTGAGGTCGACGCCAATGACCATGCCATCGGGCTGAGTGCGACCGACAATGCCACGGCTGTGCGCATGGATGAGAACAAGCTGGCAACGCTTTCCGATGACGATGCAACGTTTCAGCAGCAGTTGCTGGCGATCGCAGGAGCCAACGGTGGGCGTGCGCCCCAGGTGTATGTGGACGGCTTTGCCGGTGGGCAGATGCCTCCGAAGGAGTCGATTCGCGAGGTTCGCGTTAACGAGAATCCGTATTCGGCGGAGTATGACCAACTCGGCATGGGACGCATTGAAATTACGACCAAGGCCGGTACGGGCAAGTGGCACGGCAACCTGGCGGCGCAGGGGTATGACTCACCGTTCAACTCGCGCAACCCATTTCTGCACGCGGATGACCAGCCGGGATACTACCGGTTGCATCTGCGGGGCGGGATCAGCGGGCCGCTGGATAAGAAGTCGTCGCTGTTTCTGAACGGCGAGTACTACAACCAGCAGAACAACTCGATCATCAACGCGACGACGGATGCGGGGCCGTACTCGGCGGCGATCCCCGCGCCGCAACTCACGCAGGATTACACGGCTCGCTACGACCGCGAGTTGAGCGCGAACGATAGCTTTACGTCTCGCTATGAGTTCAATCGCGTGGCGCAGACCAACGCAGGGCTTTCGCAGTTTGTGCTGCCGACGAACGCGTACGACAGCGGCACGGACGTGCATACGCTGCAGATAGGCGATACGCATACACTTGGCGCCCACACTGATCTGGAAGGGCGTTTCCAGTGGCAGCGAACGAGCGTCGCGCAGAATGCTATATCGACTGCACCAACGATCTTCGTCTCCGGCACGTTTACGGGCGGCGGTAACTCGCTGGGGATAAACCAGAACAGCACGAACCAGTTGATGTTTGACTTCAAGGGAACGTGGTCGCACAAGGCGCATCTGATTCGTTTCGGCTTCCGCTCGCGCACCAACCGGCTGACGAGTCTTTCGACGGCTGGCTTCAATGGGACTTACTACTTTCCAGATCTCGATAGCTATAGAGCGAAGACGCCGTCGCAGGTGCAGTTGACGACCGGGCAGTCGAGATTCAATGTGTCGACCTCTGACTTTGAAGAGTTTGTGGAAGAGGAGTGGAGGGCGAGGAAGAACCTGACGCTCGACTTCGGCTTCCGTGCGGAGTCGCAGACCGCGATCCCTGACCACTGGGACCCGTCGCCGCACTTCGGCGTGGCGTGGGGATTGTGGGCGACGGACAAGCATCCGGCGCTTGTGGTGGTTCGTGCTGGTGCAGAGATTTACTTCGACCGGTTTGCACCGGCAGACCTGCTGACTGCGGTGCAGCGCGGGTCGCAGACGGCGCAGCAGAGTTACACCGAGCAGAACCCGGGTGTGCTGGATCCGACGCAGAAGCCGAGCCTCGGGACACTAAGCGCGGACGCTTCGCCTACGACGTACCGTGTGGCTTCGAACCTGCGCTCGCAGTACTTCATCGATCCCGGCATCGGGATTGAAGCCCCCCTGGGGAAGAAGGGGCAGATCTCGGTGAACTACACGTATCAACGTGGCGTCCACCAGTTCCTTTCGAGGAACGCGAACGCTCTCCGCGCAGATAACACGCGGCCTTTTGGCGATGCGGCTGGTGAGCGATACGAGTTCGCCTCGCTGGGCGATGCGCACGGCGGCTTCCTGTGGGTCGGCGGCAATCTGGATGTGAATAAGTACTTCAGCGTGTTTGGCGGGGTGAACAAGGTCATCTATCACAGTGACTCAAGTGGTTCGACGACGTTCGTTTCCAACAGCTACAACATTGGGCAGGATGCCAGCCTGACGGGCTGGAGCCGCACGATGCTCTTTCTTGGCGGGAACGGCAAGTTGCCGGGCAAGATTGAGTACAGCATGTTCCTCTTCGCCCGTTCGCATGGTCACTTCAACATCACGACCGGGCTGGATAACAACGGCGACACCCAGTACAACGACCGCCCGACGTTTGCGACAGCGGCGTCTGACCAGGCGAATGTCGTGCATACCGCGTATGGGAATTTCAATACTGTCCCTGTGGCCGGCGAGACGATCATCCCCATGAACTATGCGAAGACCCCTGCGAACGTTTCGCTGCAGGTGCAGATGTCCCGCGGCTGGCGCTTTGGGCCTGCGGCGACTGCGGCGGCGGGAGCAAAGCCTGCGGCCAAGACTCCCGGGCGTTACGAGCTTCGGCTGGGTGTGGAGGCGCAGAACGTGACGAATACCGTGAACGCGAACGCTCCGGTCGGGGTGCTGTCTTCGCCGAACTTTGGAAAGTCGATCGGCTCGTCCAACAGCTTTTTGACGACCTCGTCGGCGAACCGGACGATCACGCTGGATATGACTCTCCGCTTTTAGGCAGGAGGGCTGATGGGCTGCCCTGTATGTGGTGCAATCAGCGTTTTTAGCGAGAGATTGATTGACTTCTGACCAGCCTGTGGATAACCTAGAGACTCGCGCAGCTCTGCGTCTGCGCCCGAGGTGCGTCTCGACTGTTCGAGACCGGCACGCGGGCAGACAGAACCGAGCATCGAGGCGACAGGTTCGGTATCGCTACTGAACTTTGGTTCCTTCAGGTTGCGGCCGCGACACGCCGACTACCTCCCCTGGAATCACGCTCCCCAGCCAACGGAAGTATGGCTTTGTGCGCCTTCAACAGAAACGTTTTGCCCCTGTTTGTGCGGGAAATTGTTCCCGTTACGAGCCCTGTGCGGGGTAAACCATGCAGCCAGTCATTCTTCGCGGACCAAGCCGGGCACGCAGTACCGAAGACGGCAGAACCAAGGAGCACGGAAAGATGTCGACGACAATTCCCAGCGGCAAGAACATCGAGCGTAAGTGGTATGTTCTGGACGCTGAAGGCCAGACTCTCGGCCGCCTCGCCTCGAAGGCCGCCAGCATTCTCGCGGGTAAGTTGAACCCGCTCTACACGCCCTACATCGATATGGGCGACCACGTGATCGTGATCAACGCAGAAAAGATCCACGTCACGGGCCAGAAGGCACAGCAGAAGCTGTACCGCCGCTACACCGGTTTCCCGGGTGGTCTTCGCGAAGAAGGCTTCACCAAGCTGCTTGCACGCCGTCCCGAAAAGATTGCTGAAGAAGCGATCAAGGGTATGCTGCCCAAGTCCAAGCTCGGCCGCCAGATGGCGACGAAGCTGAAGGTTTACAAGGGCTCCGAGCATCCGCACAAGGCTCAGCAGCCTGTTGTTTACGGCGCATAACAGGGTTCCGGGCCCAGCGTACTGGGCCCAGTGAAACTAAGACTTCGGCGTACATAAAGCTTTCTGGACCCTGGGCCCTCGGCCCTGTCCCCCAAGAGGATTGAAATGGCAAACCTGATTCAGTACTACGGCACCGGTCGTCGCAAGAGCGCGATCGCCCGCGTGTTCCTCCGCCCCGGTTCGGGCGAGTTCACCGTCAATGGCAAGAAGTTCGAAGAGTACTTTGTTACCCCGGCGCAGCGCGCTGCGGCGAAGGCTCCTCTGGCAACGCCTGAGATCAACGAGACCTTTGACGTTCTGACCACCGTTCGCGGCGGCGGCGTCAACGGCCAGGCTGATGCCGTCAAGCTCGGCATCGCCCGCGCTCTGATGGAGTTCAACGGCGAACTGCGCAAGGCTCTCAAGCTTGCCGGTTTCGTTACCCGCGATTCGCGTGGCAAGGAACGTAAGAAGTACGGCCAGAAGGGCGCTCGCGCTCGCTTCCAGTTCAGCAAGCGCTAGTCGCTTCGGTTCTCCGTTGTCAGTGTTCTGTTCTCAGTTTTTCTGGGAACTTCTGACAACGGAGAACTGGCAACTGAGAATATTCGCTTGACCCAGCAGCACGCCCGCTGTTGGCCCGGAATTTAATCTCCCCTCAACCCACGGGACTTAATCGCCTCAAACAAGAGAGACTCGCTCTCGGATGTACCGAGGCGATGCCCAGAAAAGGATTTTTGTCATGGCTTCTATCACAATGAAGGAACTGCTCGAAGCGGGCGTTCACTTTGGTCACCAGACCAAGCGCTGGAACCCGAAGATGAAGGAATATATCTTCGGCGAGCGCAACGGCATCTACATCATCGATCTGCAGAAGACGCTGAAGATGTTCAAGGAAGCTTCGAAGTTCGTCAGCGACATGACGGCGAGCGGCAAGCTGATCCTGTTCGTCGGCACCAAGCGCCAGGCTCAGGACGCGGTTGCTGAAGAAGCAACGCGTGCAGGCATGCCCTACATCAACTCGCGCTGGCTCGGTGGTCTTCTGACCAACTGGGTAACGGTGCAGAAGTCGGTGAAGCGCCTGCAGGAGCTCGACGATATGTCGGCTGACGGTCGCTACGAGCTGCTGACGAAGAAGGAAGTCATCAAGCTGGAGCGCGAGCGCAAGGCTCTCTCGACCTCGCTGTCGGGTATCAAGAACATGCGCCGCCTGCCGGACGCAATCTTCGTGATCGACTCGAACAACGAATCGATCGCAGTTGCAGAAGCGCGCAAGCTCGGCATCCCGGTTGTGGCTGTGGTTGATACCAACTGCGATCCGACCGTAGTCGACTACGTGATCCCGGGCAACGATGACGCTCTGCGCGCCATCCGCCTGTTCACGACGAAGATTGCTGATGCTGCTTACGAAGGTACGCAGATGATCTCGGAGAAGGCGTTCTCGAACGAGTTCGACGAAGTCCGCCCGATGGGTCTCGAAGCACACTTCCTCACGGAGGAAGAGGACGGCGCTGCGGAAGCAGAGGCTGTTGCTGCACCGGTGGCTGCTCCTGAAGCTGAAGAAGAGGTCATCGACCTCAACGCAGCTCTCGGCGGCGGCATCCGCAAGGCTCCGGCCGCTGCGGAGACCGAGCCCGAGACCGCAGAAGCGACTGCTTAGTCCGCTGATCGCGCTGATTTGCGAAGGAGGCGCGGGCTTCGGCCTGCGCCTTTCTTCAGGATGTAACCCCGGTGTGACAGACTCGCACCAACGATTTTTGAAGGGACAAGAAAAATGTCGACGACCGAAGCTGTGAAGATTGATGCCAAGCTTGTGAAGGAACTGCGCGAGAAGTCGGGCGCGCCGATGGGCGATTGCCTGAAGGCCCTGCAGGAAGCCAAGGGCGACATGGAAGATGCATTCGTTGTACTGCGTAAGCGCGGTGTAGCGTCGGCTGCGAAGAAGGCTTCGCGCTCGACCAACGAAGGCGCTGTGGGAACGTACATCCACGCTGGCGGCAAGATCGGTGTTCTGCTCGAGCTGAACTGCGAGTCGGACTTCGTGGCCCGCACGGATGACTTCCAGAACCTGCTAAAGGATATTGCGATGCACATCGCCGCTGTCGACCCGAAGTATGTCGGCAAGGACGAAGTGACGGAAGAAGACATCGAGAAGGAAAAGGAAGTGTACCGCGCTCAGGCGGCTGCTTCCGGCAAGCCCGCGAACATCGTAGAGAAGATGCTCGAAGGCAAGATGTCGAAGTACTACGAAGAGGTTTGCCTGCTCGAGCAGCCGTTCATCAAGGAAGCTTCGATGACGATCGCGCAGATCATTGCGCAGAAGGTTGCGAAGCTCGGCGAGAACATCTCGGTGCGCCGCTTTGCACGCTTCAAGATCGGCGAAGCAACCGCGACCGTGGCTTCGGCGAAGATCGCTCCGGCAACGGAAGAAGCTGCTTCGTAAGCTGCTTGCTGCAAGATGAAACGCCCGAGCGAAAGCTCGGGCGTTTTTGTTTGATAGCGTCTAGTCTCTCGGGAAGGGTGTGTCAATGAAGATGATGTAGTGTTGGCGATGCGCTTCGGATATGCCGATGCTAGATGAAGAGGAGTTTGCGACCGTTGCGGAGCTTTACAGCGTTTGCATTCGTAGCACGAAGGCTGTCCGTGCGGCGCTCGGACTACCGCTCGACTCTATCGATGATCGGTTTCGGTCGGTTCGTGCGCGTTATGAAGAACTCACAGGGATGAAAGACTGCCATCATAATGCAATCATGCATCATCGGCTTTCGCTCTATGGGCCTCCGTGTCATCAGTGTGGCAAGCCGCTGCGGACGCCAAGGGCGAAGCTTTGCGGATCTTGCATGAGTCCGCGGATAGGCTAGCACCTTTACGTAGGCATTGTTCTGTTTGACATTCACTGTTAGAGGTCATACGTTCAAATCACGGAGTTCTCATGACTGGTGTTCAGTTTCTTACCGACGAGAAGGGCAATAAGACCGCTGCGGTGATCGACCTCAAGGTGCATAAGGCTCTGTGGGAAGACATTCAGGATGTTCTCGTCTCGCGTGCGCGTCGCACTGAGAAGAGCACATCGCTGGCGAAGGTGAAAGCATCGCTCGTAGCGAGTGGAAAGCTGCGTGGCTAAGTCGCAGTACGTCGTTGAGATCAAGCAGAGTGCTCGCAAAGAACTTGAGCGACTTCCGAATGCCTTGATCGCGCGTATCTTCGCAAAGATCGAGGCTCTGCAGGATGATCCACGTCCTGCGGGGTGCAAGAAGCTCAAAGGCGATGAGGCCACTTATCGGATTCGCATCGGCGACTATCGTGTCGTCTACACGATTGACGATGGCAAGATCCTCGTTACGGTGATCCGCATTCGACATCGTCGCGAAGTTTACGAATAACCTGTGGCATAATCACAGAGGTCTTACACGACCAAGGAATTAGCCGTGTCCATGAATCAGCACATCTCGCTCGCACCACAAACGCGCAAAGCGTTTGCGGGCTATCGTGCATCTGGCTCGGTTTGGATTTTCACGCGAGGTTGGTCTTAGACAAGGTCTAGCGATCACCGCGTAACCACCGAGCCCAGGCTGACAAGCCTGGGCCTTTTCTTTGCGTTGAACTGAGGAGCAGTGAAGGCGCAACACAACCTCGGTCGTGTTTGTAACAAGACAAGCGGGCTACAACCAGCCAGCGGCCAGAAAGGAATCATGGATCAATCATGAAGATTTTGGACAACATCCCCGTATTCGGAGAACACGAAGCAAACACCCTGGAGCAGGCGCGTTTGTGCGCGCAGACAGCCGATCGCTTCGCCCTGATGGCTGATGGCCACCTTGGTTATGGCGTGCCGATTGGCGGCGTCATCGCGAGCGAAACGCGCATCAGCCCGACTGCCGTGGGCTTCGACATTGCCTGCGGTAACAAGGCTGTGCGGCTCGACATGCCGGGCAGCGAGTTGCGGGCGAACGTTCACCGTTTGATGGACGAGATCTGGCGCACGCTCAGCTTCGGTGTCGGCCGTAAGAACAGTGAACGCGTCGAACATGCGTTGTTTGAGCGTGACGGCCACCCTGGCTGGGCGACAGATGCGGCCTCGCCGCTGAAGCGCAAGGCGGAAGCGCAGCTTGGCACTATCGGCAGCGGCAACCACTATGTCGACCTCTTCACGGATGAAGAAGATCGCGTGTGGGTAGGCGTGCACTTCGGTTCGCGCGGACTTGGGCATGGCATTGCGACATGGTTCCTGAAGGCCGCGGGAGCGAAGGACGGCATGATGGTCGATCCTGTGTGGCTCGACGTTGATTCCGACCTCGGGCAGCAGTACATCGCTGCGATGCAGCTTGGAGGAGCGTATGCCTATGCCGGTCGCGACTGGGTGTGCGATCGTGTGGCTCGTTTGCTTGGCGCTCCGGTTGTGGAAGAGGTACACAACCATCACAACTTCGCGTGGCTCGAAGAGCACGATGGCAAGCAACTCTGGGTGTGCCGTAAGGGCGCGACTCCCGCGTTCGCTGGGCAGCGTGGGTTTGTCGGCGGTACGATGGGCGAGCAGTCGGTGATTCTCGAAGGCGTAATGCCGGATGTGACGACCGAAGCAGGTCGCCTCATCGCCGAGGAGCAGCGTGCGTCGCTGTGCTCGACTGTTCACGGAGCTGGTCGCGTGATGGGCCGTAAGCAGGCTGCGGGTGTTCGCGACCGCAAGACTGGTGCGGTCAAGCGTGAGGGACTCGTGAAGCCGGAGATGATGCAGGAGTGGCTGCAGCGTTCGAACGTCGTGCTAAAGGGCGGCGGCCTGGATGAGTCACCGCATTGCTACAAGCGCCTGGACGAGGTGTTGCAGGCGCAGGGGGACACGGTGCGCGTGTTGCATACGCTCACGCCGCATGGCGTGGCGATGGCCGGCGCGGATGAGTTTGATCCGTACAAGGACTAAGCCGTGATGAACCTTCAGGCTCATCGCTTTTCCCAAGGGAGTGCCGGAAGCCGAGAGGCTTTGGGCACTCTCTTTTCTGTCTGCGGGCTTGCGTCTGTGGGTTGTGTCGGGATGCGAGTGTTGCTTGCGGAGCTCCTGTCAAACAGATCGATAGATTTTCTTGTCACGTGTCAGCGTGATCGCGTATAAGCATCCGGCAGTTTTGCCATGGGTGTTTTGCGTCGCGAATTTTGAGTGCCTTTCAAGGCATCCCCTGTTCCCTGTGTGAGAGCTCCGTTGAGAGTTTTCAGGAACATACGCGACCGACGTGTGCTGATCTGCAGGGTCCGCCGTTGCGTGCACCCCGGCTTGTCCGGCAGCAATGGCAGTACCTCAATTTCTGGGAGATACCGATGAAGATGTCACGCTTTGCCTCGCGCCCTGCGAACCTGCTCTCCAGCGCAGCTTTGCTCGCGCTCGTACCTGTACTCAGCGGATGCGCGCTGGGGACGCTGAACCTCTCCGGGCCGGAAGCCTCGAACGGAACGCTTGCGATCAAGGGCCGCGCTTTCGGTGGTCTGCAGCCTGTGATTGGCTCGACGATTCAGGTCTACACGCCCGGCACGACGGGCTATGGAACGGGTGCAACGCTGGTCTCTACGAGCTCGGCCACGACCGATAGCAATGGCTTCTTTAACCTGACGGGCACGTACACCTGCGCCTCGTCAACGGAGCCGGTGTATGTGGTGGCGACGGGTGGCAATCCGGGGCTGAGCTCCGGCACCAACAACGCGGCAATCAAGCTTGTGCTGGCGTTCAGCACCTGCTCGGCGCTGCAGAGCTCGAGCTATGTATGGATCAACGAAGTGACGACGGCGGCTGCGGCTTACTCGCTATCGCAGTTCGCGACGACGTCCACAACAGGGCTTTCGGCAAGTGGTGTGATTGGCGCTCCGAACACGACGCAGGCGCAGCTTGGGCTGGCGAATGCGTTTGGCACGGTGGCGAACCTGGCTGGTTCGGCCGATGGCAATGCGGTGACGACGAAGACGCTTACCAGCTCGCTGGGCAGCATTACCGTGACGCCCGAGGCTGCGAAGCTGAACACGGTCGCGAACATCCTCGCGGCGTGTGTGAACTCGGATGGCAGCGGCGACTCGCCGTGCGCGACGCTCTTCGGTGGCATTACGCCCAGTGGTGGAACGACGCCGACCGACACGTTCCAGGCTGCGGTGATGATGAATCTGAATCCGACGCTGGGCCTGTCTACGCTCTATGGTTTGCAGACGGCGACTTCGCCGTACATTGCCAACTCGCTGTCGGGCACGCCGAATGACTGGTCGCTGGGTGTCAACTTCTCGGCTGGCCTGAGTGCGACGCAGACGCTGATCAATGGAGCGAACGGCATCGCCGTGGACTCGGGTGGCAACGTCTGGATCATCAACTACAACAGCTCTGCAACTGCGACGGAGTCGATGACGGAGTTTAGCCCGAACGGAACGCCGCTGGTGAATCCGTTCAGCTCGGGAGCGACTTCGCCGGCGAGCATGGCGGCGGCTTCACCTCGCAATCTGGCGATCGATACAAACAACAATGTTTATGTGACGACCAGTTCGGGTAGCGGCTATCTGTTCCAGTGGAATCCGACGTCCTCTACCGGCTCCTATATTGCTGTCGGCAGCCAGCCGTATGGCATTGCGATCGATGGGAGCAACAACATCTTCGTCTCGCATAACTCGGGTACGACGTACGGTTTTGAAGAGTACCTTGGCGGCACGCTGGCTGCGAGCAGCCAGTATCGCTACCCGTTCAACAGCATCAACCAGTATGCGGCGTTGACGACGACAGGCAACCTGTTCCTCGCGCAAGGTTCTACTGCTTCGGCTCAGGTGCTGCAGGCTTCGGCAATCACGCCGGGGTCGTGCACGACCGGACCTTGCACCTCGACCAACGACAGCTCGCTGGCGGTGACGTATACGCCGATCACTTCGGGAACGATCTCGACCCCGTATGGCCTGGCTGCAGGTAGCGGCGGTGGCATGTGGGTGAGCGATAACGGTGTCAGCTCGGTGACCTATATTGTCGGTGGCACGGGAACGAGCCTGGGGTCGTCTGCTTCATTCGCTACGCCACGCTACGTTGCGGTGGATGGCAATAACAATGCCTGGTTCACTAACCGTGGCACGACGAGCATCTCGGCGATCACAACGACGGGCACGATTCTTTCGCCCACGACAGGCTCCGTGGGCTTCCAACATACGGGCATGTCGACGCAGAACGGCATCGCGGTCGATCCTTCCGGGAACGTCTGGGTCGCAAACGGAGCAACGAGCACCTCGGCAGCAGCGCAGAACTCGATCTTTGAGATGGTGGGTTCGGCGGCTCCGACGGTGACTCCGATCTCGCTCGCGCTGAAGAACGGCACGGTCGGTGTTCGTCCGTAGTCTGAAAGCGGCTGGCTAAAACCACGAAGGCCCGGAGTGATCTCCGGGCCTTCGTATATCTGAGTGAGCTTGTAGCGAATCAGCAGGCCATCGGGCCGTCGTTGCCGTCATCGGAGACGCCGAAGAGATCGCGCTGGGGTGTGATCTGCAGCTTGGGCTTCATCGTTGTCTCGAGGCGAGGCATTGCAGGCTTTTCGAGCACGAGCCGAGGGCGCATCGTCTGCACCTTGCTTTCGAGAGGCGTGTGCGCAGCGGGGACCGGCTTTGCCAGCTGATTGAGCAGCGAGCGCATCTCTGCGCGCAGAGCGTTCAAGGTACGGTCGCGCTCGGCGTCGCTTACAGGAGTCAGTCGTGGAGTGGAGACTGTTGCGGCTTCCATGGCGGGTACTGGGGCGACTTCGGCCTCAGCCAACGCGGACGATGCGATCGTGGGGCCGAGTTCTGCCGGACGGGTTTCGTTCTTGAAGACCTGCCTTGCGCCGGGAATGGTGTAGCCCTGGTCGTAGAGAAGGCTCTTGATGCGCATCGCCATCTCGACATCGCGGCGGCGATAGAGACGCTGGCCGCTGCCACCCTTGTTCGGCTTCAGTTGCGGAAACTCTGTCTCCCAGAAGCGGAGAACGTAGGCCGGCACTTCGCAGAGACGAGCGACGTCGCCGATCCGGAAGTACAGCTTGTCCGGGATCTCCGGCGTGGCGGGTACGAGCTTGCGAATTGGATGATGCGTAGCCATCGAACAGGCTCAGTATAGGTCGGCAGCACCCTCCAGCAAGAGTGCTTTGTCGGGTTCCCCAAAGTGATATCGCCCAGGCAACGGGGAACCAGGGTAGTAAACATCGACCTGAAGCGCTACTTGAAGTGTTGTCGGGGCGCCATGGGTTTTGGACTGCTCCAGCCTAAAATGGAAGCACGATGTCCGATGAGTTTTTGAACGCGGAAGCCGCCGAAAACGGTGTTACCGACCCCGCAGCGATCCATAACTGCCCGGGATGCGAGATGTGGCTTGGCGAAGGCAATGTGCTGGCTTGCCCGGAGTGCCATACGCTGGTTTACGGCCAGCATCTGGCTGCCCTGGCGCATTTGGCACAGACGGCCGAGCAGGCCGGTAAGCTGCCCGACGCGCGGCAGCGTTGGCTGGAGGCGGAGCGTTGGCTGCCCGGCGACGCTCAGCAGGCGGAGCGCATCCGCGAACACATCGCTACGATCGATGCGCATCTGAAAAAAGAGCAGGACCGCGAAACGAAGTGGAAGAAGCGGTTGGGACCATTTGCTCCTGTAGCGCTCTTTCTGATCAAGGTGAAGAGCTGGATCTTTGTGCTCTTCAAGCTGAAGTTTCTGCTCGGCTTTCTGGGATTCTTCGCGTTTTACTGGGTGCTCTTCAGCTGGAAGTTTGCGCTGGGTTTTACTCTTTCGCTGGTATTGCATGAGTTTGGCCACTACATCGTGCTGCGCCGCCGAGGCTACAAGCCGGAGTTGCCGGTACTGATTCCGTTCGTGGGCGGATACGTGCGTTGGTTCTCCGGGGCGATCTCGCGGGAAGAGCTCGCGGCTGTTTCACTGGCCGGGCCGCTGTATGGGCTTTTTGCGGCACTTTTCTGCGTGCTGTTGTGGTGGATCTTCGGACATCCTCTCTTCCTGGTGCTGGCGAACGTCGGTGCGTGGATCAACCTGTTCAACCTGCTGCCGGTGGCCGGGCTGGATGGCTCAAAGGCTGTGTACGCGCTGAGCCGTCTGCAGCGTGGGCTCATCGCTTCTGTCTGCTTCCTCTTCTTTGGGCTGACCCTGAACGCGGCTGGCGGCGATCTGTTTGCGCCGGTGACGCAGTGGATGTTCGCCATTGTGGGTGCGGGCATGGTGTGGCGTTGCTTTACCAACGACGCGCCTGAGAAGCCGCACACTGGCACGATGATCTACTTCTCGGCACTGGTGGTGCTGCTCGGCTTTACGCTGCTGCTGACGTTGGGGCCGGTGAATGAGCTGCACGGATTAGGACGTTAGGCTTCGCTCTCCACGAGTTGGGGCGTGCGGCGGAAGCGGCGTCCTGAGAACTCATACTGCCCGGAGAGGTAGCGTTCGAGCGCGGTGATGTAGGTCCGGTGCTCTTCGAGCAGCAGCTTTGCGCTGAGGCTTGCGGTCGTGTCGTCGTCGTCGATTTCGACGACACGCTGGGCCACAATGGCGCCCCCATCGAGCGAGTCGTTGAGCAGGAAGACGGTGCAACCGGTGATGTGGACGCCGTACTCGAGGGCCTGTTCCACCGGATGTGAGCGGGCAAAGGCAGGAAGCAGCGAGGCGTGAACGCCGAGCACGCGACCCTCCCATTGGCGGAGAAAGCCTGAGCTGAGCGTGCGCAGGTAGCCAGCCATGCAGACGATGTCTACGCGCAGTCGTCGCAGTAGAGCGTCGATGGCATCTTCGTGGTCCCGCTGTTCGCGGCCGCGGCCTTCCATGGTGACGGTTTGCAGGCCCGCAGCGCGGGTATCTTCTGCTCCTTTGGCTCCGGGGATATTGCAGACCACGATGGCGATCTCGCAGTGGCGTAGGACTCCATCGCGGATGGCGTCGCGAACGGCCAGCACATGTGAGGCGCTGCCGGAAATAAGAAAGGCGAGTCGTGTGGGGCGGATTTCCGCTCCACTGTCGGCGTGTTCCAGAAGCGTGTTGTCGTTCAAAGGCGTCCTGTTCTCAGCGGGTGGGATGCAAGGCAATGCCACAGTACAGACAAGAGGAACCTCGGGGTGTTTTCGCTGCGCTGCCGTGGCTTAGCGATAAACAACGTTCTTTTGCGAGCTTCGAACGATGCGACCCAGCACAAAGCTCTTTTCGTTTATGCGAGAGAGTATCAGACGCGCGGCCTTTACTTCAGCGGCAGGAAGAATTACTACCAGACCGATTCCCATATTGAACGTGGCGAGCATCTCCGGTCGCGATAGAGCGCCTAGCTGGGCGAGATGTTCGAAGAGCGGTGGTGGTTCCCAGGAGGCGAGGTTGACCTCCGCGCCGAGACCTTTGGGCAACACGCGCGGAAGGTTTGCGCTCAGGCCTCCGCCGGTGATGTGTGCCAGGCCGCGGGTCTTCGGCAACAGCTTGCGAATGGCGGCGACGTAGGAACGATGCGGCCGCATCAACGCTGCGCCGACCTTGTCGCCGATCGCCGGGACGTACTGCCCGGCGGTGTACTTCGCTTCGTCGAAGAGCAGGCGTTGCGCCAGCGAGTAGCCCTCACTGTGCAGGCCGGTGGAGGGCAGAGCGAGCAGTACGTCGCCCTCTTCGATCTGCTGGCCGGTGATGAGTTGCGAACGGCTGGCGACGCCGATGGCAAAGCCTGCGAGTTCGTAGCTGGCGTCGCCGCGGAAGAGCGCAGGCATCTCGGCAGTCTCTCCACCCAGTAATGCCATGTTGTTCGCTTTGCAGGCGTCCACAAGTCCCTGAGCGACCTGCTGCACGACGTCGGCGTTGAGCTTGCCCGCAGAGATGTGGTCGAGAAAGAAGAGCGGCGTGGCGCCCTGCACGGCAAGGTCGTTGGCGCAGTGGTTCACCAGGTCGGCGGCGACGCTGGCGTGCAGGCCTAGAGAGGCGGCAAGCTGCAGCTTCGAGCCGATGCCGTCGGCAGAGGCCACGAGCACGGGGTCGGGGAAGCGCACGGTATCGAGAGCGAAGAGTCCGGCGAAGCCGCCGAGTTCGCTAAGAACGTTCTTGGAGAAGGTGCGGCGAGCCAGTCCGCGAACGCGATCCTTGGCTTCGGAGACCCGCTGGTGCGCTGGCGATGCGTACTCCTGTTCGAGCGGCAAGGCCCGGTTTACGGCTCGTCCTGTCATGGTTGCTCCTCCGTTTCTCCCTCTCAATGTAAGCGAAGAATAGGCGAAGAATCGTGCGCTTGTGTGAAGAAAAAAACTGGCCCCAAGCCCTTGCCCCTGTTGCCTCGGAGGTGGTGCAAAGACGTTCTCGAGGGCCGCACCTATACTGGCTCTATGCCGTTTTCGCTTGAGAAATCCCAACAGTTGCAGCAGCGTGCCGAAGCCATTCTTCCCGGTGGAGTGGACTCTCCTGTGCGCGCGTTTCGCGCCGTCGGCGGGCATCCGCCGTTTGTTACCAGCGCCGAGGGCGCGTATCTGACGGACGCGGACGGCAACCGGTACGTCGATCTTTTTGGCTCGTGGGGCCCGATGCTGCTGGGCCATGCGTTTCCGCCTGCGGTGAAGGCGATCCAGGAGGCGGCGGCGCGCTCCGCGTCATTTGGCGCGTCGACCCCGGCGGAGGCTGAGCTTGCGGCGTTGGTGCAGCAGTGCTTCCCGAGCATGGAGAAGATGCGCTTTGTCAGCTCGGGCACGGAGGCCTGCATGTCGGCGATCCGGCTGGCCCGAGGGTATACGGGGCGTCCGTTTCTGATCAAGTTTGAGGGCTGCTACCACGGCCACGCCGACGCGTTGCTGGTGAAGGCCGGCTCCGGTGTCGCAACCTTTGGGATTCCCGGCTCTGCGGGCGTTCCGGCGGAGACGGCGATGCACACGCTCGCGTTACCGTACAACGATCTCGCTGCGGTGGAGGCGGCGTTTGCCTCGCACCCTGAACTGATTGCGGGCGTGATTCTGGAGCCGGTCGTTGGCAACGCTGGGACGATCGCCCCGGCAGAAGGCTTCCTGCACGGTCTGCGCGAGATTACCCGCCGCGAAGGTGCACTGCTGATCTTCGATGAGGTAATGACCGGTTTCCGGCTGGCAGCGGGTGGAGCGCAGGAGCTCTTCGGCTTCAACACGACGGAGTTGCAGCCTGACCTGACGACGCTGGGGAAGATCGTCGGGGGCGGGCTGCCAGTGGGTGTCTTCGGCGGCCGTGCGGAGATTATGGAGAAGCTTGCGCCGCTGGGGCCGGTCTACCAGGCCGGAACGCTGAGCGGAAACCCGCTGGCGATGGCGGCCGGTATCGCCACGCTGAGCTATCTGTTGGCGCACAAGGCAGAGATCTATCCGCTGCTGGAGCAGACGACGGCTGCCATTGCAGAGGGTGTGGCACGGCTGGCAGCAGAGCAGGGCATTGCTCTGACGACGAACCGCGTCGGCAGCATGTTCACCTTGTTTTTCACGCCGAACGCCGTGACGGATTTTGCGTCCGCTGCAACCTCTGACTCGCAACTGTTTGGTCGCTTCCATCGCGCGATGCTTGAGCGCGGCGTGTGGCTGCCGCCGAGCCAGTACGAGGCAGCGTTTGTCTCGACGTCTATCGGTGAAGCGGAAGTAGCGGCGATTCTGGCTGCGGCCCGCGAGGCCTTCCACGAATTGGTGCGTTAGGCGCTGCTTTTTGTGGGCAACAAACAAAACGTCCCTGCCGAGGCAGGGACGTTTCATCGGCGTTGTACTACTCAGCGGCCGAGGGAGTTTTGTTCGCTACATCCCCTGAGGTCAGTAGCAAAGTGAAGCCAGCATATCCAGAGTCGTTTCGCATGTCATCTCCCATTTGGGAGGTTCTTTCATAGAACGAAAAAAGCCCGCGCATGGCGCGGGCTTTTTCGTGAATCGGTGTAGAGCTTAGGCGACTGCGATCGGCTCGATGGAGACGAAGCGGCCCTTCTGGCCCTTATCCTGGAACTTGACGACGCCATCGATCTTCGCGAAGAGCGTGTCGTCAGAACCACGGCCGACGTTGAGGCCAGCCTTCAGCGGTGTGCCACGCTGGCGAACCAGGATGGAGCCGCCGGTGACGGTTTCGCCGCCAAAGCGCTTTACGCCGAGGCGCTGTGCATTTGAATCGCGGCCGTTTTTGGAAGAACCAAGACCTTTTTTATGTGCCATTTGAAAAACCCCTTATAAATGTACGGCTTAGGCCTTGAAGCTCTTGCCGTTCACCTGAATCTCGTTGATTTTTACTTCGACGAAGCTCTGGCGGTGGCCCTGCAGCTTCTTGTACTGCTTCTTACGCTTGTAATGGAACACGAGGATCTTTTCGCCGCGGCCTTCGCCGACAACGCTGGCGAGCACCTTCGCGCCCGTCAGTTCCTGCTCAAACTTGCCCTCTTCGCCAGAGACGGCGAGGACGTCGGAGAACTCGAGCGAGCCGTTTTCGTGCTCGGACTTCTCAATCTTTACGGTGTCGCCAGGAGCGACGCGGTATTGCTTCCCGCCGGTGCGGATCACTGCGTACATGACTGTTTCCTTTTGCGGACGCGGTAATCCGCATCTGCCTGAACTTACAAAACCTGTATGTGAGGGAGGGAACTGAATCCCGGCCGGAACACTCAGGAAGCGCATTCGTACCTGCGCGCCGGTCTGCCCACTAGCCCAGCTGCCCATATAGTGAGACAGCTTCGCCAAACCATCTGAGTATACCGGATTTTTGCCGATTCGCAAATACTTGTTTGCCCGGAATCAGGTTTGCACAGGGAATGGTGCTATCGGGCCACTTGTCCGCTACTCCCCGAACGTTGCACCCTATACCCTTTTCTCCATGGCCTCTGCTGTTCCCTCCCGCTGGTACGAACGCCCACGCAACATTTTCTGGGTCGGTCTCGTCGTCCGCATTCTTTGCATTGTGGTCGCGCATAGCTACAAGGTGCGCGTGCGCGACGACCACTGGGAGTTTGGCTATGAGGCCGGGCGCATTGCGCGCAATGTGGTGACCGGCCACGGGTACTCCAGCCCGTTCAACGCGCCCAGCGGGCCGACGGCATGGCTGGCGCCGCTGTTCCCACTACTGATGGCGGGCTGCTTCAAGGTCTTTGGTGTGTATACGAAGCTGAGTGTTTTCGCCATCATGGTGATCGACTCGGTCTTCTCTGCGGCGACGATTCCGGCGGTGTATGAAATTGCAAAGCGGTGCTTTGACTCTCGCGGGCTGGCCCGTCGTGTCTCGACCATGGCTGCCCCGGTAGCGGTGTGGGCGGCGTGGCTGTGGGCGCTGCATCCAGAAGTGATCCAGTACCCGATGCACTGGATCTGGGAGATGTCGCTTTCCACGATGCTCTTTACCTGGGCGGTGGTCTTTGCGCTGCGTCTGCGCGCTGTGGGCGAAGGTGTCCACGAGGATTCGCGCGAAGCCAGCACGCTGGGACGGTGGCTGATGATGGGGCTCTGCTGGGGCCTGCTCGCGCTGTCGAACACCACGCTGCTGATCTGCTGGCCGGGTGTTGTGGGTTGGATTCTGTGGCCGCAGAAAAGTTATGGTCGCGCCTGGCTTGGTGCTGTTCTGAGCTTCCTGATGGTGTGGGTCTGTCTAGTGCCGTGGATTGTGCGTAACGAACGCACGATGCACGCGTTCATTCCAGCGCGGTCGAACTTCGGCATTGAGCTTTGGAACGCGACGGTCTGGTATCACGATGCGTTGCCGTGGGGAGCTGCCGTTCCGCTCTCGCCGACCGACCCGGAGTTCAAACTCTTCCAGCAGATGGGTGAGGTGAAGTACGCAAAGATGCGGCAGAAAGAAGCGATCGAGCACATCAAGGCCCGGCCGGATCTCTATGCCAAGTTTACGGCGTATCGCCTGCAGTACTTCTGGTTCATCTGGCGGCATCCTTCGGACGCAAAGGTGGTGCCCGAGACGTTGCGGCTGTGGAACTACGGCATCGTCTCGTTGTGCGGGCTCTTTGGCTTGGCGTTGGCTTTGAAACGCCGCGTGCCCGGCGCGTGGATGATGTTCTGGGTTTTTCTGCTGATGCCGATCCCGTACTACCTGGTCACGATTCAGGCGAGGTTCCGCTACCCGATGGAGCCGCTGATCTGCGTGCTGGGTGTGTATCTCTTCCGCTCGGCGCAGAGTCGAGCGAGAGAAGCGAAGGAGTAGGAAGGGCGAGGAAATAGGAGAGGCAAGGACGCAGGTTGCGCGCTTCCGTGGCCGCCTACTCTCTTTGCCTTTCCTGCTCTCCTTGCCTTTCCTGCTCTCCTTACCTCCTCGCCTTTCCGCTCCCTATACTGTCTTCATGAGCACCACCGAAAACATCGAACGTCCGCGCATCCTCGTGCAGCGCCTTTTGCCTAACGCCCAGATGCCTCGTTATGCGCATATCGGCCCCTACGGAGACCTCGCGGCTGACCTCTTTGCAGCGGAGGCCGCCACGCTGGCGCCGGGTATGACGCTGGCCGTGCGTACGGGCCTCGCAATGGAGCTGCCCTCGACGCACGGCGCTCTGGTGGAGGACCGTTCCGGGCTGGCGATTCGTGGCATTACGACGCTTGCGGGCGTGATCGATCCGGGCTATCGCGGCGAGTTGAAGATTGTGTTGACGAATCTTTCGGCTGAGCCGCAGATGGTCGCACCGGGACATCGCATCGCTCAGCTTCGCATCGTGCGTCGTATCGAAGCGATGTTTGAGGAGACCGATACATTGGCCGAAGCGCCTCGCGGTACGGGCGGCTTTGGATCGACAGGACAGTAAGCCAGAGACGTTTGTTGACAAGCTTTAACGGGGTACCGGGGAAGCTTCTGTCGTGCTGCGTTATGTGGTCTGTGTGGAAACCCGCGACTATACTGCGTAACAATGGCAGAACTTCACTCCGGCCCCGCTGACGCCGACCCAAGCGCCCAGGCTGAACTGGCGCAGTCACCGTCTGCTGAGGCTGCAGCGACCTCGCGAATCGAGCGCGCGTCGGCCTTCCGCGCTGACCGTCTTCGCTCGTACTTCGGGCCAGCCTTTGTTGCGTCCGTTGCGTACATCGACCCCGGCAACTTTGCCACCAACATTCTCGGCGGAGCGCAGTTTGGCTACCGTCTGCTGTGGGTGTTGTTGTGGTCAAACGCCATGGCAATCCTGATCCAGTATCTGAGCGCGAAGCTTGGCATTGTGACCGGCAAAACCCTGCCGCAGAACTGCCGCACGCACTTTGGCAAGCGCACCAGCTTCTGGCTGTGGGTGGCGGCGGAGATTTCCGCCGTCGCTACGGACCTCGCGGAGTTCCTGGGCGCGGCGATGGGGCTCGATCTACTGATGGGACCTGCGCTGATGGCGCATGGATTCTCGGCGATTGGTTCGCTGATGTTTGCGGCCCTGATTGCTACGGTTGCGGTCTTTGCGATCCTTGCGCTCGACCTCGCGGGCTACCAGTGGCTGGAGCGCGGCATCATGGGGCTGGTCGGCGTGATCGGCCTTTGTTACGGCTTCGAAGTCTTCCTGGTGCATCCTGACTGGCAGCGCGCGTTTTTTGCCGCGCTCGTGCCGACGTTCGACCGTCATGCGTTGAGCGGAAGCGTCTATGCCGCGGTGGGAATGCTGGGCGCGACGGTGATGCCGCATGTGATCTATCTGCACTCTGCGCTGGTGCAGCCGCGGTTGACAGAGTTGGCTCCGCCGCCGAAGCGGGCGCTGCCGAACATCCTGAGGCAGTACCTGCACTTTGAGCTGATCGAGGTCTTCGTCGCGATGAACGGCGCATGGCTGATCAACTCCGCGATGATTGTGATGGCGGCGGTCGCGATGTTCCGTGGGCCGTCGTTTTCGCCGACGATTCAGGACGCGTATCGCACGCTGGGGCCGCTGCTGGGACGTGGTGCGGCGGTGGTGTTTGCCGTCGCTCTGTTGTGCTCCGGGCTTTCGAGTTCGACGGTTGGTGTGATGGCTGGGCAGGTAATTATTGAGGGCTTCCTCGAGGTGAAGTTCCCGATCTTCCTGCGGCGCTTCATTACGGTGGTTCCCGCGCTGATCGTGATCGGTGCAGGGTGGGACCCGCTGAAGATTCTCATCGGCTCACAAGTGTTGTTGAGCTTCACTCTTCCTGCGGCGCTCATTCCTCTGCTGCTGCTGACGCAGCGCAAGAGCGTGATGGGTGACTTCTTCTCGGCACGTCGCACGCGCATCGCCGGATGGACGATTGCGGGGTTGATCCTGGCCTTGAATGCGGTGCTGCTGGTTCAGGTGGCGACGGGGTAAGGTCAACTTATTATGGTGTAAACGCAGGAAAGCCCGCTCAATGAGCGGGCTTTCCTGCGTTGGAGTGGGGTTGGATTTAGTGGTGTCCACCATGTTCGCCACCACCGCCACCCGCATGGGCAGCTGGAGCAGCGTGTTGCTGAGGCGCTGCGTGCTGCTGAGGAGCGGCATGCTGTTGCGGAGCCGCGCGTTGTTGTGGAGCGGCATGCTCTTGCGGAGCACTACGCTGCTGCTGAGGCCGAGCCTGCTGCTGCGGACGAGCGGCTTCGGTACGAGGTTGCTGCCCACGAGATTGCTCGACATGGGATTGCTGTACCGCGGTGTGCCTTGTTGCGCCGGACTGCTGTCCGTGGTTTTCTGCGCCGCGGTTTTGCTCGCCCCCGTGCTGCACGTTGCCCGCTGGAGCCTGCGTATGTGCTGCCGGAGCCGCGTTGTGCGTCTCGGCAGTACGATTCTCGGCACCACGCTGCACGTTGTTTCCCGTCGCTGCATGGTTGCCGCTGTTCATCGCGCCGCCGTGAGCTGCCTGCGCGTTGTTCTGCTGGCCGTGCTCTGCGTTCTGGCCTCCGGTTCTGCCGTTCATGCCTGCACGACCGGGGTTTACGCCAGCAGGCGTGGCGTGAATGCTGTTGACGTTACCGATGCCGTGCGCCTGGGCCATCGTCCCGGGACGTCCGCCGTTGTTGGACGCAAACTGCGAGCGGTTGTTTCTCGCTTCGTTGTGCATCTGGGTCTGCGCTGACGTCGGGCCTTCGTGGCGCTCCTGCATGGCGTTGCGTTCGGAAGCACGTGGAGCCTGGTTGATGCCGCCACGTCCGCCGTTGTAGCTGACGCGATTGTTGGGCTGCATGCCATAGCGAACGTTGTTGTAGACCACGTTGCGGTCATACACGTTGCGAATGCCGCCGACGCGGGTGACGGAACGGTTGTACCAGAAGTCATTCCCGTGCCAGTAACCGCCCCAGTAGCCTGTACCGATGTAGCCAAAGCCGTAGTTAACGCCGCCGTAGAAGCCGACGTGCGGGCCCCAGTAGCCACGGTGGAACCAGTAGCGGTTGCCGTACCAGCCCCAGTAGGGCGGGGTCCAGAGCGCGCCGTAGTAGGGAGCAGCGACCCATGCGCCGGGTACCCAGTAGTAGCCGGTGTTTTCATAGCCCCAGTAGCCGGGCGTCCAGAGGTAATTGTCCGCAGGTGCGGGCGGCTGATCATACTCAGGCAGCGGCGGCGGAGCCTGGGTGGCGTAGATCGAAGACTGATCCTCCGCAGCTGGCTCGCCGTAGGATTCTCCGCTCTGCTGCGTGGTGTAGCTCTGCTGCTGGCCTGCGACGGCGGTGGGTAGTGCTGCTGTGCCGCCTGCTGGAGCGTTGTAGCTGTCGGCTGCCATGTTGGCCATGGCCGGGTCCTGCGCGGAGTTCGCCCCACTGGTGATCGGAGCCATCTGGCTGGAGTTGCAGCCGTTGCATCCGGCGAGTGTGAGAGCCAGGGGACAGGCCAGTGCGGCTACCAGCATCGAACGCAGCGGAAGACGCTGCCAGCGGGGTGTTGTGGTCGTGCTCATGAAAAACTCCTTCGGCGAGAGAGGGCCCGGGATGCTGCATGTTTCTCCGTACTTATTCGCCGTACAGGGATGGTTGGATGCCAAAAATGCTTCTTTCGGCGACAGAAAATTACAAACAGCGCATCGGGGTTGATATCGCCAGGGTTGGTAACCCCGTGGCTTGTGGGAGTGTGGACGAGCGTTGTGGTCTTTGGCGTAAGATGACCTGCATGAGCCTGTGCCTCCTAAAGCGATTTCGCCGGGGCCGCCACGATCGCGGCCGCTAGGGCTCTTTCCCGCTCGCTTCTCTCTGCATAACCTGAGTTTCGCCCGCTGCTTGCAAGTGTTTTCTGTGAGTGCGCGGCACTGACTGGCTTCCTGTACTCCGTAAGGGAAGCCGAGGAGAACGGACCCTCTAATGGCTACGACGAACCACCCGAACAGCTTTGGATCTGCCGCGACGCTTGTGTCCGGCGGCAAGACGATCAACTACTTTTCGCTGCCCGCACTCGATGGCAAGAACGGCATCGTGCTGAGCAAGCTGCCTTACTCGCTGAAGGTGTTGCTGGAAAATCTGCTGCGCCTCGAAGACGGTGTCACCGTCACCGCAGACGATATCCAGTTTCTCGCCACATGGGACCCGGAAGCGGAGCCCTCGCGCGAGATCGCGTACATGCCCGCCCGTGTGTTGATGCAGGACTTCACCGGCGTGCCTGCCATTGTCGATCTCGCGGCCATGCGCGATGCGATGAAGGTGTTGGGCGGCGACCCGCAGAAGATCAATCCGCTGCAGCCCGCAGAGCTCGTCATCGACCACTCGGTGCAGGTGGACGAGTACGGCGCGGCGAACGCCTACGACCTGAACGCGGCGCTTGAGTTCCAGCGCAACCGCGAGCGCTACGCCTTCCTGAAGTGGGGACAGACAGCGTTCAACAACTTCTCGGCCGTACCGCCGGGCATGGGCATTTGCCACCAGGTGAACCTCGAGTACCTCGCACGCGTTGTCTTCACCAAGACCGAAGCGGATGGTTCGGTGACCGCTTATCCCGACACGCTGGTCGGCACGGACTCGCACACCACCATGGTGAACGGTCTTGCGGTTCTGGGCTGGGGTGTTGGCGGCATTGAGGCAGAGGCCGCGATGCTGGGCCAGCCGGTCTCCATGCTGCTGCCGCAGGTTGTCGGCTTCAAGCTGATGGGCAAGCTTCGCGAAGGCACCACCGCGACCGATCTCGTGCTCACCGTCACGGAGATGCTGCGCAAGCTTGGCGTTGTCGGCAAGTTTGTGGAGTTCTACGGCCCCGGAGTGGCAGAGCTTCCGCTCGCTGATCGTGCGACGATTGCGAACATGGCGCCAGAGTATGGTGCGACCTGCGGCATCTTTCCGGTCGATGCAGAGACGTTGAACTACCTGCGTCTGACTGGACGTAGCGACGAACAGATCGCACTCGCCGAGCAGTACTACAGGGCGCAGGGTATGTTCCATACGGCGGATGCTCCCGAAGCGGAGTACTCCACGACGTTACAGCTCGATCTGGCAACGGTGGAGCCGAGCGTCGCAGGACCGAAGCGTCCGCAGGACCGAGTGTTGCTGAGCGAAACGCCTGCGAGCTTTGCCAAGCAGCTTCCGGCATTGCAGGGACCGAACGCGAACAAGGTTGCGGCGCGCCAGTTGGTGCGTTGGGAAGGTGAGGGCGGACACGCTTCGCTGACCGGAGATGTGACCAGCAGTGAAGGAGCTCCGGCACCCGCTGTGCCCGTAAGCGTGCTGGTGAATGTGACCACGCACGAGAATGAGAGTGACTCCGGCAAGGAGGTTGTGGCTCCTGCGAACTCTGTTTCCGCACGCTTTGGCGTCGACCCGGACAAGTATCTGAACGATGGCTCGATCGTCATCGCGGCGATCACATCCTGCACGAACACCTCCAACCCCTACGTGATGATGGCTGCTGGCCTGCTCGCGAAGAAGGCTGTAGAAGCGGGCTTGACCACGCCACCGTGGGTGAAGACTTCACTTGCGCCGGGTTCGCGTGTGGTGACGGATTACTACACGCGTGCCGGTCTGCTGCAGTACCTCGACGCTCTGCGCTTCCAGGTGGTCGGCTACGGTTGCACGACGTGCATCGGTAACTCCGGCCCGCTGCCGACGGATGTGTCGAAGTCGATTGAAGAGCACAGCCTCGTGGCGGTCTCGGTACTTTCGGGCAATCGCAACTTTGAAGGCCGCATCTCGCCGGAGGTGCGTGCGAACTACCTGATGTCGCCACCGCTCGTCGTGGCCTATGCGCTCGCGGGGCACATCTCGCATGACTTCGTGAAGGACGCGCTGGGCAAGGGCAAGAACGGCCAGCCAGTCTTCCTGAAGGACATCTGGCCGACGCAGAAGGAAGTCTCCGAAGCGGTCCATGCTTCGATTGACTCCGAGATGTTCAAGACGCAGTACGCGAAGGTGAGCGACGGAGATGCCAACTGGCAGCACCTGCAGTTCCCCTCCGGCGACACCTACGGCTGGGAGCTGGACTCGACCTACATCCGCAAGGCTCCGTACTTCGATGGCATGCCGGCGATCCCGGCGGATGTCGTGGAGATCAAGGGCGCACGCGTGCTGGCGGTGCTGGGTGACTCGGTCACGACTGACCACATCTCGCCTGCTGGTTCGATCAAGCTGAACGGGCCTGCGGGCAAGTACCTCAGTGAGAACGGCGTGAAGCCTTCCGACTTCAATAGCTACGGCTCGCGTCGTGGCAACCACGAGGTCATGGTGCGCGGCACGTTTGCGAACGTTCGTCTGCGTAACAAGCTTGCTCCTGGCACGGAAGGCGGCGTGACACGTCTGCTGCCCGAAGGCGAAGGCATGAGCATCTACGACGCTTCGGTGGAGTACGCACGTCGTGGCACTCCGCTCGCGATCCTTGCGGGTAAGGAGTACGGTTCGGGCTCCTCACGTGACTGGGCTGCGAAGGGCCCGCGACTGCTTGGCATCAAGTTCGTAATCGCCGAAAGCTACGAGCGTATCCATCGTTCAAACTTGGTGGGCATGGGCATTTTGCCGCTGCAGTTTGTCGCAGGGCAGAACGTCGAATCGCTCAGTCTCACGGGCGAGGAGATCTTCGAAGTTGTCGGCCTGAAGGCGATGCTCGATGCGAAGTTCGCCGACGGCAAGACGGTCGCGGTGATTGCAGAGAACAACGAAGGCAAGACCATCGAGTTCTCCGCAACGGTCCGTATCGACACCCCGCAGGAGATCCTCTACTACCAGCACGGCGGCATTTTGCAGTATGTGCTGCGTCAGTTGGCAGGCAAGGCGTAACAACTAGAAGTAGATAGAAAGCCGGATGCAGGGATGTTCCTGCATCCGGCTTTTTCATGTTCTTTATCGCTTGGGCCACTCCCACTTCGGCTTGTTGAATAACGTTTCGCTGCTAAGCACGGTCTCGCCGAAGTCTTTCTGCAGGTGCAGATGGCTGCATGAAGAGGAGTTCGTGAGTGGTGTGATCAGAGCTTGTGCGTGAGAGACCACGATGATCTGGGTTTGCTTTGCCGCCGCGAGGATTAGGCGCGCAAGTGCTGGGAGTAGATCGGGGTGGAGACTTGTTTCCGGTTCGTTGAGGACCATGAGCTGCGGTGGGCGCGGTGTGAGAAGCGCGGCGACGAGCAGCAGGTAGCGAAGCGTTCCATCAGATAGCTCCGCCGCGGCTAGCGAGCGGAGAAGGCCATGCTGCTGCAGGTTCAGATGGAAGCGTCCATTTGCGGCGTCAATGTGGAGGCGACTGCCCGGAAATGCGTCGTCTAGGGTGGTCGCCAACGCGTTGTCGGAGCGTATTTCGATGATGGTTTGCAGTGCGGCTGCGAGATTGCTTCCGTCGTGCTGTAGGACAGGACTCCATGTGCCAATTTGAGAAGCTCTTGCGGGAGCGTCGGAGTCGCTACGGAAGTGATCATAGAAACGCCAGCCTCGAACGGACTCACGCAGGGAAAGCATCTCTGGCGCTCGCTGCGGATCGGCCACGGAAGCGAGCATACTATCGGTGTCGTCGAGGTGCTGCGTCAGCATTGTCGGCTCTTCGTCGCTCGTGGTCGAGAGCCATACAAAGTTATTGCGACGTTCGACAAGTGCTGACGCGCGCCGGTATAGCGGGCCGTACCATAGACATTCGCGCTTGATGCGCGGATCAAGCTGGAACATCGAACGGGCTGGTGTTGGATATCCAAGGTCGATGCTGTAGCCGTATTCGTCGCCGCCGAATCCGAGCTTCAAGCTGGCTGAGTGATCGCGCTGGAGCGGTTCTGGTTCATACAAGCCCTGGCGTACGCTGCGTGCGATGGTCTCTGGGCCTGCCCAGAAGGTGGATGGAAGGCCTCCCTCGCGTGCAAGCGAAGAGACGACGGCGTTTTGGGCCACATCGGCAAGGAGGCGCAGGGAGCGGTAGACGCTCGATTTGCCACTTCCGTTTGCACCAGTGACCACCGTGAGCTGTCCAAGCGGGAGAACCAAGTCTCGCAGCGAACGATAACCCTGAACGGCGACTGTGCGGATCATGGTTCCAGCATAAGGCCGACGCGGATGGTGTCATGTGAGGGAAATCGGTTGGTTTGGCGGGAAACGCTCGTGTCCGCGTGGCTTCCGCGTATCATCGAACACATTCGGCCTTCTTCGGAATGTCGATCTCAAGGCCGCTGGGGTGCTTCGCCAAAAGACTGCCCCGGCGGCTTTCGTTTGTCTGCAGCCCTAGTGGATGAGCTTCGACAAAGTTGTGGCGTCTGCCTTGATTCCGCGCTCGACGGCCTCCATCGCCTCCGAGCACATCAGCAACAGGCGCGCGAAGCTTTCCAGGTCAAGCCGCAGACTGAACGCCTGAACATTCAGGCTCAGCGTGCCGCAGGAGCATTGCGTGATGCTGCCAAGGCCCTCGGCGCTGGCCAGCGACTGCTGGCTGGCCGGGTGCGTTGGGTTCGTCGTCGGTGCGGAAATCGGCTGGGCCATCTTGTTAGACACCTCTCTGCGCGTAGTACTCGGCCACGCGCTGTGGCTCGAACGCAAACGGAATGTGCCGCGCAGCAGGAAGCGCAATCAGCGTGGCGCGTGTGTTGTTGTTTTCACCAAACTGCAGGAACTCCGGCAGCGGGAGGCGGGGCGACTGGCGGCTGTCTTCGGTCATCGGGCCCTTGGCGTACTCGGTCAGTTCGACCGTGTCGCCGGGACGCAGCACCGCTGAGCCAATCGTCAGGCGCTTACCGTTCACCAGCACATGGCCGTGGTTCACAAGCTGCCGTGCCGAGGCGATCGAGCGTCCGAAGCCGGCGCGAAAGACGATGTTGTCCACGCGGCGTTCCAGCAGGCCGATCAGCGCTTCAATCCAGTTTGAGGGGGAGATGCGGCGGGCGTCGCGCACAAAGCGGCGGAGCTGCTCTTCGCGCAGGCCGTAGTGGAAGAGGACCTTCTGCTTTTCACGAAGCTGCAGGCCGTACTCGCTGAGCTTGCGACGGGTATGGGCGCCGCCGTGCTGGCCCGGGGGGAGGGGATTCAGTTCGAGGGCTCCGGGCTTGCCCAGTCCTGGCAACTCAAGTCCCAGCGCGCGCTGGATCTTAAACTTTCTGCGTTCACTCATTTCGGTCTTCTCCGGCGACCCGGCAAGCGACGCCGCTTTCCCCTCAGAAAGCCCTCGCCAGCCGAATCTTCATAGTCAATCTCGTGGATTTCCGGGGATGCTTCGCCAAAAGACTTCCCCAGAACCACCGTCTTGCTGAAGTAAGACTACTTCAGTCCGATATCCTGTGCGCAAGAAAAAATGTGAATGGTGAAGATTCGCACGGAACGGTTCAAATTGCAGGTTCGATGGCGCGGCGGGCTGTTGGGAGTGTTTATTGCAGCGCAGTCGTTGCATCATAGGAAGGATGAGTGCTGCTGCTGAACTTGAAAAGAAGATGTATTTGCCAGAGATTGTTGCCTGGCATCGCAAGGACGTAGAACGCCGCAAGGCCGAGACTGACTGGGCCGCGATGGAGCAGGCTGCGGCCGAGCATACGCCGCGTGGCTTTGCGCAGGCCCTGCGCGAGCGTGCCAAGGTTGGCCCGGCTGTGATCGCGGAGCTAAAGAAGGCGTCGCCTTCGAAGGGGCTGATCCGTGCGGAGTTCGACCCCTCGGCGCTCGCCGTGGAGCTGGAAGAGGCGGGTGCTGCCGTGCTGAGTGTGCTGACCGATGAGCCGTACTTTCAGGGCTCGCTGGTGAATCTGCGTGCGGCGCGCGCTGCGGTGAAGATTCCTCTGCTGCGCAAAGACTTCATGGTCGATCCGTTTCAAGTGCTGGAGGCGCGGGCCAACGGCGCAGATGCGATTCTGCTGATCGTTGCTGCACTGGATGACAACGAGCTGCGTACGCTTCGTGCCGAAGCCCGGCGTCTTGGGCTCGACGTGCTGTGTGAGGTTCACGACCAGGAAGAGCTGGATCGCGCGCGTGTGCTCGACTGCGAGTGCGTGGGCGTAAATACTCGCGATCTAAAGACGTTTCATGTCTCACTCGACCGCGCAATTGAGTTGGCGTCGCAGTTGCCGGTGGATGTGATCAAGGTGGCGGAGAGCGGTATCGGCGGTCGCGACGATGTGCAGCGCATGCGTGCGGCTGGCTTCGACGCGTTTCTGATCGGTGAGTCGCTGATGCGTGCAGAGTGCCCCGGCGATGCTCTGCGGGAGCTGCTTGCATGACGTGGGTGAAGATCTGCGCGAACACTAGCGCTGCCGACGCGAAGCTCGCAGCAGAGCTTGGTGCCGACGCTGTTGGCTTTGTCTTCGCAGCGTCAAAGCGCCAGGTGAACGCGGAGCAGGTAGCGGCGATCACCTCGCAGTTGCCGGAGAGCGTTGAACGCATCGGCATCTTTGCAACGGATAACGCTGCAGAGATCATCGCCGCTGTGTCTGCGAGCGGCTTGAGCGGCGTGCAGATGCACGGCGCTGTTCGCCCGGCCCTGATCGCTGCGCTGAACGAAGCGTTCGAAGGCCGCGTGCGGTTGATTCAGGTGGTGGGTTTTGAATCTGGCGGGGAAGATGCGTTTGAGTCTGCGCTGCGGGCAGCCGTGGCTCAGCCTGCTATTGACGCGGTGCTGCTTGATGCCGTGAAGTCAGGCGCGTCTGGCGGGCTTGGCGTGACGTTTGACTGGGAGACGGCACAGCGCATTGTGGCGCGTGTTTGGGCCGAGACTGCGACAGAGGTAAAGCTGATCGTTGCCGGTGGTTTGCGGCCGGAGAACGTTGCTGCGGCGATCGGCTGCTTTGCGCCTTATGGAGTCGATGTGGCGAGCGGTACGGAGGCTTCTCCGGGCAAAAAAGACCCTGCGCGGCTGGGTGCGTTTCTTCGCAACGTGCGCTCTGCGAAAAGCTGATCAATCTGCAGCAGAAACAGTGAAGCCCGTCTCGCAGTTTCGCGTGGCGGGCTTTTCGTTTGTGTTCGGCGCAAAACTTATCTATGTGCGCTGATGTCGTGAATCGTGTGCGGCTTCGGCGAGCGGTCGTGAATCGTGACCGTTGTCGGGTGGGCGGCGATGATGACCGGTTTGGCAGATGCAACTGCCGGCGCCAGGATCAAGGCCGCAGCGAACACATAGCGTGTCAACTTCATGCGGCTCTCCAATCCGGGTAGCTGTTTCGCTCGAGCGGAACGTTCTCCCGTTACACCTGATACGACGCCGCAGGGTTGCCTCCGGATTCACAAATCTTCCCGGCTGTTCTAACACCGCACAGCAGCCACATCGCGCTCGTGCGCTCTAGTAATGCCCGTTCCGCTCGCGCTTCTTCACGTCGTGGTTCTTGCGTGCCTTATCGGCCAGCAGACCGCCTCCTGCTCCGACTGCGCCGCCGATTACAGCACCTTTACCGCCTCCGACCAGGCCTCCGACGACCGCGCCGCCAACTGCCGAACCTCCGACGACCTTGGCCGTGGTGTGGTGGCGTTTGTCAGAGCGATCCTGGGCGCGTTTCGCGTCCTGGTGCACGGTCTGAGCGATGGAAGCGACCGGAGCGGCCAGCAGAGTGGCAAGAGTTATCTTTGCAGCTAGTTTTGTCATCTTCATTGTCGTGACCTTTCTTCTGCGTACGAATTAGATGGATGCGGGGTTATGTGGCTGCCGATGTACGATTTCCGGGCAAAATAAAAGAAATTGACGGGCAACACTTGCGTTCTTCTGGCTCGCGGAGTAAGTTGACTAGGAATGCGTAACTCGTTCAGCCCGTTTTTTGCGTTTCCGTTCCGCTACTGGCACCCGGTAGCGGCGACGGCGGACTGAGCCTGCACGAAGACTCTGCAACAGCAACACGAGAGCTTCCCAGCAACGCACAAAGACCTCCGAGCCGCGACCCAGAAAAGGGCGCGGCTTTTGCTTTAGGACGAACCGAAATACAGGAGAAGCAATGAGCAGTGTCGAGACGATGACGAAGCCAGCAGCCGCTACGCCGGCGAACCAGCTGGCAGGACGCTTTGGGGCTTACGGCGGCCGTTACGTGCCGGAGACGCTGATGGCTGCGCTGCTCGAACTGGACAAGTGCTACGCTGACGCGCAGGCTGATCCGGCGTTCCATGCGGAGCTCGATGGGCTGTTGAAGAACTACTGCGGTCGTCCTACGCCGCTGTACTTTGCCAAGCGCCTGAGCGAAGAGCTCGGCGGCGCGAAGATTTATCTGAAGCGCGAAGACTTGCTGCACACCGGCGCGCACAAGATCAACAACGCGCTGGGCCAGGCGCTGCTCGCCAAGCGCATGGGCAAGACGCGCATCATCGCGGAGACGGGCGCGGGCCAGCATGGCGTGGCGACGGCAACGGTTTGCGCGTTGTTTGGGCTGGAGTGCGTGGTGTACATGGGCGAAGAAGACATGCGCCGCCAGGAGCCGAACGTCTACCGTATGCGCCTGCTCGGCGCAGAGGTGCGCGGCGTGGGTGCGGGTTCGGCGACGCTGAAGGACGCTATCAACGAGGCGATGCGCGACTGGGTCACGAACGTGCGCAACACGTTCTACATCCTCGGCTCGGCGCTGGGCTCGCATCCTTACCCGACGATCGTGCGCGACTTTCAGCGTGTGATCTCGCGTGAGTCGCGTGAGCAGATTCTTGCGGCGGAAGGCAAGCTGCCGGACACCATCGTGGCTTGCGTGGGCGGTGGATCGAACGCGATTGGTGCGTTCTTCGAATACCTCAACGACAAGGATGTTGCGTTGGTCGGTGTCGAGGCTGGTGGGCGCGGCACGGCGCTTGGCGAGCACGCGGCGCGCTTCCACGGCGGCGTTCCGGGCGTGCTGCAGGGCACGTACAGCTATGTGTTGCAGGACGATGCGGGGCAGGTTGCATCGACGCATTCGGTATCGGCGGGTCTCGACTACGCGAGCGTTGGGCCGGAGCACGCGATGCTGCACGACTCGGGCCGCGCGACGTACACGTACGCGATGGACCACGAAGCGCTCGATGCGGTGAAGGTGTTGAGCCGCACGGAGGGCATCATTCCGGCGCTGGAGTCGGCGCACGCGATTGCTGAGGCGATCAAGCTCGCGCCGAAGATGGGCAAGGGCATGGTGCTGATGGTGAATGTCAGCGGTCGAGGTGATAAGGACCTTGGGATTCTGCGCAAAGAGATGAGCCTGGAAGGCTTGGAGGCAAAGAAGTAATGTCGATTCAGTTTGAGAATAAGCCCGGCCTCGTTATTTACTTCACCGCAGGCGATCCCGATCTTGCCACCACGCGCGATATGGCGATCGCCGCGATTGACGCCGGTGCGGATGTCATCGAACTCGGTGTGCCGTTTAGCGATCCGTTGGCTGATGGCCCGGTGATTCAGCGTGCGAGTGAGCGCGCTGTGGCGAAGGGAACGCGGCTTACGGATGTGCTCGGTACCTGTCGCGAGATTCGCGATGCGCGGCCGAACGCAGGCATCATTCTCTTTAGCTATCTCAACCCCGTTGTGCGCTTTGGCATGGCTGCGTTCGCGAAGGCCGCGAAGGCTGCGGGTGCGGATGGTGTGTTGCTCACCGACATGATCGTCGAAGAGGCGGGTGAGTATCTCGCAGCGATGCGCGAGAACGATCTTGCGCCGGTGTTCCTCGCTGCGCCGACCTCGCCGGACGAACGCCTGAAGGCGATCGCGGAGCACTCGCGCGGATTCGTCTACGCAATCTCGCGTGTGGGCATTACGGGTACGCAGACGGAGCTTGCAGCCGATGCCGAGTCGCTGGTGAAGCGTCTCAAGCAGTTCGCGCAGATCCCTGTGGCGCTGGGCTTCGGCATCTCGACGCCCGAGCATGTGAAGACTGTTGCGGGCTTTGCGGATGCAGCTGTTGTGGGCTCCGCGATCGTCGCGCTGGTGGAGAAAACGCCAACAGCGGAAGCAGCGAAAGCCGTTGGCGACTTTGTTCGCTCGCTCAAGACGGGAGGCCAGCCTTCTTTCTAAACGCATATCATCGGAACGCACCCACATCTACAACCTGGCACGGAGAACCACGATGGAAATAGCGGACTGGCGTAACAAGATTGACGAAATTGACGAGCAGATCACAGCGCTGCTGAACAAGCGCGCAGAGTGCGCCGTCGAGATTGGCAAGCTCAAACAATCCAACGCAGCGCCTGTGTATGAGCCACAACGCGAGCAGAGAGTCTTTGAGCATGTAAGCACCGCAAGCGCCGGTCCGCTGACCACCGCTGAACTTACTGACATTTACCAGCGCATCATGGACGTGATGCGCAACAAGCAGAGGCCTGCGAAGTAGTTCGCCGCCTCGCACTGAAGAGAAAAGAGGATTTTGTGATGATCGTTGCCATGCAGGACAAGGCAAGTCTGGAACAGATTGAAGCCGTGATCGAACGTATGGAAGAGCTCGGCTTCAACGTACACCGCACCACCGGCGAAACGCAGACCATTCTCGCTGGCGTTGGAACGCCGGGACACTTCGAAGTGACCGAGTTCCAGGTGCTGCCGGGCGTGTCGCAGGCGTACCGCATCTCTTCGCCGTACAAGCTCGCCGGCCGCGGCTTCCGCCCCGAGGGCACGAAGGTGACCTTTCCCAACGGCGTCGTTGTCGGTGGGGAAGAGATCGTCGTAATGGCTGGCCCGTGCTCGGTGGAGTCGCGTGAGCAGATCCGTGAGAGCGCACGCCTTGTTGCTGAAGCCGGCGGTCAGTTCCTGCGCGGTGGAGCGTACAAGCCGCGTTCGTCGCCGTACTCGTTCCAGGGGATGGGCGTGGAAGGCTTGAAGATCATGCGCGAGGCTGCGGATGAGTACGGCCTGCTGGTGATCACCGAGGTTATGGAGATCTCGCAGATCGAGCAGATGCTGCCGTATATCGACTGCTTCCAGGTCGGCGCGCGGAACATGCAGAACTTCAACCTTCTGCGTGAGCTCGGCAAGGTCCGCAAGCCTGTGTTGCTGAAGCGCGGCATCGCTGCAACGATCGAAGAGCTTCTGCTTTCGGCGGAGTACATTCTCTCCGGCGGCAACTACGATTTGATCCTGTGCGAGCGCGGCATCCGCACCTATGAAACCGCGACGCGCAACACGATGGACATCTCGGCGATCCCGGTGTTGAAGAAGCTGACGCATCTGCCGGTCTTCGGCGACCCGTCGCACGGCGTCGGTATCCGCGCGTTCGTTCCGCCGATGGCGATGGCGACGGTGGCTGCCGGTGGCGATGGCCTGTTGATGGAGATGCATCCGAACCCGGACAAGGCGATGAGCGACGGCGCTCAGTCGCTGACGCCGGAGCAGTTGACGGAACTGGTGGTAAAGCTTCGCCAGTTGGCTCCGATCGTCGACCGCACGGTGGCTCCGGCGGTACAGGCTGTCCACGCATAGGCCATGTTTTAGGCAAGAGCGCCCATCGCTGCTGTAGCAACGATGGGCGCTCTTGTATGCAGGCTCGGCTTAGGGGTGCGCTGCTTGTTATCCTCGAAGTGTCTACCGTAAGAAAGAGAGTTGTATGCGTCGTATTGTCGTCAAGCTGGGAACGAACGTCATCATGCGCGCCGATGGCAAGGTGGCGCTCGGGTTGTTGTGCGGACTTGTAGAGCAGGTTGCGGCTCTGCGTGACCAGGGCTATGAAGTGCTGGTGGTGTCGTCGGGCGCTGTTGGGCTCGGCGTGGAGCGGCTGGGGCTGAGCGCGCGGCCCACCGTGCTGGCACAGGTGCAGGCTTGTGCGGCGATTGGACAATCGCGGCTGATGGCTTTCTACGGCGATGCGTTCGATCGGCTGAACTGCCCGATTGCGCAGGTGTTGCTGACGGAAGATGACTTCCGTGATCCCACTCGCCATGCGAACCTGCGGGCGACGCTTGATGCGCTGCTAACGATGGGCGTGATTCCGATCGTGAACGAGAACGATACGGTGTCGACGATGGAGTTGGAGCGTCCCAGTGATGGCGCGCCGCAGCGCGAACGTATTTTTGGCGACAACGACAAGCTTTCGGCGTTGCTGGTGAAGCATATCGGCGGCGATCTTCTGGTGCTGCTTTCGGATGTCGATGGCTTGTATGACCGCAATCCGAATGAGCCGGGCGCAACGCTGTTGCCGCGTGTGGACGCGATTGATGACAGCGTGCTGCAGATGGCGCAGGGAAGCTTGAGCGCACGTGGACGTGGCGGCATGACCTCGAAGCTGGAGAGCGCCAACATTGCGTTACGCGCAGGCAAGCAGGTAGTGATCGCGAACGGTCGTACGCCGCAGGTGCTTGAGCGCATCATGGCGGGTGAAGAGGTTGGTACACGTTTTGCCAAGCCTGTTGCGGCGGGGAGCTGGTAATGGCTGCGCGTAGCGTGCGAGAGGTAGCGGTAGCGGCAAAGGTGGCGTCGCGCGTGCTGGCGCCGCTGGAGGAAGCCGTGCGTAACGCTGCGCTCGAAGCCATGGCTGAGGCCGTGGATGTTGCGGCGGAACGTTTGTTTGCCGCCAACGCGGAGGATCTTGCTGCGGCGGAAGCGTTGAGCGGTGAGGAGAAGCTTTCGCCTTCGACGCTCTCGCGACTGAAGCTGACGGAAGGTAAGCTGCGTGAGATGGTCGAGCAGATTCGCTCGGTGGCAGCGTTGCCTGATCCGCTGGGGCGAGTGCTCGATGCGATGGAGCTGGACGATCAGGACCCGCAGCCGAATGGCGCTGCGAAGGGCTTGCACCTGCAGAAGATCTCCGTGCCTCTTGGTGTTCTGGCGGTGATCTTCGAAGCGCGTCCTGACGCGGTGACGCAGATTGCGTCGCTGGCGATCAAGAGCGGCAACGCTGTGATGCTGAAGCCGGGCAAGGAAGTCGAACGTACCGCGACGGTGCTGGTGGACGTATTGCGCGAAGCTGTTGCGGCTGCTGGCTTGCCGAGCGATCTGATTACGCTGGTGCTGGGTCGTGAGCGTGCAAACGAGATGCTGGCGATGCACGATGCGATCGACATGGTGATCCCGCGCGGATCGAAGTCGTTAGTGGAGTTTGTGCAGGCCAATACGCGGATTCCGGTGCTGGGGCATGCGGAAGGTATTTGTCACATCTATGTCGATCTGGCTGCGGACGAGCCGTTGGCGTTGCGCGTGATCGACGATGCAAAGCTGGATTATCCTGCCGCATGCAATGCGGTGGAGACGGTGCTGGTGCATCGCGATATTGCTGCGACGTTTGTGCCGAAGCTGGCAGAGCAGTTGGCTCGTCGCGGCGTGAAGTTGCATGGTGACAGCGCGGTTCGTGCGCTGGCTGCGGATGTGGATGCGGTGACGGACTGGTCGCAGGAGTACGGTGAGCCAGAGCTTGCGATGGGCGTGGTCGACTCGCTCGAGGCTGCGATTGAACACATTCACAAGCATGGTTCGCTGCATACGGAGAGCATCCTGACCGAAGATGCTACGGCTGCGGAGCGATTCCTGCGCGAGGTGGATGCCGCAGGTGTGTATCACAACGTGTCGACGCGTTTTGCCGATGGCTTCCGCTATGGCTTTGGCGCGGAGGTTGGCATCAGTACGAGCAAGTTCCATGCGCGCGGCCCCGTGGGGCTGGACGGAATTACGACATACAAGTATGTGTTGCGCGGTCGCGGACATGTAGCCGGTGATTATCGTGGCAGCGCAGGGCGGCAGTTTACGCACAGGCGAGAGGTCTGATGGCGACGCGCGTTCTCATTCTTGGAACAGGACTTATCGGAGCCTCGATCGGGCTAGCGCTGAAGGCGCTAGCACCGGAGCATGGCGTGGGTGAGGTGCTGGGATGGGATGCGAGCGCGGCTGAGTCCGCCGCGGCGCTGCAGGCTGGTGCGGTCGATCGGGTTTTACCCCAGATCGAGGACGTCTTTGAGCCGGGAGTGGCCGACATCTATGTGCTGGCCGTGCCGGTGCTGCCGATCCTGGACTGGATGGAGCGGCTTGCGGCGGTGCTTGGTGAGTCACAGCTTGTGACCGACGTTGGCAGCACGAAAGTTGCGATCTGCGCCAAGGCGGACGAGCTCTACAACACTGCGGGCAAGGCGGCGTTTCTGCCGGGGCATCCGATGGCGGGAAAAGAGTCGGGCGGCGCGGGATTGGCCGAGGCTTCGCTCTTTGCAGGAGCGACCTGGCTGTTTACGCCACTGGTTGCGGATGGTGCTTTGGCGGCACAGTGGCGCGCCTGGGTGACGGCGATGGGCGCGGTGACGCGTGAGATCGCGGCCGAGCGGCACGATACGGTTTGTGCGTGGGTTTCGCATCTGCCGCAGATGTTGTCGACGGCGTTCGCGGCCCTGCTCGAAGACTCGTTCGGCGAGGACGAGGCTGCGATGGAGGACATTCGCGCGATCGGTGGACGTGCTCTGCGCGAGACGACTCGACTTGGAGCAAGTCCTTACAGCATGTGGCGCGATATTGCGCTGACGAATACGAAGCCGCTGGCGGCGACGCTGTTTGCGTTGGAGCAGCAGTTGGCGCATGTGCGGGAGAATCTGCGGACGCCAGAGTTGCGCGAAGAGTTCAAGGTAGCGAATCGGTTCCGCGCGAAGTAGCTTCCTGATTCGTGGCGCGGCTGGGGAAGAACGCGCCAGGACGCTGGGGCGCGAAGTCCACCACGTACAGGCGACCAGCGAGTACAGTTCGTTCGCTTGCGTTGCTATGATCGGCTTATCGCTGCGCTGTTGAAACGTTGCTCTTGAGGTGCTGGTCTATGCGTCGTCTGTGCTGGTTTGCGTCGGTTGCTGCTTCGGCTTTGTTGTTTGCAGGTGTGAGTGAGGCCAGGACTCCACCGCCTCCGCGGGTCTACCCGACGGGGGTCACGATCTACGATCCGGCGAAGGCGTACAACAGCTTCGTTGGCTTCAGTGGGCCGGACGGGTTGATGCATCTGATCGACATGAACGGGCATGAGGTGCATCGTTGGTCGCATGGTGGAAACCCCGGTGAGGTGCTCGATCCGAAGCTGGTGGGTGGAGCTCGTGGGCATGTGATGCTGCAGCTTTCGGAGAACGATGATCCGCGCGGCGGCATCTTCAAGGACAAGACCTTTGGCGAGGTCGACTGGAACGACAAGACCGTGTGGGAGTGGGGCAAGGATGCTCCCGATGGCGGCGCGCTGCAGAACCATGACTGGGCGCGGCTGGCGAACGGCGATACGCTGATACTGCGAACCGTTCCCCATGCAGTGAAGGGCCTGGGGCCGAAGGTGATCGGCGATCAGGGCATCTTTGAGGTGACGCCTGCGGGCAAGATTATCTGGAGCTGGGTGGCGGGCGATCACCTGGATGAGTTCGGCTTTCCGCCCGAGGGAATGGCGTATCTGCGCGAACGCGTGAAGCGCAATCCACCGGAGCCGTATGGCTACCTTGAGATCAACGACATGCAGGTGCTGGGGCCGAACAAGTGGTTCGACGCAGGTGACAAGCGGTTTGATCCCGAGAACATCATGATCGACTCGCGCAAAGGCAACGTCGTGCTGATCATCAGCAAGAAGACGAGCAAGGTGGTTTGGCGTCTGGGGCCAGTCTTTCCGGGGGATGAGTACTCGCCGGACCAGCGTATCGGGAACCAGAAGTTGCCGCGACCGGTGGACCAGATCTCGGGCCAGCACAACGCGCACTTGATTCAGCAGGGGCTGCCGGGGGCAGGCAATCTGCTGCTGTTTGACGATGAGGGTGGAGCAGGTTTTCCGCCGGCAGCGTTGGGGATCTATGCCGGTTCGCGCATCCTGGAGATTGATCCGGTGAAGAAGGAGATCGTCTGGCAGTACACGGGCGAGAACTCGGGGCGGCCGACGTGGACGTTCTTCAGCTCGTTTGTGTCGAGCGCGCAGCGGTTGCCGAACGGTAACACATTGATCTGCGAAGGCATGTACGGACGGCTCTTTCAGATCACGCCGACGGGCGAGATCGTCTGGGAGTATGTGGTGCCGTACTTGAGCCACGGCAAGCGCGGGGATAAGCCCTTTGAGTCGATGCTGACGTATCGTGCGCAGGCGGTGCCGTATGCGTGGGTTCCGGAAGGGACTGAGCACACCGAAGTGCCGGTGAAGGAAGAGGACATCAGGACGTATCGCGTTCCGTAGCCGATTTGCGATGGATGTGACGAAAGGGGGCAGGGCTTAGGCTCTGCCCCCTTTTGTATTTGGCGATGTCTGCCGCCAAAGGCAACGCAGCGGTTTCATCTGCGGCTCAAGGGCGCTTTTTTGCGGCTGAGACGCTGATTTTTACCGCTGAATGTTAAGTGCGACTAGTTTGGTCGCTTATTGTCTACTCTGAGCGCAGATACCTGCTGGGAAGCTGGCTGTGACGCTTGAGGGGGTGCGTGGCTTGGGCTTTCGGAGAGGTTAACAAACCTGTTCTGAAGGAGAAACTACGATGAAGGCGACGATCATTTACGGATCTGACACGGGAAATACACGCACGGCGGCGGAAGACATTGCCGAGCAGCTTGGGGGGCGGAGCCTGGAGGTTATCTCTGCGACGGTTGAGGACTTTGAGGGGTGCGATCTGCTGGTGCTGGGGACGCCGACCTCGGGGTATGGCGATCTGCAGGCCGATTGGGAGTGCTATCTGAAGACTCTGCGCGCGGCCAGGCTGGAGGGGCGCACGGTGGCGTTGTTTGGGCTGGGCGACCAGATGACGTATGCGGACACCTTCTGCGATGCGATCGGGGTGCTGTACGAAGAGCTGATGGGCTTGGGGGCGGCGGTAATCGGTGCGACCGCGACGGCGGGGTATGACTTCTTCAGTTCCCGCGCAGTGGTGGAGGGGCGGTTCGTCGGCCTGGTGTTGGATGAAGAGAATCAAGGAGATGAGAGCGGCTCACGCATTGCGTCCTGGGTCGTTTCGCTGAAGGCGCAGGTGGGCGAACTCGTGGAAGCGTAGGTGTAGGGTTGCTGTGGCGTTCGGCTGCGTTATGATTTTAGAGAGGAGCGAACCGAACGATGAGCGAGCAGCACGATCACGCAGGACATGATTGGATTGACGAGTGGTGGCCGGTAGGCCTGATCGCCTTTGGCGTGGCATGCATCTTCTTTGTGGGCTGCTATACCGCTAGATGGTAAGCGCAAAATTTCTGTAAGAACGAACGGCGAGCCCCAGGGGCTCGCCGTTCTTGTTTTGTGCGTGAGGCGCTATTTGGTGCGGCTGCCGCGAGCGTTGGGGGCTGGCGGCGGATACGCCGGTTTGCGGCGCACTGGCTTTTCGATCGCAGGCTCGACCTTCGACATGGCGGTGAGGTCGATGGTGCGGTGCATGGCGACGGCTTCGGCCATGGCAAACTTCAGCTTCTCGATGCCTTCGCCGCTGACGGCGGAGATCTGGTAGAAGGGCAGCTTGCGGCGCTTGGCCATCGCGCTCAGCTTCTTCAGCTTCTCCGGGTTGGCGGAGTCGATCTTGGTGGCGACGACGATCGTCGGCTTGGCGGCGAGCGCAGGGTCGAAGCTCTTCAGCTCGGCGGTGATCACCTTGAAGTTTTCGACAGGATCAGCTGTTTCACCTTCTGCCAAAGCGGCATCGGTGGTGATCGCGGTGTCCGAAACGTCGACGAGATGCACGAGGACGCTGGTGCGCTCAATGTGCTTGAGGAACTGCACACCGAGACCTGCGCCAAGGTGCGCGCCTTCGATGAGTCCGGGGATATCGGCTACCGTGAACGACTGCTCGTAAGGGAAGTCGCCGATCTGCACAACGCCGAGGTTGGGCTCGAGCGTGGTGAAGGCGTAGTTGGCGATCTTGGGCTTTGCGGCCGAGATACGCGAGATCAGCGTCGATTTGCCGACGTTGGGGAAGCCGACGAGGCCGGCGTCTGCAAGCAGGCGGAGTTCGAGGCGGTAGTTGCGGGCTTCGCCGGGGCGGCCGAGTTCGTGCTCGCGCGGGGCCTGGTGGGTGGAGGTGGCGAAGTGCTGGTTGCCACGCCCGCCGCGACCGCCGCGGGCGATGACAAGTTCTTCACCGGGTGCCTGGAAGTCGAAGACCTGCGCGCCGGTCTCTTCGTCGTAAAGGACGGTACCGACGGGAACGTTGAGCACGAGTTGCTTGCCGGTGTATCCGCTCATGTTGGAGCCAAGGCCGTGCTCGCCGCGCTCGCTCTTGTGCTCCGGATTGAAGCGGAAGTGGACGAGCGTGTTGTGCATGGCGGAGGAGCGCATGACGATATCACCGCCGTGGCCGCCGTCGCCACCGGATGGGCCGCCGCGAGGGACGAACTTTTCACGGCGAAACGCCATACAACCGTTGCCGCCGTCGCCGGCCTTAATGCGGATTCGTGCTTCATCGATGAACATGCGGGGAACTCCAGGCAGAAATGCTTCAACATACAGTGTACTTTGCCAAAGAGATTTGGGTGGTTTGGTTTGTTGTGTGGGGAGAGCAAGAGAAAGAAGACGCCAGGACTCGAAGACCGCAACGTTTTGCCAGGAAAGGGCGAGAGGCCATGAGTCCTGGGGCCTTTCCTCTTGCCGCTTGGGGCAGATCGCGATAGCTTGGGGGAACTTCCTCTGTGTTTCGAGTGCCCCGGCTCACCTGCTTCCGGGGCGGAGTGTGTTTTGCGTCCTGAGCGATGGAAATGGGTGGCGGAGTGTGTGCTGGCGGCGGTGGGACTGCTCTCCGGCTGCGGGACGGCGCACGAAGATGTTGCCGCGCCGCAGATTCTTGTGGGCGAGAGCTCCGTGAGGTTGGACGAGGTTCCGCTGCGCGATGCGGCGTGGAGCACGGCGTTGGAGCTGGATGCAGGGATGCGCGAAGCGACGGTGGCAGAGCGGAGCGATGATCCTGACCATGTGACGGCGGCCGAGGTGGGCCGTGGGCAGGTGGTGGACGCGGCGAGCGGGTTGAGCGCGGCGGGGTTGGCGACGACGGCAAACTCCGTGACGTTGGATGGGCTGTCGGCGTTGCAGAGCTTTCGGGCCGGGACCCGCGGAGCCGCTGCAGGGGGCATTCGGACAGGGGCGATGTTTGGCGTTGGCGCGGTGCAGAGCGTGCGGGTGATGCCGCGCTCGTTTGCCGCGGATGCTGCTGGAGCCGGTGGGGCGATCGCAGTCTCGACGCGCGGGGGTGGAGAGCGTCTGCACGGGGCCATGTTTGCGTTGACGAGACAGAGCGTGTGGGCTGCAACGAATCCGTACTCGCTGGTGACGCGGTACAACCAGGGTGCGCCGACGTTGGAGTGGGTAAAGCCGAAGGATGCGAACGTGCAGCTTGGTGGCAGTGTGGGCGGCCCACTGGCGTTTCGCGGTGTGCCGTCGGGCTGGCGCAGGAAAGTGAACGCGTTCGGCTCGCTGGAGCTGCAGTGGCGGAGCTTTCCGGTGGTGGCGTCGCCGGAGTCGGCGACGTTCTTTGCCCTGTCCGCGACGCAGCGGGCGTTGTTGGGGACGCGTGGCGTCTCTGTGACGGCGGCAAACAGTGCGTTGGAGTATGTGGACAGCTTGCTGGGTGAGGTGCCGAGGAGTTCGACGCGAGTCCTTGGGTTTGCGCGGTTGGATGCGCGGTTGAGCGAGCGGGATCGGCTGACGGTGGGATTTGTAGGCAACAGGTTTTCGTCGCCAGCGGGAACGTACTACGCGAGCCGGTCGGACGCGGTCATGCCTCGCGGCCGGGGCAGCGTGGGAGATGCGACGGTGGAGATCACGGCCTGGACGGGCGCGTGGATACATCGCTTTTCACGAGCGTGGGGGAATGACCTGCGCGGTCAGTGGGCGCGGGACCTGGAGTTTGAGCAGCCGCGCGCGCCTTTGGCGCAGGAGCCTGCGGTCGGGCCGGGAGGATATGCGCCGCAGGTCTCGATGGAGCCGGAAGGCTTTGCGTATGGCACTCCGGCATCGCTGGGGAGGACGGCGTATCCCGACGAGCATCGCGTACAGCTAGCCGACACGCTGAGCTGGCAGCGTGGACGTGTGCTGTGGCGAGTGGGTGGAGACTGGAGCCGGGTTCAGGACCGCATTGCATCGACGAGCAATGTCGAGGGAACGTTTCGCTACTCGAGCGGCGAGACAAGCGGCAAGGCGGGTGGGTTCGTCGATTGGATCACGGACTATACGTTCAACGTGAACGCGTATCCAAATGCGGCTTGCCCTAGCATCACGGCGAGCGTTCACCGGTTCTGTTTTTCGAGCTATACGCAGAGCTTTGGAGCGCAGCAGACCGAGTTTGCAACGCACGAAGTGGCAGGCTTTGCCGATACAAGTTGGCAGGCAACGAAGCGGCTGAGCGTGAACGCGGGTGTGCGCGGCGAGTACGTGTTGCTGCCTGTTCCGCAGCAGCCGAATAGCGTATTGAATGCGGCACTGCGACAGCTTGAGGATGAGCGGGTGGGTTCGACGGCGGTGTTTCCTGAAGACCGTAATAACTTTGGGCCGCGAGTTGGCGCGGTGTGGAGAGCACCGCTGGGGCTGAGCGTTCGTGCCGGGTATGGTGTGTTCTTTGGGAGATTGCCAGGTGCAATGTTGCGTGCGGCGTTGACGGAGAACGCGCTGGCAACGGGGATTCGCACGACGCGGATCACGCCGAAGACCGAAGTGCTGTGCCCGCAAAGTACGACGGTGAGCTTTGGCTACCCGTGCTCGTTTGTAACTGCTCCACCTGGGGCTGTGGCGCAGACAGCGCGGGCGATGGTCTTTTCGCAGCGCTTTCGTTTGCCTGCGGTGCAGCGGTTCACGCTGTCGGTAGAACGGCCGCTGGGTAAGCGGTGGAGTTTGCAGCTTGCGTACGCGGGTGTGATAGCGACGCAGTTGCCGGGGAGCGTGGATTTGAACGTGTCTCCTGTGGCCACGATGACAACGTTTCAGTTGCAGGGTGGCGATGGCTGGCGCGGGCTGCGTAGCGGTGAGATGTTTGCTGTGCCGATGTATGCGACGCGCAGGCTCAGCGGATACGGGCCGATCACGGCGATCACGTCGCGCAGCAACGCGACGTTTCATGCGCTGGAGGCGAACGTGCATGGGCGCTGGAGAACGTTGCAGGTGCGAGGGAGCTACGCATGGTCGCACGCTATGGATTACAACCCGCTGATGGGCGCGACGCCGCGAACGATGACGCAGTTCGACCCTTTTCACGAGGGCTATGACAAGGGCCGGTCGGCGTTGGATTACACGCACCACTTTGCCGGGGCGATGGTGTGGCGGACAGCTTCGCGAGCACAGGTGCGCTGGCGGCGCGAGGTGTTGAGCGGCTGGACGGTGAGCGCGATTGGTACGGCGGGGAGTGGCGCGCCTTACTCGTACATGGTCGATGGCGGGTCGGAGTTGTCGGGCGGTAGCGAGTCGATGAACGGCGCTGGTGGAGCGCGGTATCTGCCGACGGTGGGGAGGAATACGCTGCGGCTGCCTGCTCGCGGGAAGCTGGATCTTCGTCTGTCACGAGGGTTTGCGCTGGGCTCTCGCTGCCGGGTGGAGGGCTTTGCCGAGGGCTTCAATATGCTGAACTCGCGCAATAGTACCAGCGTGGAGACGCGGGCGTTTCTGGTGGGCGATGCCGCCAACGGCGTGACGCCGCTGGTCTTTCAGGACGCAGCCGCGCTGGGGGCTGAGGGGGAGGCAGGCACCGCATTCGGGCAGGTTACGTCGTCGACGAGCGGGCTGACGCGGGAGCGGCAGGTGGAGTTTGGCGTGCGGGTGATGTTCTGAGCGCCAGAGCTCAGGTTCAGACGATAGAAGCCTTCATTCTGTTGCAGAAATGGTGCAGCGAAGACGCGAGGGCGGAAGTTTGCATCCTAGCGAAGAAGAACACTTTTTTGCCCCCGGTCAGGAGTCTTGAAGACGCTATGAACCTGTTCGAAGCCATTGCCCACCATGGATATACGGCGACGGCTGTTGTTTTCTTTCTGGCGTCGTGTGGGCTGCCGCTGCCGCTGAGCGTGGTACTGCTGACGGCAGGAGCGTTTGCGCATGCGGGGGTGCTTTCCTATCCGGTGGTGATCGTATGTGCCGCTGCGGCGGCGCTGTGTGGCGATACGCTGATGTACTTCGGCGGCCGCTACACCGGATGGTGGCTACTGGCGGGGCTTTGCCGCCTGAGCATGAATCCGGAGACGTGCGTCTTCGGTTCAGCGCGCTCGTTCTATAAGCGTGGACCGAAGGTTCTGCTGTTTGCGAAGTTTGTCCCAGGGTTGGGGACGGTGGCGGCTCCGCTGGCTGGAAGTCTGAATATGCGGGTGACGCGTTTCCTGCGGCTGGATGCCTGCGGTGAGTTGTTTTATGCAACGGCGTGGACGACCGCAGGTTTTGTCTTCGCACCGATCCTACGTCGCGTGACGGAGTGGGTGGTGCAGGCCGGGCACATTACGGCGGCGATGATCTTCGGCGCGCTGTTGCTGTATCTGCTCTATGTACTGCTGAGCTCGTTGCGGGACACTCGTTTTTCTTCGGTGGAACGTATTGCCGCGGTGGAGCTGCATGATCTGATCCGCAGGAGCAACGGGCATGAGCGCGTGATGGTGATCGCGGACGTACGCTCGCACGGCTACTATGACCCGAACGCGATGCGAATCAAGAACTCGATTCGCATTGAACCGAACCGTCTTCGTGAAGAGGTCGTGGCGCTGCGGGAGTTTATGGAGCCGGAGTGCGACATCTACCTCTACTGCTCCTGCGCGCGAGATGCGACGAGCGTGCGCGTGGCGAAGCTGCTGGAAGCAGAGAACTGCCATACGAAGGTGATTCGCGGCGGACTGAAGGCGTGGATCAAGGCCGGTGGGCCGTTGGAGCCCGTTCCCGCGGGTGAGGTCGAGCATCTGCCGCGGTTTGATTAGGACAGAGCGGTCTAGAGCGCAGAGCTAAAAGTCGGCCATGGCTTGTCGGTATTGTTGTTGCTCCACTCCACCCTCAGCCACCTGCTTTTACGACGCCAGCTTTGCCAGCGCCGCAAGCAGCTTTGTTCCGCCGAGGCCGTCGGCGTAGGTCTTCAGCACAAGGTTGCGGAGCAGCGGCCAGCGCATCACTTTGAAGCCCCGAGCAGGTTCGCGATAGAACGCGAGCGCGGCGCGGTGGGAGAAGGCCAGCGTCTGCTGCAGCGGCTTCAGGTGATGGGCGTAGCCCTGGGCGATGGCGTGCGGAGCGCCGAGGATGCCTGCGGCCGCAGCTTGCCCACTGACGACGGCGGAGTGGATACCTTCTCCTGTGAGCGGGTCGACAAGACCGGCGGCGTCGCCGACGAGCAGCACGCGGCCCTGCGGAGTGTAGCGATGGCCGCCCATCCCCAGGTACTGGCCGGTGACTTCGGCGGGGAGTGCTACGCCCAGTTTTGTGCGAGTGTACTCAGCGAGTAAGGCTCGGGTGACGAGTTTGAGCTTGGCGGCGGTGGGGTCGTCGTCGGGAGCGAACGCTCCGACGCCGATGTTGACGTGGTCACCCTTGGGGAAGAGCCAGCCGTAGCCTCCGGCGATAGGGGCAAAGTCGAAGACGAGGTCGCGGGGCGCGTCACCCTGCGGGAGCATGGCCGGCAGAGCGGCGTAAGGCACGGTGGCTTCGAGGGCGAAGCCGCGCTGGTACCAGGTGGGCTCGGTGCCGGTGGGCAGCGAAGTTTGCGTGGAGAGGCGGCGGGTCTGGCCGTTGGAGCCGTCGGCGCCGATGAGCGCGGAGGCGGTAAAGGTACGCGGGCCGTTCTCGGTCGCGACGATGAGGGTGACGTGGTCGCTCTGCTCATCGAGCAGGGTGATGCCTTCGATCTTCAGCCACTCGACGGAACCGCCTTTGGCTCCGGCGGCGAGCGTTTGTTCGAGGCAGAAGGCGTCGAAGCGTTCGCGCACGGCCATGGCGGCTATGGGCGTTTTGCTGCGAACGCGGATCTCGTGAGACTTGTCGGCGATTGTCCCCGAAGTAGCGCGCTGGAGGACGATCTCGTCGCAACGGTACTCGACGATGGGGTCGACGGTGTAGCGGAGTGCGTCGAGGGTCTTGCGGGTGAGTCCGCAGGCGCAGGCCTTGGGGCGTGGGAAGTGGCGTTTGTCGAGCAGGAGAACACGCTTGCCCGCGCGGGCGAGGTCAAAGGCGGCGGCGCAGCCTGCCGGGCCGGAGCCGGCGATGAGGACGTCGTAGGGAAATGCCATGCAGAAGCTAGTTTACTTGGGCTACAGGAAGCGAAGTGAAAGGAGCGCAGTGGGCGTCGTGCTTGAGGCGCTGGAGTGTTTTCAAAGAGGGCTTCCTGCTGTCCTTTTGCCTTGGATTGAGCCGATAAACAAGGATTTGATGGGAGGAAGAAGACGTCGCAGCGCGAGCAAGAAAGCGGGGTTGTTTCTGCGGGAAACTGATGTAGGATTGCGGTTCACCAAAGCGTGACATGCGGGAGTTTGGATGAGCGAGCAACGAGCCGATTCGATCTCTCCGGTAGTGGGCCCTCTTTCCTTGTGGTCCTCCGAGTTCTTGTGGTGGAAGGCGCTGCTTGTACTGCTGGCGCTTGTGCCCTTATTGACGCCGTTACTCTCCCCTAATGATGACGGGGCTTTTATGTATCCCTACATGACTGCGGTGAAGTTTCTGGCTGCAGGTGTCTGCTTCTTTGCCGCGCAGAGGTTTCCTTCGGCACGCTTTCATTGGCGAGTGGCAGGTTTCGCCTTTGCTGCCTCGGCGCTCGGTTATGTCCCTTCGTTCTGCAGGCCTTCAAGTTGGTTTCCTGCGGCTTCTCAGGCGGCCGTGGGGCAGTGGTGTCCTTCCATCGCACTTTGCGGATGCTGGATAGCCGTTTCGTTTCCCCGCAAGGTGACGAATGCGTCCATTCGTTTTTTCGACATAACGCTTTTCCTGCTAAGCCTGTTTGTCCTTGAAATCGGGCAACACGTGCACCTGAACGTGAAGTACGGCACGCTGGCAATGGAGTTGGGCTTTTTATTGTCGCTTCTCATTGCGCTGGTGGCTCAGGCAAACAGGACAGTCAATACGGCGTCGCATCTGAACGCATTCTTTAGAGTGCTGACGATTTTCTTATGGTCAGAAACCGCAATGCTTTTCCTCGTCAACCTGGTTGATTACACCTGGCTGCCGAAGCCATACGTTTTGCTTTCTGATCTGCTGTGCCCGCTGGCAACGCTCTTGTTTTGTGCCTTTGTTTTTGACGCGGCACCGATTACCTGCAAGCGAGCCGTTGCGCCGGACAGCCTCAGGATTGAGAATGCCCAGGCAAGCATCCTGGTGGTTGCGAGTATCCTGCTGGCCTTCTACTGCTGGCATGGCCGACCGATGGCTTGTGGCGTTTTTATCGCGGTGGTTGTTGCCTGCTACGTGGCACGAACCACGATGTTGCAGAGATGGTTGCTGCGCGAGTGCAGTGAAAACGAAGCGCGGGCGATCTATATGGAGACGCTGGCCACGCATGATCCTCTTACGGGCATCGGGAACCGCAGATCTTTTGAGCAGACAACGCAAACGTATCTGGCGACCACGCACTCACCGCAGATCGCGGTGATGCTGGTGGATGCGGACAAATTCAAAGGCATCAATGATGCCTTTGGGCACCATGCAGGGGATGCAGTGCTTTGCCGGATCGCAGAAGTTTTGCAGCAAACGGCACAAGCGAACGCTGGTGGTTGTTGTGCGAGGTTTGGCGGAGATGAGTTTGCGTTGATGCTGCTCAATGTGACGGTGGACGAAGCTACGCGCGTGGCCGAGATGGTGAGGCTCTCCGTTACAAGTTCGCCGCTCAATCCTTATCGCACGGAAGATGCTGTCCTTCACGAAGCGATGGAGATGGCCACGGTCAGCATTGGAGTGGCCGTGCTTGAGAAGCATCGACTGGGGCTGAGCGAGCTTCTTCGCTGGGCTGACACCGCGCTCTACAGCGCGAAAGAGGAAGGTCGAGACCGCGCGCGAGTGATCGACCTGATGGCTGTCATCGAGAACGGCAGCTTATCGCTGCTGAACTATCTTCCACGCGTGGGCCGACAGCGGCCTGCGCAGGTCTGGCCCGGCAGTATTACGTCCTGATCGGGCTAAAGCTCGAAGGCTTCAGCGAGCAGGGAGTAGCTGCGTTTGCGGGCTTCGTGGGAGTGCGTGATGGTGTTGACGATGAGCTCGTTGAGCTCCAACTCGCGGGCGATGCGGAGGAGCTCGTCGCGTACCTTGTCCGGTGTGCCAACGACGTAGCGGGGGAACTCGGTTTCGGGCTCGTCGAGTTTGCCGGTGGTGATGGGCCAGAGCGGGTTCGAGGGCGCGGCTGGTGAGGTGTTCAACTCGCGGAGAGCGTCGTCGGGTGTGGCGACGGGGCGGCGGTCATCCTGGCGGATGCGGCGTTGTAAGAGGCGCACGCTGGCGTGAAGGTAGTCGGCCTCCTCCTGCGTCGGTGCAACGATGGCACCAATAGCGATGGTGGCTTCGGGTTTGGCGAGCTTATCGTTGGCTGTGAAATTGCGCTGGTAGTAAGTGATTGCCTCACGCGTGCCTTGGGCGGAGAAGAAGTGGGCGAAGGCGTACGGCAGTCCCTCTTGCGAAGCCGTTACCGACGACCACATGGACGAGCCGAGTAGCCAGAGGCGCGGCTGGATGGGCGAGTCGGGCGCGACGTGAATCCGCGAGAAAGGGTGTGGGCCACGGGCGTCCTTGTAGTTCTCCCAGCGGGTGTTGTCGATGAAGGCGCGGAGCTCGGCGAGTTGCTGCGGAAAGTCGTCCTTGGCGGGGCTTTCGCGGTCGCGCTTCAGGGCGAAGGCTTCAAGTTGGCCGCCGCCGGGAGCGCGGCCGATGCCGAGGTCGATGCGGTCACCGAACATGGCGGTGAGGGTGCGGAAGAGCTCGGCGACCTTGAGCGGCGAGTAGTGCGGCAGCATGACGCCGCCGGAGCCGATGCGGATGTTCTTCGTGAACGAGGCGGCGCGGGTGATGAGCAGCTCTGGGGCGGTGCAGGCGAGCAGGTCCATCGCGTGGTGCTCGCTGTACCAGAGCCGCGTGTAGCCGAGCTGGTCGATGTGCTGCGCGAGGTCGAGAGAGTTGGCGAGCGCGTCGGAGGGCGTGAAGCCATCGGGGACGGGCGTCTGGTCGAGCACGGAGAGTCGGATCGGCGATGCCATACATCTCATTGGAGTCGTCAGGTGGAGAGAAAGGTGCAACCTGGCTCTGTCTTGTAGGCTGTTCGCCGCGCTGCCTCGTCTTTGTCGTTGACGAGCAGGTATGGGGATGAGTCAAAGTAGGGTGAAGCCTTTGTCGTTTTAGAGTCCTGGAGGGACGTCACGCCATGAGTACAAGAGCTATTGTGTGTTTGATGGCCGTGGTGTGTCTGGGGGGCATGGCCGCCGCGCAGGATTCGTCGGTGAAGGACACCGCGACCTCGGCGCTGGAGCATGGCCGACTGACGGTGTGGATCGTTCACCCTGCCCATGCGGGCTGGAGCGGCGACCCGAGTGGTTCGGTGGAGTTCAATGTGACGCTGCCCACAACGGTGCAGGAGCAGACCGCGGGCAGCTTCGGAAAGAACGCCAGCGATACGGGGCAGACAGCTTCAACCTATGGCGCGAACGCCAGCGACGTGGGTACGTCGGCCAGCAACGTGGGCCAGACAGCGGGCTCGGCTGGAACGGACCCTGGCAGCTTTGGGCGACCTTCCAGTGAGGTCGGGCAGACGGCGGGAAGCTACGGGCAGACGGCTTCGAGCTACGGCGAGACTGTGGCATCGCTGAGCTCAGGAAACTCGACGAACCCATCTGGCCTGAAGCTGAGCCATCATCATGCTGAGTCTTGGGACCGGCTGGTGAGCAGGCTTCATGCGGACTTTCCGGGACTCGATGTTCGCATGGAGGACGTGCAGGAAGAAGATCTTGTGGCTTCTCTGCGAGGATCTGTGGGAACGAGCGATGCACCCGATGTCCTGGTAGGTGAGCCGCTGCCTTGGAAGTGGGCGCAGATGGGCTCGGGGGCGGGCTGGCACTTTGTGCTGGCTCCGATGGGTGCGACGAAGTTTCCGGTGCAGGTGGAAGGCTCCGGGATCGGGCTGGATAGCAGCATCGCCCCGTGGAAGCCCGAGGTGGCGATTGTGTCGCGGACACCGCACCCCAAGCTGGCGCGTGGTTTTGCGGTGTGGCTGGCTGACGGTGGTCGTTGCCAGATGTGTGCGGTGGGTGTGGGCCCTGCGCAGCAGGCGGTGGCCGATGCAGCCCTGGCGACCGTGCGGAGTGTATTGAGCAACGGTTTGCCGGACGCCCACGTGGACAAGCTCTACGCGCGCAGTGATGCGGAGGTGACTCGTGCCGCGGCGGTGCAGGGCACTCACCCTGTGTCGCTGGAGGGGCTGCATGTCCGCACCGACCTGATGGAGCTGTATGCCAATGACCGGCTGGCGGTGGCGGAAGTACGCGGCGTCTTGGAGGCCTCCAGCGGCTTTGGCGTGCTGCACTCCTTTGTCGTGGCGCGCGCCGATGCTGCGGGCAAGTGGAACGTGCTGCAGGTAACGTCGAGTATGACGCTGGGGATGGCGCGCACAGCGCTGGATCTGGTGCGCCCTTTTGCCGAAGATATGGATGATCCCGGCGACCCGAAGCCGGTTTCGCAGGCTGCTCCTGCAGAGAACGCGGTGGTCTCCGGGCGTCCTGAACTCTGGTGGGACAACCACGACGGCGCTCAGTTAGAGGTGGTGGAGTGGCAGATCGGCGCGCCGGGGCACTGGGCGGGCTCGCGTCTGTTCTTTGTGCCGGATCGCGGGATCCATCTGCGCACACGGGCGACGGCAGACTTTGCGACGGAGACGGGGACGTATCGGTGGCGCGTCTGGTCTGTGGGGCAGGGCGGGGTGCTGGTGTTGACGCCTTGGCGAGGCTTTCGAGTCGATCATTGATTGCGTGGTGGTATCAAAATCGCAATGGAAGTATCTCTATCGTTCGATGTGAGATGCGGGTTGTGACGGTAGACTAACGGCTGATGAATCGAGCCGCCTGCACCATCGTTTCGCCAAACTATCTTGCCTATGCGTATGTCCTGGCCGAGTCGTATCTGCGTGCTCATCCCGGACATCGTTTCTTCGTGTTGATCGTTGCTAACCTGACCGATGCCACGCCATTTAGTGGGCATGGGTTTGAGCCCGTGATGCTGGGCGAGATCGGCGTGGCGAACCTGCACGCTGAGGCGATGAAGTACGACATCCTGGAGCTGAATACGAACGTGAAGCCTGCGTTCATGCTCCACCTGCTTGCAAAGCATGGGCTGGATACGCTGGTCTACCTCGACCCGGACATCTTTGTGTACTCTCCGCTGTCGCCTGTCTTTGAGGCGCTGGATGCAGGCGCAAGCGCTGTTCTAACGCCGCACATGACGACGCCGGTGTGGGACGGCAAACAGCCGGGTGAGCAGGATCTTCTCTTCAACGGAACGTATAACCTCGGCTTCGTCGCGGTCTCTGGTTCTGAGGAGTCGCGCAAGCTGCTGTCGTGGTGGGATGTGCGCTGCCTGGAGGCTGGCTTCAGCGAAGGCCGAACTGGCTTGTTTGTCGACCAGAAGTGGATGAACCTTGTACCGGGGTTGTTTGCCGACGTCTTCATCACGAGGGATGCGGGGCTGAACATGGCGTATTGGAACCTGCATGAACGCAGGCTGATGGACACGCCTGAAGGCTTTGCTGTCGAGAACCCTGTGAGCGGGCTGACCCCGCTGCGGTTCTATCACTTCTCCGGAGTTGTGGTCACGGATGAAGCGGTGCTCTCGAAGCATACGAACCGCTTCACGCTGGCAGGACGGCCCGACGTGGTGCGTTTGTTTGCCGAATACAAAGCTGCCGTTCGTGCGGCGAAGGTGGCTGTGGCGAAGGCCGAGGCATTGCCTTATGGGTTCGATGCTTTGACCGACGGGACGACCGTGACGCGGCTGGCTCGCAGGCTTTATGCGGCGCACCAGAAGCACTTCGTGGGCAGCGATCCTTTTGATAGCAACGGAGCTTTTGCGGCGTTTGCGAAGGAGCAGAAGCTTGTGGCAGGCGTCGTGGCTCCGGCGAAGGAGACGTGGAAGGACTTCAACCCGCGTGACCGTCGTGTGGACATGGTGCACAAGCTGCTGGGCTGGGCGCTGAAGCTGGTAGGGCCGCATAAGTATGAGCTGTTGATGCGGTATCTCGGACACATCTCCGTGCTGCGCAATCAGTCTGTGTTTCTGCGTGACAGCCGCTGGCCCGAAGAAGGGAAGTAGCCGCCGATGCCGCGTGCGCTTGTCGTAAAGCTAGGAGCGATTGGCGACGTCGTCATGGCGATCCCCGGAGCGCGCGCCCTGCAGGAGCAGGGCTGGACGATTGACTGGGTATGCGGTCGCGCTGCGGCGCAGGTGCTTCGCCTTTATGGCTGGATCAATGTGCTCGAGGTGGACGACAAGGCGCTGCTGGGTGGAAAGCCTGCGGCGATTCTTGCGTTGTGGCGAAGGCTTCTGGCCCAACGATATGACCTGGTGGCGACGCTTTATTACGACAGCCGATATCGCGTGCTGACGCTGCCGGTGCGGGCGAAGCGGAAGTTTTTGCTGTCGGCTACGGAGCGCGAGTTTTCGCTGCTGCCCGGTCGGCACCATACGGACGAGTATGCGCGGCTGCTGCTGGGGCGTAAGGATGATGTCCTGCCGCAGCAGTTGGCTCCTGTGCTGCCGGATACGTTGCCGGAGAGCCCACTGGCGCGTGTCGCGGGCAAGGCCCGGGTGGTGATGGTGGCGGCTGGTGCTCGCAATGCGTTGCGTGACGATGCGCTGCGCCGCTGGCCGGTGGAGAGCTATGTGGCCGTGGCGCGGGAACTGATCGCTCGCGGACATGAAGTGGTGCTGGCGGGCGGGCCGGACGATCGCTGGGCTTCGGAACACTTTGCGTCGCTGGGTGTGGTGGATGTGACGGCGAAGTTTGCGTTGCCGGAGACGATTGCCTTGTTCGCCAGCGCGGATGTGGTTTGCACGCACGACACCGGGCCGCTGCACCTGGCGGGCATCACGCAGGCGGGTATCGTAGCGGTGTTTGGGCCGGTGGATCCGCGCGGGCGTTTGCCACAGCGGCATAACTCCGTGGCGCTACTGGGGCGGGGAAGGCTTTGCCTGCAGACCCTGCTACGACGGGCGCGATTACGCGGCGTGCAGCGATAACAAGTGCATGCAGCAAATCACTCCGGCGATGGTGGTGGGAGAGATTGAAGTGCTGCTGAAGGCTCGGCGCGACGGGCAACCCGTGCTGCCGAGAGTGCGCGTGCCGAAGCACACCGCGCCGCAGCAACTGGTGCAATTGGGAGAGGTTTGATGGGCGAACGTGCGTTATTTCTGGACCGCGACGGTGTGGTGAACCACGAGGTCGGGTATCTGTATCGCAGCGAGGATGTCCGCTGGGTCGATGGGATCTTTCCGCTGGTGCGCACGGCGATGGAGCTTGGGTACCGGACGGTCGTCGTCACCAACCAGAGCGGTATCGCGCGCGGGTATTACACCGAAGCGCAGTTTCATACGCTGATGGACTGGATGCGTGCGGAGTTTGCGGCCGAAGGCGCACGTTTAGATGCGGTGTACTACTGCCCGTTTCATCCTCGCCAGGGTGTAGGGGAGTACCAGAGGGAGAGCGATGACCGCAAGCCTGGGCCGGGGATGCTGCTGCGCGCGGCACAGGACCACGGACTCGATCTGTCGCGATCCGTGATGGTTGGGGACCGCTGCTCGGACGTGGGTGCGGCGAACGCAGCGGGGCTGCGCCAGGCGTTTCTCATCCGGGGCACGGAGCCCGAGGCGTGTGCGGGCGACTCGATCACGATCGACTCGCTGGCTGAAATGGAGCAATGGCTGCGCGAACAGGGGTAGCGCGGTAACGATGTAAGGAAAGGCGAGCAAGAGCAAGGAAGCAGGAAGGGATGAATCGTCATCCACATCCTGCTCTCCTGCTTCCTCGCCTTTCCTTGTTTCCTTTGCTTACTCGGGCAGTTCGGCTTCGGAGAGCAGTTTGCCGATGGCGTCCTTGCCGGAGACGGAGACGTCGAGCCCCTCGAGCGGCCAGGTAATGGCGAGCTTGGGGTCGTTCCAGACAAGGCAGCGTTCGCCTGCGGGATAGTAGCCGCGCGTGGTCTTGTAGAGGACTTCGGCTGTCTCGGAGAGGACGAGGAAGCCGTGGGCAAACCCTTCGGGAATCCACAGCATTTCCAGCGCGCCGTCGTCGGTTACGGGCTTGAGGTGGAAGCCTGCCCACTGGCCGAACTGGGGCGAAGACTGGCGAATGTCGACGGCAACGTCCCAAATGTGGCCGCTGAGCACGCGCACCAGCTTACCCTGGGGCTCGCCGAGCTGATAATGCAGACCGCGGAGGACGCCACGGGTGGAAAACGACTGGTTGTCCTGCACAAACTGTGCCGGGAGCCCTGCCGCTTCAAAACGCATTGCGTTATAAGTTTCGGTGAACCAGCCGCGGGCATCGCCGAACTTTTGAGGGCGGAGCAGCTTGACGTCAGACAGCGTTGTATCCAGAACTTGCATCGAACTAGATTAGAGCAATATTTGCGTAACTCTAGAACGTAGTTGCGTCCTGTAGGATTTGTCTGCCCAGGACGTGCGAGTGTTCAAAAAAATAACGTTAGGTGATATCAGACGACACCACCTCAGTCTAGGAATTCAGTCCAGCCCCATACAATTGAGGCTAGATTAAATAAAACCTGTTTCTCCTTCACTCTTCTCTTGTACCTAAAGCTTGTAATTTGAGTGGCCGTTGAAACCCAACTGATCTGGCTGTCAATTTTTGGAGAATGCTGTCGCCTATGGCTTTACATGAACAGCACACAGAGAGCAGCAGTACTGTAGGGCGTTTGTACGATTCAGATTCCGCCATACCCGTCTACGCGCCTAAGCGCGTACGTATAGCTTCGACTCCCCGAAGCTTCTTTCGTTACCGTATTGTGAAGCGATTTTTTGATGTTGCAGTGGTTCTCGCGATTTCGCCTGTGTTGGTTCCTGTCGTCGTGGTGATCGCTGCGGCAATACGCTTGACCTCACCCGGCCCGATTTTCTTCTTTCATCGCCGCATTCGCTCGCATGGCGACTTCTTCTCTATGTGGAAGTTTCGGACGATGTGCGTGAACTCCGCAGAGGTGCTCGACCAGTACCTGAAGGCGCATCCAGAAGCCCGGGCAGAGTGGCTGCATACGCACAAATTGCAGAATGATCCGCGCGTGACGCGCGTGGGCTCCTTCCTCCGTCGTACTTCGCTGGATGAGTTGCCGCAGCTTTGGAACGTTCTGACGGGCTCGATGAGTCTGGTGGGGCCGCGTCCCATCGTAGCGACTGAGGTCGAGAAGTATGGCGATTCGTTTGCGGACTACTCGGCCGTAACGCCGGGAATTACCGGTCTGTGGCAGGTCTCGGGGCGTTCGCGCACCACGTATGCCGAGCGGGTTGAGCTGGATCGCAGCTATGCGCGCAACTGGTCTTTCCGCGGCGACTTGATGATTCTGGTGCGTACCGTGACGTCTGTCGTCAACCAGGACGGCGCGTACTAAGCGCCTTTCGCGTACTCTGAACCCTGTGCGGATTGCCGTAGTTCATCACTGGTTTGTCACGCGGGGCGGCGGAGAGCGCGTCGCGGAGTGCATTGCTGCGCTCTTTCCTTCGGCGGAGATTTTTACCCTGGTAGCCGGACCGGCGGGAACGCCGGAGAGCTTTGCCGGGCGTAAGCTGCATACTTCCTTTCTGCAGAAACTGCCCCTGGCTAGAACGAATCACAGGCATTTTCTGCCACTGTATCCGCAGGCTGCGGAGTCGCTGGACCTGCGCGGCTTCGATCTGGTTCTGTCGTCGGACTCTGGCCCCGTAAAAGGCGTTCGGCTGGACGCGGGAGCGCGTCATATCTGCTACTGCCACTCACCGATGCGCTATCTGTGGGACGGTTTTGCGCAGTACCGGGCCGCCATGGGCACGGTGACCGGTGCGGCGTTTACGCTGACGGCTCCTCGGGTGCGTCGCTGGGACCACAGAGCGGCCCAGCGGGTGACGTGGTTTCTGGCCAACTCGGCGTACGTGGCCGATCGCATTGCGCGCTGCTATGACAAGCCGAGCGAGGTAATTCATCCCCCGATTGATCTCCACCGAGCGCCGCTGACGCTGGATGCGCCGGTCGGGGAAGCGTATCTGTGCGCGGGGCGGCTGGTTTCCTACAAACGGACGGAGTTGCTGATCGAGGCGTGCCGCAAGCTCGGCCGCAAGCTGCGTGTGGCGGGTGCCGGACCGGAGCTGGAAAAGCTGAAAGCGCTGGCCGCGGGCGATAGCCAGATTGAGTTTCTGGGCGAGCTGCCGACGGCGGAGCTTTGGGGCGAGTTTGCGCGTTGCCGGGCGCTATTGTTTGCAGCAGATGAAGACTTCGGGATGATTCCGCTGGAGGCGCAGGCTTGTGGGCGGCCGGTGATCGCGTACGGTGCGGGCGGGTCGCTGGAGACGGTAAAGGCTCCGGAGACCGGCACGTACTTTGGCGAGCAGACCCCTGAGTCCGTGGCCGAGGCGATTCTGCGCTGGGAAGCCGAAGGCGAGCCAGTGTTTGCGCCTTCTGCGGCGCGAGCGTGGGCGGAAAGCTTTGCGACTCCGCTATTTCTGGCGCGCTATCGAGAGTTTGTGCTGGCCCATGTGCCGGAGGCGGCGGCTATGGCCGTGACGGTGGAGCAGGCGATGAAGGTGTTGCGATGAGCCTGAACCGAATGCGTGACGTGCTGCGCGATTCGCTGGCGAAGAGCCTGCGCGATCTTGCGGAAGAAGACAGGCTGGTGGCGGCGTGGCAGGTGGTCTGCGGCGCCGCGCTGGCCGCACATGGCGAGGTGATGCGCCTGGACGCGGAGAGCGTGCTGCACGTGCGGGTGGACACGGCGCAGTGGTTTACCGAGTTTCTGGACAGGCGTTCGCAACTGGCCAAGGACCTGGGCCGGGTCGCGGGAGTGAAGGTGGCCGGGATACACTTCGAAGAGGCGCGTCGCGTCCGGTGAGCCGGGCTGCGGGCCCAAGGATAAAGATAACGATGAGTGAATCGAGCATTGAGTCGAGCAGCAGCGGCGCGGTATCGCTGGAAGAAGTGCGCCATGTGGCGCAGCTTGCCAACGTGGAGCTGACGGCCGAAGAACTGCCTCGCATGGCAAAGGATTTGAACGCGGTGCTGGGCTACATTGCCGAGCTGAACGAACTGGACGTAACGGGTGTGCCCGCAATGGCGCAGGCCAGTGAGGTGCTCGGCCTGGCACCCGCAACGCATGGCGAAACGCTGCGTGTCGATGCGGTGAAGCCTTCGGTAGACCGCGCTGCGGTGATGGCCGAGGCCCCGGAGAGCGATGGCCGCTTCTTTAAGGTTCCGAAGGTGATTGAGCGCTAGGCGCTCTCGACGGCTTCGATTGATAACGCGGCTCTGCCGCAACTTCCCCAGGCCTACTGGCCACGAGCAAAGTTTCCTCTGATGAACGGACCTCATACCGAACTCGAAACACTGTCGCTCTCTGCGGCTCGCGAACGCGTAGCTGCCGGAACTATTTCTGCGCGCGCGCTTGCGGAGCAGCATTATGAGCGCATCGCCGCCATTGACCCGCGTGAGAACGATGGCCTGAACACGTATCTTGCTCTGACCAAAGAGCGCGCCTTCGCGCAGGCGGAGAAGATCGACGCTGCTGCCAAGGCAGGCGAAGCACTCGGCCCGCTGGCCGGTGTGCCGATCGGCGTAAAAGATGTGCTGACGATGGTGGGCGCGCCTGCGACGGCGTCGTCGAAGATTTTGAAGGGCTACCATCCGCCGTATGACGCGACGGTTGTGTCGAAGCTCGAAGCTGCTGGCGCAGTGTTGCTGGGCAAGCTGAACTGCGATGAGTTCGCGATGGGCTCGTCGAATGAGAACTCGGCGTACGGCCCGGTGAAGAATCCGAAGGCTCTGGACCGTGTTCCGGGTGGCTCGTCGGGTGGCTCGGCTGCGGCTGTCGCTGCCGGGTTGTGCGTGGCTTCGCTGGGTACGGACACAGGCGGCTCGATCCGCCAGCCTGCGGCGTTTTGCGATGTGGTCGGTGTGTTGCCGACGTACGGCCGCGTACTCGCGTTTCGGTTTGATTGCGTTTGCTTCGTCGCTGGATCGCGTGGGCCCGTTTACGCGTTCGGTGGCGGACGCCGCTACGATGCTGGGCGTGCTGGCCGGGCCGGATGGCAAGGATGCGACCGCGTCCGAGCAGCCGGTGGTGGATTACAGCGCAGAGTTGGCGAAGCCGGTGAGCGGGCTGAAGGTTGGCGTTCCTGCCGAGTACTTCGGCGAAGGTCTTGATCCGGAGATTCGCGCGGCGATTGAGAAGTCGCTGGACGATCTGCGAGTTGCGGGATGCACGGTCGAAACCGTTGCGCTCCCGCACACGAAGTACGCCGTACCGACGTACTACGTTCTGGCGACGGCGGAGGCGAGCTCCAACCTTTCGCGCTTCGATGGTGTGCGCTTTGGGCTGCGTGCCGCAGAGGCGAACACGCTGGCGTCGATGTATCAGCACTCGCGCGATGAGGGCTTTGGCGCAGAGGTGAAGCGCCGCATCCTGCTGGGCACGTACGTGCTTTCGGCGGGCTACTATGACGCGTACTATCGCAAGGCGCAGCAGGTGCGTACGCTGCTGGCTCGCGACTTCCTCTCGGCGTTCGAGACGGTTGATGCGATTGTGTGCCCCGTGACCCCGACGCCTGCGTTCAAGCTGGGCGAGAAGACGGATGATCCGCTGAAGATGTACCTCGAGGACATCTACTCGGTGGCGGCGTCGCTGGCGGGTATCTGCGGCATGAGCGTTCCGGCAGGCTACACGTCGGCGGGTCTGCCGATCGGTGTGCAGGTGCTGGCGAAGCACTTCAATGAAGCGACGATGCTGCGTGTGGGGGCGGCGATCGAGGCTGGTCAGAAGGCCTAGCTGTTGACGATGTACGGAAAGGGCGCGGCTTCGGCTGCGCCCTTTTTGCGGCTGAATGCAGCAAAGAAGATGGCACGGCGCTAAGGCCGCTAAGCTTCGCCACGTAAAGACAAAAACGAAATGAGCGGTAGCTCCGCAGCTTCGAGGACGATGCGCGCGTCTTATGAGTAGTGACGGTGTGAGAGGTTGGTGGGTGTGAAGTTTGGTGCAGCGATTGCGCTAGGGGTGATGCCGATAGTCGCTTGTGCGCAGACGCCGGAGAAGCCGGTGGTGAAGGAGAGCGTTACGGTAACGGCCACGGACCGAGGACTGGCGAATGTCTCTGACGCAGCGACGACGGTGGCGGTGTTAACGCAGAAGCAGTTGCAGCAGACGCCAGGGTTGACGCTGGATGATGCGCTTCATGCTGTGGCGGGCTTCCAGTTATTTCGGCGAACGAGTTCATGGTCGGCGAACCCGACGTCGCAGGGTGTGAGCCTGCGCGGGCTTGGGTCGACCGCCGCGAGCCGCACGCTGGTAGTGAGCGATCAGACCGCGCTAAACGATCCCTTTGGTGGTTGGGTGCACTGGAACGAAGTGCCCGCGTTGGCGATTCGCGAAGTGGATGTAGTGCGCGGCGGAAGTGCGAACCTGTACGGCTCGTCAGCGATTGGCGGCGTGATGGATGTGGTGCCGATCGTTGCGCCTTCGACGCCTGCGTTCACGTTTGCGGCAAACGCCGGCGGCGCGCAGCAGTCGTCGGGTCTTGGCGATGCGTTGATTGCCGGCGGCGGGCGCAGGTTTTCAGGGCTTGGTTCTTTGAGCGTGTTGTCGACGGCAGGGTATGTGCCGACAGCGCCGTCGGTGCGTGGGGCGGTGGACTCGCAGTCAAATGTGCAAAGTGAGGCGGCCCGCGTGGAGCTTCGGTCAGGCGCGTTGTTGCCGGACGTGAGCGTCTTTCTGCGGGGCAATATGCTGAACGAGTCGCGCGGCAACGGGACGTTGTTGCAGACGAATGCGACGCGTCTGTGGCGCTATGTCGCAGGTGGTGATTGGGCGCATGAGAAGAACACGGCGGCGGTGCGTTTGTACGGTGCGCGCGAAGGTTATCGGCAAAGCTTTTCGAGCATCGCGAGCGATCGCAACTCGGAGAGTCTGACGAAGCTGCAGCGGGTGCCTACGGATGAGTTGGGGCTGGTGCTGCAGGCATCACGCGAGGTGGTGAAGAACGTTTCCGTAGCGATGGGATTTGATCTTCGCGATGACCGCTCGACCGATGGAGAGACGCCGGTCAGCAGCGGGGTGATCGGCACGACAACGGCGATCTCGGCGCGACAGCGTGCGATCGGCGGCTATGTGGACGGCATTTGGCGATGGAAGCAGTGGTCGGTGTCGGCATCGGTGCGTGTGGATAGCTTCAGAACCTTTGACGGCGTTTCGACGAACGGCAGCGCGCACACGAAGGAGCCGGAGATTGATGAGCTGGTGTCGAGTCCTCGTGTGGGTGTCGTGCGTGGGTTGGGGCATGGTATCTCGCTGAGTGCCACGGCGTTCCGCGCGTTTCGCGGCCCGACGTTCAACGAGCTGTACCGCACGGGGCAGGTTGGTCAGCAGACGACGCTGGCGAACAACTCGCTGCTGGCCGAGCGGGCAACGGGCTTTGAGCTTGGCGGCGAGTATGCGCGGGCCTCGCTGGGACGCGTGCGTGCGACGTACTTCTGGACGGAGGTAAACCGACCGATCTCAGCGGTGCTGTTGTCGCAGAGCGGATCGGCGCAGACGTTGCAGCGTCAAAACCTGGGGCAGATCCGTTCACGCGGCATGATGCTGGAAGGGCAGAGCGTGACGCGGCATGGCTTCGATGTGGGCTTTGGGTACCAGCTTGCGTTTGCGACGGTGACTGCGTTCCGCAGCGACTCGGCCGCGCAGCCGAACCTGTTGGGCAAGTGGATCCCCGAGGTGGCGCGGCAGTCGGTGACGGCGACGGCGAATTATGCGGTGCCGAAGGTGGCCGCGTTGCACTTGATCGCGAGCTATCAGGGGCAGATGTATGACGATGCTCTGAATACGCTGGTGCTGCATCCCTATGCGCGGTTTGATCTGCAGACAGATCGCAAGCTGTGGCACGGGCTGTCGGTCTATGCCGGAGCGCAAAACCTGCTGGACCGCTCGATCGAAGCAGGCAGAACGCCGTCGTTGACGCTGGCGTCACCGCGCATGGTGCGCGCAGGGATGCGCTACAGCTTCGTGAAGAGCAGGGAGTAGATGGGAAGAGTGTCGAGCGTAGAAAGACGCTTCAGGCGCGACAAGGCTCTACCCCTCTACATTCTGCTTTCGTATCAGTACGCGTCCGCTGCCGACATCAATGACTTCGGCGCGGATATTGGCGCGGGTGACGAGCTGTTTCCACTCTTCGAGTGAGTATGCGCGGCGGAACGAGATGTCACCGTCTTCGACGACGAAGCGATGTAGCCGCAGCAGCCGGGCGAGCAGGACGAAAAGCTTTGCGGCGCGTTGGGAACGTCGGAGGTCGCTGATCATCCAGGCGTGGCGAGCGCGGTTGCATTGGTGGAGCAGGCGGAGAACGTCGTCGTCCGTGAGGTGGTGCGCCATGAGCGAGCAGAAAATGATGTCGGCGTCGATAGCCGTGGCGAGCGCATCGGCTGTTTCGTGATGAAGTGTGCCGGGAGGAAGGTGCTCCTTGCTGTTGCACTCGGCAGCGAGGCGCGCAGCGTAGGGGTGCAGGTCGATGCCGGTGAGACGCAACGGAAGGCTTCTTGTTGCTGCCCAGCGACGAACGATGCGAAGGAGCGCACCTTGCCCGCAGCCAATGTCGAGGATAGCGAGCGGAGTGTGGCTGACGCCGGTCTTTGCCACGACCTCGGCGATCAGCTGCAGGAAGGGCCTATGTGCGCGGGTAAACCGGTTGAGCCTTGCCATGTCGAGCATGGCCTTGCGGTAGTCCGCGTAGGTGCAGGGGCCGTCGAGGTGTTCATGAAGCGCGTAGGTGCGGTGGTCGAAGCCCGGGAGTGGGGGTGTTTCGTTCGTCGGTATGGGAGGAGCTTCGATCACGCTGGCTATTGTCGCATCGCTTAGAGCGGCCGGTAGTAGCGCAGCGTGGTGTAGGCACAGGAGAAGCAGAGGCGCTCGCCGTCGCATTCGGTCCAGCGGTCGAAGTTCACGCCTTCGCCGCAGTTTGCGCAGACGACACGCTCTCCTTTGAAACCCGGGAACTCGCTCGGCGGCAGCGCGACGCGCACCCAATCCGTGGTGAAGAGGTCGGTGTCGAGCATCTCGCGGTAAGACTTCATTTGCTGCGCGTTCTTTTCAAGCTCAGGATAGAGCTCCTTCGCGCGGGCCTTGGAGCTTTCCTTCGCAACGACGCGGATCGCCTTATAGTCGTCGCCGTCGAGCTTCGCTTCCAGGTCGATGAAGGTTGCGGCCATCTTGCCCCAGTCGCGCAGCTTCAGCGCGCGTTTGCCCACGCGGGCTGCGGTCACGACGCCGATAGCGTCGGTCGCGCAGCGGTCGATTTCGACGAAGACGACGAGGCGCTTGCGATCGGGGTTCAGCGTGCCGTCAGCGAGAGTGCGTTGGCGCGGGTCGCCGACGCCAAGCTCGCGCAGGGCAAGCATCGCCATGCGCACACCGAGGATCTGCCCGGCGCAGAGGTGGCCGTGGGCGCGTTCGGCTTCGAGCAGAAGCTCGTCGAGGGTGGCGGGTGGAAGGGCGAGGGCAGGAGCGCTCATGCTCCCGATGTTACGCCGCCGCTTGCTGCACCGCCATGGGACGTGGGAGCATCAGAGCAGTATGGCGTCCAGTGACTTCAAGCCCTCGCAGTGGTGGCAGACCGGTGTGGTCTACCAGGTGTATCCGCGTTCCTTTCAAGATACGAATGGTGATGGCGTCGGCGATCTGCGCGGCATCATCGCGCGGCTCGACTACTTCCGTTCGCTGGGCGTAGACACGCTGTGGATCTCGCCCTTCTACCCGTCGCCGATGGCGGATTTCGGCTACGACGTGGCGGATTACACAGACGTCGATCCGCTCTTTGGCTCGTTGGCTGACTTTGACGAGCTGCTGGCTGAGGCGCACAAGCGCGGTCTGCGCGTCGTTCTGGACTTTGTGCCGAACCATACGTCGGACCTGCATGCGTGGTTTCTGGAGTCGCGTTCGTCGCGCGAAAGTCCGAAGCGCGACTGGTACATCTGGCACGATGCGCCTCCGGCAGGGGATGATTTCAAGCCTGCGCGCGAGCGTCTGCCAAACAACTGGACATCGCAGTTCGGCGGCTCGGCGTGGGAGTGGGATGAGCGCACGGAGCAGTTCTATCTGCACTCGTTTTTGAAGCAGCAACCGGACTTGAACTGGCGTAACCCGCAGGTTCGCGCGGCGATGTATGAGGCGATGCAGTTCTGGCTCGATCGCGGCGTCGATGGCTTCCGCATGGATGTGCTGTGGCTGCTAATCAAGGACCAGTACTTCCGTAACAATCCGCCGAACCCTGAGTTCCACGGCGACATGCATGACCATGCGGCGACGCTGCCGGTCTTCACCGCCAATCAGGCCGAGACGCTCATGATCGTTGCGGAGATGCGGACGCTTCTCGACACTTACGGCGATACGCTGACGCCGGAGAAGAAGAACCTGGAAGGCGAGTCGAATCGTGTGTTGATCGGTGAGATTTATCTGCCGCTCGCTGAGTTGATCGAGTACTACGGGACGGAGAAGAAGGGGGCGCTGAGCGAGCCGGGTGTGCCGCAGCTAAACGGCGCGAACCTGCCGTTCAACTTCCACCTGATCCAGACGCGCTGGGAGGCTGCTGCTGTTGCGCAGATCATCACCGATTACGAGCGTCTGCTGCCCGATGGAGCGTGGCCGAACTATGTGCTGGGGAACCACGATCAGTCGCGTCTGGCAACGCGTATCGGCAAGCAGCAGACGCGCGCAGCAGCGATGCTGCTGTTGACGCTGCGTGGCACGCCGACGATGTACTACGGCGACGAACTCGGCATGGAAGATGTGCCGATTACGCCAAACCAGGTGCAGGATCCGGCCGAGAAGAATGAGCCTGGCAAGGGTCGCGGACGCGATCCGGAGCGTTCGCCGATGTTGTGGATCCCGGCGGAGAACGCGGGCTTTACCTTCCCGGACGTGAAGCCGTGGCTGCCGATAGAACGAGAGTTCGAGACGAAGAATGCGGCGGTGCAGTCGAAGGACCTGAAGTCGATCTTCACGCTGTATCGCACGCTGCTGCACTATCGGCGTACGTTTGACACGCTTCATGCAGGCGGCATCACGGACGTTCACGCGGAGGGAAGCGTCCTGCGGTTCAAGCGCACGACGCCTGAGAACGGCGACGCCGCAGACTTTCAGGTTCTGCTGAACCTCGGTAGTGAGATTGCCACGGTGCACTGCGCGAAGGGCAAGGTACTGGTGACGACGCTGCTCGACGGCACGGGTGCGGACGTTGATGGCGAGGTGACGCTGGAGGCAGGGGAAGGACTGTTGATTGCTCTGGAGGAGTAGTCGCCATATAGGAAGGTCGCCTACTCATTACGTATAGCAGGGCATATCGTCCAGCGGATCCTCCACTACGTGTGCTGTAGGCACATTTGTGTGGATGCCGCTGCGATGAGGTAGTATTCGCGTGTCAGGAGGCTTGCGATGAACAAGGTCACACCGTTTCTCTGGTTCAACGACAATGCGGAAGAAGCAGCGGAGTTTTATCTCGGGCTGTTTGCTCGCACGAAGAAGATCAGTGAACTGCGGTCGTCGGGCATAGGGCCGTGGCCTGAGGGCAAGCTTGCCACGATCACTCTTGAGCTCGAAGGCCAGCAGGTCGTGTTTCTCAACGGTGGACCGGGGTATGCGTTGACGCCAGCGTTCTCGTTTAGCGTGACCTGCGAGACGCAGGAAGAGATTGACGGCTACTGGGAGAAGATTCTGGCTGCGGGTGGAAAGGTGATGGCGTGTGGGTGGATCACTGATCCCTTTGGGCTAAGCTGGCAGATAGTGCCGAAGAATATTGGCGAAGTCATCAAGCATCCCAAGGCGATGGCCGCCATGATGGAGATGGAGAAGCTCGATATCGCGGTGCTGGAAGCTGCGGCGCAAGAGTAAACACCAGATCAAACGTTGGAACCGCAAGGCGCATCGGAACGTAAAGAACTATAGACGAGGAAAGCACGATGCTCTTTCGCATTGCACGCAACGGACAGATGTACGGCCCCTATACCGAGGATGACGTGCGTCGCTACCTCGCCACCGGCAACGTTCTGCCGACGGACCTGGCCCAGGCGCAGGGCACAGAGGACTGGCTGCCCGTCTCGGAGCTTTTCCCGGAGGCTCCTCTGACCGGGCAGGTACCGCCCGCGCCGTACCCCGGTGGGCTGCCGCAGTTGTTTCCTGATCCGCCGGATTTTCCGTGGTGGGCTGTGCTGCTGCTGTCGATTGTTACCGGTGGGCTATTCACGGTGGTCTGGGGAGTGGTGCAGTCGGCCTGGCTGCGGCGCATCGACCGCACCTGCGTCTCGATCTATCTCTACCTGATCAATGCCGTGGTGTTCCTGCTGCGCGCGCCGTCGATCTTCCATAGCGTTCACCACAACATCTTTGGAACGAACGTCTATGTGGCTCCGCACCCGGTGCTGGGAACGCTGTCGTTTGTGCTCTTCCTGCTGACTCGCTTCATGTTCCGCGCAGAGTTGCTGAAGCACTTCAACGGGCCGGAGCCGATTGGCTTGCGCCTGGGCGGTGTGATGACGTTCTTCTTCGGCGTCACGTACTTCCAGTTCCACTTCAATCGCATCAACGAGCTCAAGAGAGCGCTCCGGGTGAGCGTACCGAGCTAGACCGTAGAGCATAGAGAAAAAGCAGAAGGGCCGCTCCGTTGGGAGCGGCCCTTCTTGTGTCTGGCATATTTCTACGCTTTACACTCTGGTGTCTACACCCTGCCGTTTAGCTGGCGGGGGTTTCTGCCGGGGTTTCGGTCGGCTTGGGCTGTTCGCCAGCACCCGGCTTGCGGATGTCGATGCCGCCCTTGAAGAACGCGCCGTCTTCGATCGAGATACGCGCTGCAATCACGTCGCCGGTCAGCGAGCCTTCCGCGCGGATGTCGATACGGTCGGCTGCCTGGCAGTTGCCACGCACCTTGCCGAGCACAACGATCTCGCGAGCAGCAATGTTCGCTGCGACCTGGCCGTTGCGGCCGATGGTCACGCGGTTGCCGGGTAGGTTGATCGCGCCTTCGACCTTACCGTCGATGTAGAGCGACTCGGAGCCCGAGACTTCACCCTTCACGATCAGGCTCTTGCCGATCGTGGCCTGGTCGCCGGCAGCAGCCGAAACCGGGGTGGACGTCGGTGCCGTGGGACGCGCGGGCTCGAAGCCAGGAGCGCCACCGGAAACGGGGGGAGCCGGGCGCTGAGGTTCAGGGGTTGCAGGGGTCGAGCCGGGCTGGTTCGGTTTCCACATAATAGAAATTGTGTCCTTTCGGGGCTTGCGCGCAAGGCGGAATCGGCTGGATGCAATATCACGGCCGGGCTCACTGGCGCTTCGTCCACGATACTACTTTGTCAACAGTTACAACCTGTGGACTTCTCACGCAGAAAGGTGTCGAGTTAGTTACGGGGCGAGGCGGCGCAGGCAGGTGAATGGTGAAAGTTGCGCGCCGCCGTGCGTTCGTCGCTCAGCAGGGTTGCCCGACAAAGCCGCACCTCCTCGCTCTTCCTATTTCCTCGGTTCTCTTCGTCACTCCTCGTCGTCTTCAATCAACGAGGTACTCCCGGTGATGGAGAAGGTCATCTCCGCGTGGTTGGCTGGATGGAAGGTTGCCCGCATGGGCGTGCGCTGCCACGTCGTTGCGGCACAGGCAGGGTGGGGAAGAGGATCGATCGGCCACGCGGAGATCTTCTGCGAGACGGCTGCGCGCCGCGCGCCGAGTTCGACAACGATGGCGGTGAGGCTGGTGGACTTCACCAGCACATGCAGGCCGCAGTACGCTGCATAGTCGCGAAACCACACCACGTGCGAGAGTTGTGCGTCGAAGTCCGGCAGGTGCAGCGCGGTGACGCGACCCGAGGTGCGGTCGACGGTCAGCCACGGCCCGGGCTGCCACGTCCAGCGTGCAGCCTCGTTCGGCAAGGCATCGTTCAGGTGCAGCGCGCGACGGATGACAAAGGTGCGGTCGGTGACCTCATGCATCTCGCCAACGGTCCACTCCTTCACCTTGCCGTCGACCACCAGCGGGCGGATGCGGAGGGTGGTAGCGTCCTCGCCTTTCGTCTCCGGCGTGGCCTCGGGTGGCGTATACGGCACGCGTCTCGGTGCGCCGAGGGCGACGGTATGGATCTTTTCCGCAAGGGCCGCGCCAGGCGCAAGCAGGGCAGAGAGTAGCAGTAGAGCTCGACAAAGGGTCTGCATGGCAGGGACTGTAGCAGAGGTTCGGGCTGATCGTCCTCGGTTTTCTTAGGCTTTTGACCCAGTATCTTCGGCATTACGGGTACCGTAAGCAGAAAAAGTGGCGAATACCCCGGAAAACTCCGTTCTGGTGTAGACTTGGAGATGGTGCGTGAACCTTCCGCCGTCTCTGTGTGCCCTGTTCGGGGCTGACGGAGCCAAGAGAAGCCCACGAAACAGGTAGTACTGGCACGAAGATTGACAGGGCCCAAACGCCCGGTCAGAGGAGAGCGTTTGTCGAAGGAAGATGCAATTGAGGTAATGGCAACGGTGGTCGACATCTTGCCGAACGCGTTGTTCAAGGTCGAGCTCGAGAACAAGCATCAGGTTCTTGCGCACGTCTCAGGGCGTATGCGTAAGAACTTCATCCGCATTCTCACCGGCGATCGCGTGGCTATTGAGCTGAGCCCGTATGACCTGAGCCGCGGCCGCATCGTTTACCGCTACAAGTAAACGGTCGGTCAACCCAGAACAGCTTCACCGTAAGGAAGAGGAATCATGAAGGTCCGTGCGTCTGTAAAGGCAATCTGCGACAAGTGCAAGGTGATTCACCGCAAGGGTGTCGTTCGCGTCATCTGCGAGAACGCCAAGCACAAGCAGCGCCAGGGCTAATCGCCCCGGCGACTACTGCGGCCCCACCGGGCGAGTTCTCCGCTGTCAAGGAGTGCGATGAACCCGGAGGAGGCAGAGAAATCTGTCAGCCGTTTCAACATTGAACCCCGCTCGATGGACGTAGCTCCTGAGCTCAACCGAAAGGCACCCCATGGCACGTATTGCCGGCGTCGACCTGCCCCCTAACAAGCAGGCCCGTATCGCTCTTCAGTACATCTATGGCATCGGCGCGCCGCGCGCTCTCCGCATTCTGGAGAAGGCCGGCATCGATCCGCTCGTCAAGATGAATACGCTGGATGAAGACCAGCTCAACAAGATCCGTGCAGTTATCGAGCAGGAAGGCGGCATTGAAGGCGATCTCCGTAAGGAAATCAGCCTCAACATCAAGCGCCTGATCGAGATTCAGTCTTATCGTGGTCTCCGCCATCGCCGCAGCCTCCCGGTTCGCGGTCAGCGCACCCACACCAACGCTCGTACCCGCAAGGGCCCGCGTAAGGGCACCGTTGCTGGCAAGAAGAAAGTGACCAAGTAAGCCATGGCAAAGACACAGCAGAAGAGTGCCGGCGCTAAGGCTGGCAAGGGCAAGAAGTTTAAGAAGCGCGAGCGGAAAAACGTTCCATTTGGTCTCGTTTTCATCCAGGCTTCGTTCAACAACACGATCGTGACGATCACCGACCAGCAGGGCAACACGCTGTCGTGGAAGAGCTCGGGTTCGCTCGGCTTCCGCGGTTCGCGTAAGGGCACCCCGTTCGCGGCACAGCAGGCTGCAGTAAACGCTGCAAACGCTGCTCGCGACCACGGTCTCCGCGCTGTTGACGTTCGCGTCTCGGGCCCCGGCTCGGGTCGTGAGTCGGCCATCCGTGCGCTCGCCGCTGCAGGTATCGACGTTCGTTCGATCCGCGACGTGACGCCGATGCCGCACAACGGCTGCCGTCCGCCGAAGCGTCGCCGCGTATAAGTACAGGGTTTAGGGTCCAGGGTTCAGGGTTTAGAAGGCAACCGCCAACTACTCTCTAGCTCTGGGCCTCGACCCGTTTGCTAGACCCAGGGCCCTTGGCCCTGAAACCTAATTTTGGATCGTGACGAAGGGCAAGCCAGCCCGTAAAACGATCGACCACAGAAGTAATTGGAGAGAAAAGTCAATGGCTCGTTATACAGGACCCGTTTGCCGTATGTGCCGCCGCGATGGCGTGAAGTTGTTCCTCAAGGGACCGAAGTGCTTTACCGAGAAGTGCCCGGTAGAGAAGCGTAACTTCCCCCCGGGACAGCATGGTCAGTCCAAGAAGGTGAAGAAGGTTGTTGGCTACGGTCTGCAGCTTCGTGAGAAGCAGAAGGCAAAGCGCATCTACTTCACGCTCGAGACCCAGTTCCGCGCGTACTACGAGAACGCTTCGACCCGCCACGGTGTTACCGGCGAACTCCTGCTCCAGCAGCTCGAGACCCGTCTGGACAACGTTGCGTACCGCCTCGGTTTCGCGATCTCGCGCCGCCAGGCTCGTCAGGTTGTTCGTCACGGTCACGTACTTGTGAACGGCAAGAAGGTTAACATTCCGAGCTTCCAGTGCAAGGTCGGCGATACCATCCAGATCCGTGAGAAGTCCAAGGAAATGGGCATCCTCGGCGGTGCTCGTGAGTTCCTCTCGGGCCAGATCAAGGTCAGCTGGATCGAGTTCGCTGCAGACGGTCTTTCGGGCAAGGTTGTTGCTCTGCCGAAGCGCGAAGACATTCAGCTGCCGGTCAACGAGCAGCAGATCGTCGAACTGTACAGCAAGTAATAGGGGCCGGGGTTCAGGGCCAGGGTTCAGAAGGCAAACGCCTCTGACCCGGGTTCTGAACCTGGTTCCAAAAGTTTTTCTGGGGCTGCTTCTTAGCCCTGAACCCTGAGCTTCACCCCTGAACCATCGCAGAATGCTTCGCGACGGCAGGAAGAAAGGAACGACCCATGCTTTGGAGAGGTTTTCAGAAGCCCAAGCGTCTCGCTGTTGAACAGGAAACACTGACCAACAACTATGGCAAGTTTTCCGCGCAGCCTTTTGAGCGCGGTTTCGGCACCACAGTCGGCAATGCTCTGCGTCGCACGCTGCTTTCGTCTATCGAAGGTGCCGCTGTTACCGCAGTCCGCATCGAAGGCGTTCTGCACGAGTTCCAGGCGATCTCGGGCGTTGTTGAAGACGCGACCGACATCATCCTGAACCTGAAGCAGATTCCGTTCAAGCTCAACGGCGAAGGCCCCAAGGCCCTCTATCTCCACGCCGATCAGGCTGGCGTCGTTACCTCGGGCATGATTGAGGCTGATTCGGACGTCGAGATTCTCGACCCGAACGTCTACATCTGCACGGTGAGCGAAGGCGGCCGTATCGACATGGAAATGCGCTTGAAGCGCGGCCGTGGCTACATCTCGGCAGACAAGAACTTCGATAGCGATCTCGGCATCGGTTTCATCCCGGTGGACAGCGTTCACTCGCCCGTCCGCAAGGTGAACTACCTGGTTGAAGCGGCTCGTCTTGGTCAGATCACCGACTACGACAAGCTCACGATCGAAATCTGGACCAACGGCACTGTGCTTCCTGCTGACGCTCTCGGCCTCTCGGCCAAGCTGATGAAGGATCACATGACCATCTTCATCAACTTCGAAGAAGAGATGGAAGCTGGATCGTCCGACGGCCACGACGGTCCCCAGGTTCGCAACGAGAACCTGAACCGTTCGGTGGAAGAGCTTGAGCTTTCGGTTCGCAGCTACAACTGCCTGAAGAACGCAAACATCTCGACGATCGGTGAGCTGATTCAGAAGACCGAAGCCGAGATGCTGAAGACGAAGAACTTCGGCCGCAAGAGCCTGAACGAGATCAAGGAAATCCTTGCTCAGATGGGTCTCTCGCTCGGCATGAAGATTGACGAAAACGGCAACCCGGTCCCGGGCCCGACCTCGGTTCTTCCTGCGGCAACGCTCGCAGCCAGCTATGGCGCGTTCGATGACGAAGAAGATGAGGACGAAGACGATTTCGTTTTGCCTGAGTCGGAAAACTTCTAGTAGTGGCCAAGGGTGTAGGGGGGAGGGTTTAGGCTGTAGCCAAAATCCACTTCCTACACACTTTGGAGTTGTTCATGGCTGAGTCATTTCGTGAACTGATTGTCTGGCAACGTTCGATCGAGTTGAGCTTGGCGGTATACAAACTTACCGCCGAATTCCCGAAAGAAGAGATGTATGGGCTTACGTCGCAGATGCGACGGGCGTCTGTCTCAATTGCCAGCAATATCGCGGAAGGTTACGGTCGCGGAGCACGCGGAGAGTATCGACAGTTTCTCGGTATTGCCCGTGGTTCTCTGCTTGAATTGCAGACTCAACTTGTTATCGCGAATGAACTCGGATACTGCGAGTTAACTGCGTTGCAACGGGTGGAGTCACTATCGGACGAAGTCAGCAGAATGCTTTCTGCGATGCTTCGCAAACTTTGAATTGGTGAGGACGGGGTTCTACACCCTACCCCCTGCACCCTAAACCCTCGCAAGCCGACTTACGGCATTAGCCGAGTCGAAGGAGATCTCCATGCGTCATCGTAAAGGCGGGTTTAAACTCGGCCGTAATACCTCTCACCGTCGCGCACTTCTGCGCAATCTTGTCACCTCCATCATCCTCCACGACCGTGTGGAGACCACGCTGATCAAGGCCAAGGCATCGCGTCCTCTGGTCGAGAAGATGATCACGCTGGGTAAGAACGGCAGCGTTCACGCCCGTCGTCAGGCCCTCGCATACCTCATGACCCCGGATGCCGTGGATCGTTTGTTCGCTATCGTATCTCCGCGCTACGCAGAGCGTAACGGCGGCTACTCGCGCATCGTCAAGAGCGGCGTTCGTAAGGGTGACGCAGCAGAGACGGCGTACATCGAGTTGCTCGATGCCGAGAAGGAGCTTTCCGAGAAGGCTGAGAAGCGCGAGCAGGCTCGCCAGCGCCGCCAGGAAGCCATCCAGAAGCAGCTCGAGCAGCAGGGCGGCGGCGAAGAGCCCCAGGCCTAAGCTTTCGCAGCATGGCAAACGGCGCATCCTTCGGGGTGCGCCGTTTGCTTTTACGCCATGATCGCATAGGCTTGGTCGAGATGAAGTTCCCGGTCCTCGCTCACGCTGCTGCTGTATGTTTCGTTGCCTTGTCGGCACCTCTGGCTCTTGCGCAGGTTGCAGCCACTCCTGAAGCCAAGGCGTGGCACGCGCTTTCGGACAAGAAAGACCTTGCTGGCGCCGAGAAACTTTGCAGCGGCTGGGAGAAGTCCGGCACACACGCGCAGCAGGTCGAGGCCGAGAAGTGTCTCGCCAACGTTGAGCTGGCGCGTGGCCGACAAGCGTCCGTCAAAGGCAGCGGAGTGGATGCTGCGAGCGTTGGTCCTGGGTTCAGCCCTCAGGCTATTGACAAGGCTCTCGCGCATCTCAACCGCGGCCTTGCGCTTGCTCCTGCGGATATCTCCCTGCACAAAGGGCGCCTCTTCGTGCTGGGTTTAAGCGGTCGCGATGCCGCGCTGACTGCCGCGCTGGACGACACGTTAACCAAGCTACCCTCGCCGGATTATCTCCCTGACTGGCTGCGTTATACCGCGCAGATCGGTGCCTCCGGCGATGCGAAAGAGGCGCTGAAGCTGCTCGCTGTGCTCGACAAGCACTTTCCCGATTCGCACGAAGTTATCGGCAATATCGGCACAATGTACAACATTCAGGGATTATGGTCGCAGGGGCTCCCGTACACCAAACGGGCGGCGGAGCTCGCCCCTAAAGATACGATCGACACCTGGAATCTTGGCTGGGCCTATATGCACCTGGGCGAAATCAAGCTGGCCGATGAGTGGATGCAGAAGTCGATTGCTCTGCCTGGAGACGATCAGGGCAGCGAGCGTCGCTGCCTCTACGCACACTTCGTTGGTCGCGATCTGAAGCAGAAGCCCCGCGCCTGCGCGATGGAGCGCCGAAGCTGCGCCGTTCCGGATCGCTACGACTGCTCTGCGCCAACGATACCGCACAAGAAGTAGTTACCGGCGCGGCGTGCGTGCGCTCAGCTCTTCGAGCATCTGCTGGTAGTACGTGCGATAGCCGACGGCACGGTTCTTTCCTGCACGCTTTGCAGCGTACAGAGCCTCATCCGCCAGGGTCACAAGCCGCTGTGCATTTGGCGTTGCTGGCTCCAGCCCTGCGGCTCCGATACTGACTGTGATGGTGCCGTGCTCCCACGTCTCTGCGCGCAATAGTTCGGCGATACGTTTGCACATGATGAGTGCCTGCTGCTCATCGCATTCGGGCAGCAGATAACAGAACTCTTCTCCGCCAAAACGTGCGGGCAGGTCGCCCTCGCGCGCAGCGTTGCGCAGGCACTTTGCCAGCTGACGCAGTATCTGGTCGCCGTGGTCGTGCCCATAGGTGTCGTTGCGCATCTTGAAGTTGTCGACGTCCACCATCAGCACAGAAAGATTGCGCTTTTTGCGGCGGGCAGTAGCGTACTCAAACTGCAGGCGCTCATCGAAGACCCGGCGATTGGGCAAGCCGGTGAGCGAATCTGTCGTTGCCAGTTCGCGCAGCAGGCGGTTGGCGGCCTCAAGTTCGTTGCGTGAGCGTTCCAACTCGGCCGTGCGGCGGAGCTCTTCGGTCACCTCGACCGTAACAACTCCGAGCATCTGCTCGCCGTCCTCGTCGGGGCAAGGGAACTTGTAGGAGCGCCAGTAAGACGTGGAGCCATCCTCGTTCAGGCTCTCTTCGAGGAAAACTTTGGAGCATCCCGATGTCAGCACCTGAAGATCGTGGTCGCGAACGGCAGCGGCCAGCTCCTCCGGGTGCCGTGCGTCGTTGCCGACGCCAAGCCAGTCGGTAGGGCCAATGTGAAAGCGGTCGGCAAACTTCTGGTTATAAAAGAGCAGCCTGCCTTCGCGGTCTTTCAGAAAGGAGAAGAAGGGCCCCGAGTTGATGAAGGCCTTGAATCGGCGGTCAGAAGCCTCCGCCTTGGTGTGCGCTTCGGTGACCGCGCTCAGGGCGCGTTGCAAGGCTCGTCGCTGCATACGCAGCTCGATGCGGGCGTTCACCTGTCTTGCCAGGGTGTGCAGGGCTGTTTGCTGCGCGTCCGTCAGGTCGTGTGGTGTTTTGTCGAGAACGCAGAGGCTGCCGAGCGGAAAGCCGTCAGGGCTCGACACTGGAAAACCGGCGTAAAAGCGTAGATGCATCTCTCCGGTAACGAGCGGATTGTCCACAAAACGCGGGTCCTGCGTCGCATCGGTGACTTTGAATAAGCCATCCTGCTGAATGGTGTACTGGCAGAAGCTGATTTCGCGCTCAGTTTCCCTGGTGTCCATGCCGAAGGCGGCCTTGAACCACTGGCGCTTTTCGTCTACCAGCGAAATCACACACATGGAGGCACCGCAGATGGCAGCGGCAATCTCTACCAGTTCGTTGAACTCAGGTTCGGGTTCCGTATCGAGGAGTTCTGTTCGTTCAAGTGCTGCCAGGCGTCCAATTTCATAGATTTGGCCTGGGTCTGTTGAGTTGGAGTTGGTCGCGACCACGCGGAAAGTTTGTCCCCTCTGCTCGTCCACGCCGAATATGACGGCGCCCTGCTCTGCTTCTAACTAGGAGAACATGAGCGTTCCTATTTGTATTCACATTTTTTTGTAAGTCTTTACCGCAGGCAAACAGGGCACTAAATTGTGGTTCCGGTGAGGGCGATTTTCGGGAATGCCGCTGGCGAGTAGACTGGTAAGAAGCCATGGCTATTGTTGAACTCCAGAATATTCGCAAGGTGTATGACAAGAAGGTAGCGGTGGAAGGGCTTTCGCTCTCCATTGAACCCGGCACGATGTTCGGCCTCCTCGGCCCGAACGGCTCGGGTAAGACCAGTTCCATCCGCATGATGATCGGCATGACCGTTCCAGACAGCGGAACGGTGAAGCTTTTCGGTAAGCCGTTCTCGCGCGATCTGCTGAAGCGCGTCGGCTACCTGCCGGAAGAGCGCGGGCTCTACAAGAAGATGAACGTCGTTGAGCAACTCGTCTTCATGGGCCAGCTCCACGGGCTGGACGCCGCGACGGCTGAAAAACGCGCCCGCACCTGGTGCGAGCGCATGGAAATTACTGAAGCGATGCCCAAGAAGGTCGAAGAGCTTTCCAAGGGCATGCAGCAGAAGATCCAGTTCATCGCGGCGCTGCTGCATGACCCGGAACTCGTCATCATGGACGAGCCCTTCAGCGGCCTCGACCCTGTGAACGCGCAGTTGCTGATGGACACGCTGGTGCAGCTTCGCGGCGAAGGCAAGGCTGTGCTCTTCAGCACGCACCGCATGGACCAGGTGGAGAAGCTCTGTGACTCGATCGCGATCATCTACCAAAGCAAGCTGGTGCTCGATGGCACGATGCGGGAAGTGAAGGGCCGCTACCCGCGTAACCGCGTGCAGGCCGTCTTCACCGGGGATGACTCCTTCCTGCAGCATTCCGCTGTTGCCGACGCAAAGAACTACGCCGGGATAGCAGAGATCACGCTGCACTCGCCGGAGCTGGCACAGAGCCTGCTGGTGCATGCGGTGAGCAAGGGCACGACCTTTACGCGTTTCGAAGTCGTCGAGCCGACGCTGGAAGACATCTTCATCGAGACCGTGAAGAACACCCCCGAATACGCTGCCCAGGGAGGTCGCATCGATGCCTAGTTCGCTCTCGAACATTCTCCTCATCGCTCGCCGCGAGTACCTTGAGCGCGTCCGCGCAAAGAGCTTCGTGGTGATGACGATCCTCATCCCGGTGGTCATGGGAGCGTTGATCGGTGGCGCGGCCATGATGAACCGCAACCTCGGTTCGGCATCGCACCTCGCCGTCGTAACGGACGACACGGTCTTCGCGAACAACCTGCAGACGGAGCTCACAAACTCCGATATGGGCAAGCCGCAGATCGATGTTCACTCTCCCGCCGAACCCGGCGTTCGTGATCATCTCGACGCGCAGTTGAAGGACAAGCACGAGAAGCTTGATGGCTATCTCGTGGTGACGCCGACCGCTGCCGGGCAGCGTCCCAGCTTTGAGTGGGTTCCGCGTGTGAAGTCGGACATCGTGACGCGCAGCCGCGTGGCGAGCGCCGCTCGCGCAGCCTACACGCGTGAGCAGCTCTCGCACGACGGCATGGCCGCGAGCACGGTGAACGAGCTGATGCAGCCTGTCGATCTTTCGCCCAAGGGCAAGGAAGACCATACGAATGCGGCTGTCGCCAGCGCCTACGGCATGTACTTCCTGATGTACTTCGTCATCCTGTTCTATGGCATGAACGTGGCACGCTCCATCATCGAAGAGAAGACCTCGCGCATCTTTGAAGTCTTGCTCGCGACGATTCAGCCGGAAGAGATGCTTGCCGGCAAGATGCTTGGTGTCGGTGCAGTTGGACTCACGCAGGTGGGCATCTGGCTGGTGATCGCACTTGCTGCGTTCAAGATTCAGGTTGCTGGGCTTGACCTGCATGTCTTGCCGACAGCACCGCAGGCAGCGCTCTTCGTTGTGTTCTTCCTCCTCGGCTATATGTTGTACTCGTCGATTGCTGCGGCGCTGGGCGCGATGAACAACTCCGAGCAGGAGCTCCAGCAGATGCAGATGATCATGATGCTTCCGCTGATCATCAGCTCGGTCGTCATCTTCAAGGTCATCACGGACCCCAACGGGCCGATCGCGCGGGTGTTCTCGTACATCCCGTTTACAACGCCGCTGATCATGTACACCCGCGTCATCGTGGGCAATCCGACGCCGGTGGAAGTGATCGGTTCGATCATCGGGCTGGTGGTGACGATCCTCGCTGTTCTGTGGGTCGCGAGCCGCATCTACCGTGTCGGCATCCTGATGTACGGCAAGAAGCCAAACCTGCCAGAGATTCTCCGCTGGCTGAAGTACAGCTAGACTCAACACTGTGCGTACCTTCACCACAAAGCAGCGACTGATGCTGGCCCTCGTGCCACCGCTCGTCGCTGCTTTTGTGCGTCTGCTGGGCTGCACGTGGCGCGTGCGCGATCTCAACGCCCAGGCGACTCCGAACGGCCACATCATTCCCGGCCCGACGGTCTTCGCGTTCTGGCACGGCTCGCTGCTGGCGTGTGCGTACCGCTTCCGCAACCTCGGCATCGCGATCCTTATCTCGCAGTCGTTCGATGGAGAACTCATCGCACGCACGGTCGAGCGTCTCGGCTTCGTTGCCGTGCGTGGTTCCAGCTCGCGCGGAGCCGCTGGCGGTCTGATGGGGATGCTCGAAGCCTATCGAGCTGGTCACATCTGCGCTTTTACCGCAGATGGTCCCAAAGGCCCGAAGCACGTCGCGAAACCTGGACCTGTGCACCTTGCGAAGCTGGCAGACGCCTCGTGGATCGGTTGTTTCCACGCCGACGCTGACCGCGCCTGGAGCATGAACTCCTGGGACCGCTTCCTCATTCCCAAACCCTTCGCGCGCATCACGTTCGCCTGGCCTGCGCATATTGCGTTGAGCGCAGAGGATGACAACGCGGCACTCCTCACGCAGGTGCAGGCTGGTATGGACGAAGCCGTTCGCATGACGGAGCTTGCCGCATGAGCCTGCTTGTCAGCGATTTCGACTTTGAACTGCCTGAAGGCTCCATCGCACAGCGTCCGCCAGAGGTGCGTGGCTCTAGTCGTATGCTCTTCTTGCCGAAGCTGGGAGGCGAATGGCAGGACCGCCTCTTTGCAGATCTTCCCGATCTGCTGCAGCCCGGCGATCTGCTGGTGATGAACAACTCTCGCGTAATCCCGGCGCGTTTATTCGCGACACGCGCAGGACTTCATACGCAGAAAAGCTCGCAGGTCCCCACCGGCCACGTCGAGGTGCTGCTCACGGCAAAGCTTGCTGGGGAGAACGAGTGGTCTGCGCTGGCGAAGCCTGCGAAGAAGGTTCCTGCGGGTGAGCGGTTGCTGTTCCGCGATGCTTCCGGCGAGCTTCTACTGGAGGCGGATGTTATCGCCGAAGGCGAGTTTGGCGAGCGCACGCTGCGCTTTCTTCCCGTCGAGGACTTCTACCTCGCGCTTGAGCGCATTGGTCATCTGCCGCTGCCGCCCTACATCCACCGCGACAAATCCGAGCCCAACACGGACGAAGACCGCGAGCGTTACCAGACGGTTGTCTCGTCGGCCAAAACCCGCGGCTCAGCGGCCGCGCCCACGGCAGGACTGCACTTCACAGATGCTGTGCTCGAGCGGTTGAAGGAGCGCGGCGTCGAGGTGGCAACGATCACGCTGCACGTCGGCCTCGGAACCTTTCAGCCGGTGCGTGTCGAGCGCGTGGACGAAATTCAACTCCACGCCGAGCCCTATACCCTCTCTGCTGAAACCGCAGAGGCGATCAACCGCGCCCGTCGCGAAGGCCGCCGCATCGTCGCTGTCGGCACGACCACGACACGCACGCTGGAGCACTGCGCACGCGTCTTTGAAGGCGGCGAGATCGCACCGCACTCCTCCGAAACAGCGCTCTTTCTCTCCCCCGGAGTGGAGTTCAAACTCGTCGGCGGTCTGCTGACGAACTTCCACCTTCCGCAATCCACACTGATCATGCTGGTCAGCGCTTTTGCCGGACGCGAGCGCGTGCTCGCGGCGTATCGCCATGCGGTCGAAGCTGGGTACAAGTTCTTCTCGTACGGCGACTGTATGCTCCTGCTTTAGCGCCGCGCCTCTCGACACACAACGGCAGCAAGGCCGAGCATCTACACTTGCAGAGCGATCTATGGCTGAAATGACAAATACCAAACCGCCGATTTACCTGCTTGACACGATGGCGTTCATCTTCCGCGCGTATCACGCGATGCAGCGCTCACGCCCGATGTCGACACGCACCGGTATCCCTACCGCTGCGACCTATGTCTTCGTCAACATGATCAACAAGCTGCGTGCGGACTTCAAGCCCGAGTACATGGCCGCGGTCTATGACGTGGGCAAGCCTGTGCATCGGCATGAGCTCGCCGCGCAGATGCAGGCGGTGAAGAAGTTCAATATCAAGACGCAACAGTTTGAAGAGGTGGAGTACGGCGGCTACAAAGCCAACCGCGCCGAGACCCCGCCCGACCTCATCCAGCAGCAACCCTACATCCGCCGCGCACTCGAGGCGTTCCGCATCCCCATCGTGTATTACGAGGGCTTTGAGGCGGACGACGTCATCGGCACACTCTCGCGCAAGCTCTCTGCGCTTGGACATCGCGTCTACGTCGTCTCGTCGGACAAGGATATGATGCAGCTCGTCAACGAGAACGTCCTGATCCTGAACCCGATGAAGGACAATCTCGTCCTTGACTCTGCGGGCGTGGAGCAGGCGCTTGGCGTGCCTCCCGAAAAGGTTATCGATGTGATGGCGTTGCGCGGAGACGCGATCGACAACGTGCCCGGCGCTCCGGGTATCGGTGACAAAGGCTCCGTCGAACTCATCCAGCAGTTCGGCACTGTAGAAGGTGCGATGGATGCTGCGGTCAACACGCCCGACCTGGTGAAGCGCAAGACCTACCGCGAGTCGCTGGCGAACAATCGCGAGAACATCCTGCTGTCGAAGGAGCTCGTCACCATCCACACCGCCGTGCCTATCGACATCTCTCTCGACGAGATGCGCACGAAACCAGTGGACTCTGCTGCATGCCGAGCACTCTTCTCTGAGCTTGAGTTCACCACCATGCTCAAAGATCTCGCACCCGACGTAGCTGCAGTTGAGACCACATACGAGCTGAACGCAAATGAGGCTGCTCTTGCTTCGCTTGTAGAAGAAGCTCGCAAGGCTGGCGGTCTCTCGCTCGCGCTTGCCGAAACAGCGCAAAGCATCAGCGAAGAGGTACGCGCCGATGCTGCTGACGAAGCCGTAGAAGCAGAGCCGGAAGCGCCCACAACGCTCAGCCTCTTCGCTGCTCCTGTCGAAGAGATTGCCGAACCGCAGCCGCAGGATGTTGCCTGCCATCTTGGCCTCGCTGCAACGGAGGCGCACGCGATCGAAGCGCCTCTCGACCTTGCTCGTGCTGTGCTCGAAGATGCCACACTGCCGAAGCGCGTGCATGACCTCAAGGCTGTTCTGCGCGCGCTGGAGCCGCACGGCATTACGCTCGCTGGCCACATCACCGACGTGATGCTGGAAAGCTACCTGCTCAATCCAACGCACGGCTCGCACACGCTTCCTGACATTGCGGCACGCTCTACCAGCCGCTCGCTCAAGCATCAGTGGACGAAGGACAACCCACGCGATCCGCGTCGTCTTCCAGAAGACGCAAGTGCTATTGCGAAGCTTGCTGTCGTGCTTAGCGAGCAGATGCGCGAAGGCGTCGTCGAGCATGTGATCCTTGAAGACAAGCCTGAATTTGGCGGCGCGCTCACGGCGGAGATGCTCTCCAGCCAGCCACAGAAGACGTCGTCTGCAGCGTCTCCAAAAGTGGGAAGCACCGCTAGTGAACTTGGCACCGACTCCACACTCACGGATGTGTACGAGTTGTTGGACCGCCCGCTCGTGCCCGTACTTCTTGGCATGGAGCAGGTCGGCGTTCGTGTCGACCTCAGCGTACTCGGTGAGATGGGCTCGCGCCTTGGCATCTTGATTGATGATCTTGCGGAGCGCATCTATGCAAGCTCCGGGCATCGCTTCAATATCAATTCTCCCAAGCAGCTTGGCGACGTGCTCTTCAATAAGATGGAGCTGCCGAAGCCGCTGAAGTATGGCAAGGGCAAGGTCATTTCGACTGCACAGGACATCCTCGAAGACCTGGCCGAACACCACGAAGTGCCTGCGTTCGTGCTGGAGCATCGCCAGTTGCAGAAGCTGAAGTCGACGTATCTCGATCAGCTTCCTCTGCTCGCGGATGGGAACTCGCGCATCCACACAACATTCAACCAGGTAGGCACCGCCACGGGCCGCCTCAGTTCGACGAACCCCAACCTACAGAACATTCCGATCCGCACCGCAGTCGGTCGTGAGATCCGTGCAGCGTTTGTGCCTTCGCCCGGCAATACTTTGCTCGCAGTGGACTACTCGCAGATCGAACTTCGCCTGATGGCGCACTTCTCGCAGGACCCGCTGTTGCTCGACGCCTACCGCACCGGCAAGGACATCCACACGCTCACCGCGGCCGAGGTCTTCGAAGTCGACCCTGCAACGATGGACAAGGAAACCCGCGCCCGTGCCAAGGCGGTCAACTTCGGTATCGTCTACGGCATCTCGCCGTTTGGGCTCGCTGCCCAGTTGGGCATCGACCAGAAAACGGCGCGTGAGTACATCGAAAAATACTTCGATCGCTATAAGGGCGTAGCCACATTCATCCAGCGCACCATCGAAGAGACAAGGAAGACGCAGTCGGTCAAGACCGCCTTCGGCCGCGTCCGTCCCATTCCGGATATCCACTCGCGTAACCCCAACCAACGCGGCTTTGCCGAGCGCACCGCCGTTAACACGCCGCTGCAGGGAACCGCCGCCGACCTCATCAAGATTGCGATGATCCGCATCGACGCCGAGCTTGCGCGCCGCAATCTATCGGCACGCATGACGCTGCAGGTCCATGATGAACTGCTCTTCGACGTGCCGGACGCAGAGGTGGAAGAGGTCTCTGTGCTGGTCAAAGATCTAATGGAGTCCGCCGCGAGCTTTACCGTACCCATCGTCGCCGAGGTCGGCCGCGGTGCCAACTGGCGTGACGCGAAGTAGCCGTCCCGCGACTCGTACAAACTCAAGTAAGGAGAAACACCATGCAACCTGGCGACCTCGTCGAAGACTTTACGCTGCCCGATCAGGACGGCACGCCCACCTCGCTCTCTCAGTTCCGCGGCCAGCCGGTCGTGCTCTTCTTCTACCCCCGCGCCAACACGCCGGGCTGCACCATCGAGGCCTGTGGCTTCCGCGACCACTTCGCGAAGCTGCTGGACGCTGGCGTCGTTGTGCTCGGCATCTCGCGCGACACGCCTCGCGCGCAGAAGAAGTTCAAGGACAAGTACGAGCTGCCCTACACGCTCCTTGCCGATGCCGATCAGGTGATCGTCAACCGGTTTGGCCTCGTAAAGCCCAAGATGATGTACGGCAAACAGGTCACAGGGGTGGCTCGCACCACGTATGTGATCGATGCCGAAGGCAAGCTGCTTCATACCTTCGAAAACGTCAAGCCAGAGGGGCACGCCGAAGAGGTCCTTGCTTTGCTGAAAAAGTAACCTGCACGAAACCACCGTCAATCCAAGCCGTGAGCGCATTGCTCGCGGCTTTTTTGTTACTTCGGATTACGGACACGTTACAGGTGGAACCAGAAGCATCATTAGCAAGCTTGAGGGTGAGAAAAACGTCTCCCCCGGCAAAGTTGTACAGCCACCGCATGCTACTAGCGGCGATGATGGCAACAGATAATCGGGCCAACTGTGTAGTTTTTTTTGAGGGGTAGAGAGCTGTGATCAACTTGCGCAAGAAACTTGGCGAGCTGCAGAAACACGCGCATCGGATTTTGTGTGGAGCAGGTTCGGTCGCAATTGCGCTGCTGGCAACAGCAGTCATGTCGCATGCTCAAGGCCTCCAGCCCGGCGGCCCCATCGACTTCGGAACCATCGCGGTTGGCTCGACCAGCAGCAGCTACACGGTCAACTTCTCCGCGACCTCGGCCACGACCATCAGCAGCGTCTCTGCGCTGACAGAAGGCGTCAGTGATAAGGACTTCACGGTCGTTTCGCAGACCTGCGTCGGCACCATTCAGCCGCCGCAAAGCTGCACCGTCGCCATTGCCTTTTCTCCGTCAACACCGGGCCTGCGCCGCGGTGCGCTTGCGCTTACGAACGCCGCAGGCACCATCGTCAACGAAGTCTTCCTGCATGGTGTCGGCCAGGGGCCACAGCTCACGGTATCGCCCGCAACCGGGCAGCAGATCACTTCTGTCAGTCCGGACGTCACACCTGTCTCCTTTACGGTCGGCGGTGTCGTGGTCGCGGCCGACGGTACAACCTACTTCAACGATTCGCAGTACCAGCGTCTCTTCCAGCGCACTCCGACTGGCGTGTACTCCGTACTTAGCCTGATGGCCAGCAGCGCCGATACGGCGATGGCGATCGATGGCGCGGGCACGCTGTACTTCACCTCTGGTTCGCTGGTCTACTCACTTGTTCCGGGCGGTAATCCCACCGTCTTCGCTACAGGCGGCAACACTCTCAGCTCTCCTTCCGGCCTCGCTGTGGACGCGCAGGGATACGTCTACATTGCAGACTCTTCGCTGAACAAGATTCTCCGCGTCGCAACCGATGGCACGAGCTCGTTCCTCACGCTCACAGGCCTCAGCACCGCGCTTTCTTCCCCCACCGCGCTCGCGGTCGACGGCAACAGCAACCTCTACATCGCCGATACCGGCAACAATCGCGTCGTCGTCGCAGGCATTTACAGCGGAGCGGCCACCGTCCTCACCACCAGCGTAAGCGCACCACGCGGCGTCGCCGTTGATGCTGGCGGCAACGTGGTGATCAGCGACACGGGCAATGCACGCATCTACATGGTTCCGGCCACCGGAACGCCCTACGCTCTTCCCATCATCGGCGGTTCAACGGCCACGCCGCGCCAGCTAGCGCTCACGCCGAGCGGCGACCTTTACGTTGCAGACCAGGCAGGCGGTCTTCTTCTCGTCACGCGCAGCGCAGGTGTCATCACCTTCCCCACTGCCACGCGTCTCTCGAATCTCGACAGCACAGACGGCTCGCTGAGCGGCCTCATTCAGAACAGCGGCAACGTCCCGCTGCAGTTCTCCACCCCCGCTGGCACTGCGACGAACTGGGCTCTCACCGGAGACGCCTTTGCCACGGCGACTGGTGGAACCTGCACGCTGCTTACCTCCGCGTCGGCTCCCGTTTCCCTGGCGGCTGGAAGCTACTGCTCTTACCTCGTCAGCTTTACGCCTACCGCGATTGGAACCAACAGCGGAACCGGAATCGCTACGCTCACCAGCGCCACGGGCACTCCTGCAACGTTGACTGCGCCCTTTACCTTCACCGGTACGGGCGTTTCGAACACGGCGAAGTTCACTGTTGCGGCTGCACCCGACACGCTGCGTCCCGGCAGCTCTACCAGCGTCACCGTCACCGCCATGGACGCCAGCGGCAACGTCGACAAGACGTACGTCGGCACCATCACGCTTTCGACCGGCGACACCGCGGCCACCTTCACCACGACGACCTATACCTTCACCACCGCAGACGCGGGCGTGCATGTCTTTACCAACGGGGTTACCTACAACACGCTCGGAACGTACACCGTCGGCGTCACCGATGGCACGGCCACCGGTACAAGCAACAACATCAACGTGGTGCTGGCGAACGGCTTCACTATCGTCGCCACGCCTACCGTTACTTCGGTTGGCGGCTATATTTCTTACACCGTCACCGCCACGTTTAATGGCACACTGGTCACCGACTTCGTTGGCCCCGTGACCTTCGCCACCGGCGACGCTGCTGCCAAATTCGCCACTGCGGCCTACACCTTTACGACCGCGGACAAGGGCACGCACACCTTCGCGACCACGGCGGGCGTGCAGTACAACACGCCGGGAACGTACACCATCACGGCGAGCGCCAGCGCAGGTGCTGCGACCGGAACCAGCAACAGCATCCTCGTTACGAACGCCACCGCGTTCACCATCGTCGCTGCGCCCACCACGGTCAACGTCAGCGGAGATGTCGGCTATACAGTGACCGCCGTCGCCAATGGCACGCAGACGCCCTTCACCGGCACCGTCACCTTCACCACGACGGACGCTGCAGCCAGCTTCCTCAACGGCACAACGTACACCTTCACCACTGCGGACAACGGCGCACACACCTTCACCACCGCGCAGGGCGTGCAGTTCAACACCCCCGGTTCGCAGACCATCACGGCAACCTCCGGTTCGCTCACTGGAACGTCGAACACGGTCACCGTCGTCGGGGTCAACGGCTTCACGCTGACGGCCGCTCCGACCAGCACTGCAATCGGCGCCCCCGTCGCGCTCACCGTGCAGGCTACCTTCAACGGCACGGTTGTTCCCAGCTACACCGGCACCGTTACCTTCACCGCGACGGATGCCACTGCGAAGTTCCTCTCGGGCACCAGCTACACCTTCACCACAGCGGACAACGGAACGCATACGTTCCCGGCTGCCGCAGGCGTTCAGTTCAACACCGCAGGTGTCTTCACCGTCTCGGCCACGGACAGCAAGTACAGCGGCACCTCGAACGCGGTCACGGTCGGCGGAGTCAATGGCTTCACCATCACGGCCACACCGTCGGTCACCGGCCTCGGAACGCCTGTCAGTTACACGATCAGCGCGACGTACAACGGCGTCGTTGTGCCCAGCTACATCGGCACGGTCTCCTTCACGTCGACCGACACAAGCTCGAAGTTCCTCTCCGGCACAACGTACACCTTCACCACCGCGGACAACGGAACGCACACCTTCGCCGCTGCCGCAGGCGTCCAGTTCAATACGCTTGGTACATGGACGATCTCCGCGAACGATGGCGCAAGCTTCGGCACCAGCAACCAGGTGCAGGTCGTCGCGGCCAATGGTTTCACGCTGACCGCATCGCCTTCGATGATCGGCCAGGGAGCAAGCGTCGCGCTTACCGTGGCCGCGACGTATAACGGCACGGTTGTTCCCGGCTACACCGGCACCGTGAACTTCTCCGCAACGGACCCCGCAGCGAGTTTCCTCTCCGGCACCAGCTACACCTTCACCGCTGCGGACGCCGGAACGCATACCTTCGCGGCTGATAACGGCGTGCAGTTCAACACGCTCGGCACATGGACGATCGGAGCCACGGACGGCACGCTCTCTGGCACAAGTAACGACGTGCAGGTTGTTGCTCTCACCGGCTTCACCGTCACGGCCACGCCGGATACCACCACCGTTGGCACTCCCGTCAGCTTCACCGTCACGGCGATGAACGGCACCTCCATCGTCACGGACTACACCGGCACGGTGACCTTCTCGACCACCGACCCCGTCGCGAAGTTCCTCGCGGGAACGACCTACACCTTCACCGCAGGTGACGCAGGCACGCACACCTTCACGGCTGCGAGCGCAGGCGTTGAGTTCAACACCACGGGCGTCTTCACCGTCGTCGCCACGGCTGGCTCGCAGAGCGGCACCAGTAACAACGTCACGGTCACCGGCCCGGCTGGCTTCACCCTCACCGCCGCGCCCGACCTCACCATGCCCGGAGCGCCGGTTGCTCTCACCATCGCCGCCACAACCAACGGCGTCGTGAACACGAACTACACCGGCACGGTCACGTTCTCCACCACCGACACCACGGCGAAGTTCCTCTCCGGTACGAGCTACACCTTCACCTCTGCCGACGGCGGCACACATACCTTCCCGGCTGCTTCGGGCGTCCAGTTCAACACGCTCGGCAGCTACAGCGTTGCGGCTACCGACGGCACGCTGACCGGCCAAAGCAACCTCGTCCGCGTCGTCAATCCTGACGCGTTCACGGTTGTTGCCTCGCCTGCGACCACGACCATCGGAACACCGGTCGGCTACACCGTCAGCGCGACCTACGGCGGCGTCGTGGTGCAGGGCTACACCGGCACGGCAACGTTCACCACGACGGACACCACGGCCAAGCTGCTCTCTGGTACGACGTATACCTTCACCACGGCAGATGCGAGCACGCATACCTTCGCCTCAGCCTCAGGTGCGCAGTTCAATGCCGCCGGAACCTTCACTATTTCTGCCACCGACGGTACGCGCTCCGGCGTCAGCAATGACGTCGTCGTCAGCTCGAAGCCTGTGGCCGCCTTCACGATCGTTGCCACACCTGCGACGACTACCGTCGGCGCACCGGTAGGCCTCTCCGTTACGGCGGTGGACTCCACGGGCGCGGCCATCACGGATTACACCGGCACGGTCGTCTTCACCACCACAGACGCCGCGGCCAAGCTCCTCTCCGGCGCAAGCTATACCTTCACCACGGCGGACAAGGGCACGCACACCTTCGCCGCAGCGTCCGGTGTGCAGTTCAACACCGTCGGAACGTTCACCATCACCGGAACCAGCGGCTCAGTCACCGGCATCAGCAACAGCGTCACCGTCACGGCGGCTCCCGCTGCGGCTTTCACAGTTGTTGCTGCGCCTTCGACCACCACGGTAGGCACGCCCGTCGGACTTACTGTTACAGCGGTTGATGCGAACGGAGCCACCGCCACGGCCTACACCGGCACGGTGGCGTTCACGACGACAGACGCCACGGCGAAGTTCCTCGCCGGAACGACGTACACCTTCACCACCGCCGACAACGGCACGCACACCTTCCCCTCTGCAACGCAGGGCATCACCTTCAACACGGCAGGCACCTACACCGTTACGGCTGCCAGCGGCACGCTCACTGGCGTCAGTAACGACGTCGTCGTCAGCAACGCCCCGGCCACCGGCTTCAGCATCGTCGCAACACCCGCAGCCATTGCGGTTGGCGGCACGGTCAGCTTCACCGTCACGGCCACCAGCGCTACCGGCGCAACGGCCGCTGGCTACACCGGCACGGTCGCCTTCACGTCGTCGGACGCCGCAGCGAAGTTCCTCGCTGGAACGACGTACACCTTCACCACTGCAGACGCCGGGGTTCACACCTTCAGCGCGCCTTCGAACGGTGCTCAGTTGAACACCGTCGGCACGCAGACGATTACGGCCACCAGCAGCACGCTCACCGGCACAAGCAACGGCGTCCTCGTCTCGGCGAACAACCCCGCCACGGTCACCACGCTCACCAGCTCTGCCAACCCGGTACTGACGGGCTCAACCATCACGCTGACCGCGGCAGTCACCCCCGGCACAACCTCTTCGGTTGTCCCAACGGGCACCGTCGTCTTCACCGAGGGCGGCGCGCAAATCGGTTCCGTGACGCTGGTTAACGGCATCGCGACGCTGAACAACGTTCTGCTCACCGTCGTCGGCACGCATAACCTGGTGGCGACCTATCAGGGCGATAGCAACTACAGCGGCTCCGTCTCGTCTCTCTATCCGCAGGTGGTCGAAGACTTCGCCATCGCCGTTGCGTCGGATTCGTCTTCGGCTCTCAGCGTCTACGGCGGCAACCCCGCGACGTACAAGCTTCTGGTCTCTCCGCTCGGGGCCTCCACTTTGGCCGCGCCCATCGCCTTCACCGTCACGGGAGCACCTACCGGCTCGAAGATCACGCTGACGCCCTCCTCGCTGGCCAGCGGCGCAGCGGCAACGAACGTCTCAGTTTCCATCACGCCTCCTCTGGCCGTCGCCACTGTGCAGACGCGTGGCCAGCGCCTGGCTCCGCTTACGCTGGCACTCTTCGGCCTTCCACTGCTGGTCTTCACGCGCCGCCGACGCATCGCGAAGCTGCTGATGCTGGCGCTCGTTGCCATCCCGCTCACGGCCATGACGGGTTGCCTGAACTCCCAATCAGACGGTTATTACGGCGGACCGTCCAAAACGTACCAAGTTGTAGTCACCGGAACCTCCGGAACCTTGTCCCGGTCGGTTACGCTGACACTAAGCGTTCAGTAGCCACTATGTCTGTTCTCACCCATAATCCGAAGCCAGGGCTCTGGCGTCGCGCCGCCATGCGACTCGCCGCCACGGCAGTCGCTGTCCTGTCGTTCGCCCTGCCAGCCGCTGCGCACGCGCAGCATGGCTCCTGGGACCTCGGCATGATGTACACGCAGGAGCGTTCGAAGTTCGTTGGAGCGGACACCGCCAACAACTACTTCTACCTTCGCGGAGCGAGCATCGACGTCGGCTACACCCTTTGGAAGGGCGTCGGCGTCGTTGGCAGCGGTACGGGGCTCGTCGCCACCAACCTGCTGGGCAACATCGACATTCAGCACATCGAAGGCCTTGGCGGCCTGCGCTACACCTATAACTGGGGCCATATCACGCCGGAGGCCTCGAGCCGCAAGCTCGGCGTCTTTGTTGAAGCCAAGGGCGGATACACCCTTGGCACCAGCGGCCTCTACCCTGTCAACGGGGTCGTGCAGAACCACGCTTCGGGCCTCACCTATGCGGGCGGCGGCGGCGTCAACGTGCACGTGTACCACCGCTTTGACCTGCGCCTCGTAGACGCGCAGTACGTCATCACGAAGCTCCCCAACGGGACCACAAACCAGCAGAACACGCTTCGCGTCTCTGCAGGTGTGAACTTCCACTTCGGGCCTTAGAGCACCTCTGCCATCGAGCTCCTCACAGCCTCCGTCGATAGACGGCGGCTGCTCCTGACTGTCGCCCTTGTGCGGTGATCTCTTCCGCTCCGGTCAAATCGTCCCCCCTCGTTTTATGCGTTTGGTGACAAACTGCCGGAACCTCTCGAACGTCTCCTTTGCGAGATGCATCATAACCTTCGACGATGGGCGAACATACATATGCTTCCGAGCTTGGGTCTGGCTCTTTGAATACGCGCACGGAAAGGCAGTTTCGCCTGCTTGTTGGCACGGGTCTTCTGCTGGCGAACGAGCGCTCGCTGGACGTCATTGTGCAGGCTGCGCTCGACGCAGGCCTCCAGCTCTGCGGTGCATCGTTTGGTGCTTTTTTCTACAACCAGCGCGGTGACGACGGCGAAAGCTATGACCTTTATAAGGTCTCAGGCGTCGATCCCAAAGAGTTTGCAAAATTTCCAATGCCGCGGAACACGCCACTCTTCGCGCCTACGTTTGACGGCACCTCGATCATCCGCTCCGACGACATCCTCCAGCATTCGAGCTACGGCAAGAACGCCCCGCTCAAGGGGATGCCACCTGGGCACCTGCCTGTCCGCAGCTATCTCGCTGTACCGGTTCGCAGCCGTTCCGGGGAAGTCTTCGGTTGCATGCTCTACGGCCACCCCGAACCCGGCATCTTTGAGCAGGCTTGTGAAGACCTCGTGGCGACGGTCGCCTCGCAGGCTGCCGTCGCAATCGACAACGTTCGGCTTACCGACACCATCCGTCAGGAAATAGCTCTTGCCGATGAGGCGCGTCATCAGCAGCGCCAGGCTGCGCAGCGCCTGCAACAGGCTCTTGAAGCGGGCGCCATGGGAACCTGGTCCTGGGATCGAGCGACAGATCTGGTGGAGCTGGACGAACGGGCTGCCGCGCTCTTTGGAGTCGCACCGTTTCAACCTATATCGCGCAGTGAGCTTCGGCTTCAACTCGTGCATCCCGACGACCTGGAGCGTACGCCGGAAAACATGGTCGAGCGTTTGCTCGAAGGAGATTCATACACCTCCGAAATCCGTATTCTGCCCCCAGAAGGAGGCATTCGCTGGATCGCGATCGCGGGAACAGGCTCATACGACGAAAGCGTGGCCCATGCGACAGGTATGAGCGGAACGTTGCAGGACATCACCGCGCGAAAGATGCAGGAAGCCACCCTCCGGCAGACTGAAAAACTGGCAGCTACAGGGCGTATGGCGGCCACCATCGCGCACGAAATCAACAACCCGCTCGAGGCCGTCACGAACCTTATCTACCTCAGCAAGACCGACCCCGAAGTGCCCGTCGGGGTGCAGAAACTGCTGGAAATGGCGGACACTGAGCTTGCTCGCGTCTCCCAGATCGCGCAGCAGACGCTCGGTTTCTATCGCGACACCACCCGGCCCGTGGAGTTCGACCTCGGCCAGCTCGTGCAGGACTCCGTCGACCTCTTCGGTCGCAAGCTACTCGGCAAAAAGCTGCAATGCTCCGTCGATATCGACAAAAACCTCCGCATGTTTGGCCTTCAGGGAGAGATCAAACAGGTCTTTTCGAACCTGCTGGTCAACGCGATCGACGCTTCGCTGATCAATACCACCATCTGTATCCGCGGACGTCATGTCATGCGCGAAGGCGTGCAGGGCATCCGAATCGTGGTGAGTGATCACGGCTCTGGCATCCCTGCCGAGATGCGGCACCGGATGTTTTCCCCGTTCTTTACGACCAAACAGTCGGTCGGCACCGGGCTGGGGCTTTGGGTCACGCGTGGCATCGTAGAAAAGCACGGCGGAACCATCCGTTTCCGTTCTTCTACTGAGTCGCCCTCAGGTACGGTCTTCCGCGTCTTTTTGCCCACCGAGCTCAGCGGAATCGACGCGTTCAGCGTTACGCAAACTCCCCTCGTGCAATAAACGTTCGGGTAAACTAATGTTTGGAGAGCCGAGTACCGTATTTTCACCGGCATCTCCCGCTGCACAGGTCACTTACGTTGTTCGGCCGCATGGCCGACGGGGTGAAGGTTTGTGCCGCCAGGCCCCTGCCACAGGACACTGCTGATGAATCCGACCCTGCTTTGCTTTGACTCCCGCAAGCCTTCCATCCCGATATCCGCCGACAACGGTGGAGAAGTCGAGAACCAGGGAGCTGCTCCGCGAATTCTCGTCGTCGATGATGAAGTGTTGATTGCCGATACGATCGTGCAGATTCTGAACCGCAGCGGTTTTATCGCCGAGGCTGTGTACGGTGGTCAGGAAGCGATCGAAGCGGTTCGCCGTTACTGCCCCGAGTTGGTGCTGAGCGACGTTCTGATGCCCCACGTTGATGGCGTGGAGGCAGCGATTGCGATTCGCGAGCTTTGCCCGGAGACGCGCATCGTGCTCTTCAGTGGCCAGGCTGCAACACTTGAAATTCTTGCCCGCGCGCATGAGCGCGGCCACAACTTTGAGCTTCTTCCGAAGCCGATTCACCCGACGCAGCTCATCAAGCATCTGCGTCAGTAACCCGAGCCGCCGCACAGGCAACCAGTGCGGCGTTCAACGATCCACTGAGGAGTGTTCCCCATGGCGATTCCCGCCACACAAATGCGTCCCGGCATGGTCATCAAGTTCAAGGATGATCTCCACCTGGTTTTCTCCGTTGAGCACCGTACGCCCGGCAACCTCCGCGCCTTCATCCAGGCCAAGCTGCGCAACATCCGCACGGGTGCCATGTTCGTCGAACGCTTCCGCTCGCCCGATCCCATCGACCGCGTTTTCGTCGAAGCGATCAAGATGGAGTTCCTCTACAACGACGGCGACGACTACTACTTCATGGACCAGAACACCTTCGAGCAGACCCCGCTCAAGCGCGATACGCTGGGCGACGCCGTGGACTACCTCACGGCCAACCTGCTCATCGAAGTGAGCTTCCACGACGGCAACCCGGTCGGCATCGAACTGCCAACCTCTGTCGAAATGGTCGTTGTTGAAACCGAGCCGGGCATCAAGTCGGCAACGGCTTCGTCGGTCACCAAGCCTGCCAAGATGGAAACCGGCCTCGTCGTTCAGGTGCCGCCCTTCATCAACGAAGGCGAGCGCATCAAGATCGACACCGCCGAAGGCGCCTACATGAGCCGCGCATAAGCGTTGTTTCCTGGAAACAGCAGAACGGGCAGCCTCTTGGAGGCTGCCCGTTCTGCTTGTTCTCAGTATCCCGAGCTGTTCTTAGAACTTGTAGAAAACGCTTACGGCCGGTTCGGTCGTTACGCGCCAGCTACGTGTTGAAATAGCCGCCGTCTGGAAGTTCGGCGAGCGGTAGTACAGCGAGCGCCCAGAAATGCGGAAGCCGATGTGCTTGTTATGCGTAGGCAGATCGAAACCCGCTTCCAGCAGGCCTGCACCTCGCCACTGCGCCGAACCATACGTCACATCTTTCGCGTTCACCGCGTTGCCATGAGGGTTGAAATCGATGGCGCCGCCACCCACCACCACATAGGGCTGGAACGGAATGTGCTTCGGATGAATGAGGTAACCAGCGGTTGCCTCGTGATAATCCACCGGAACCGCGACAGACTGCCGCGCCGCCGTGCCCGCATAGTTGAACGAGTAGCGCTCCTGGTAGCGGGTGAACCCATAGTTCACCTCGACGCCTGCCCAACTGACCGGGTGGAACTGGAGCGAGCCGATAAAGCCCGCCGACCAGGTGGTGTCCTGACGCTGGTTCAGCACGGTCACAGGCGCATTGTTGCTGGTTGTGGCCGCTACTGAACGTGGGCTGTCGGTAAGGATCGTATTGAACTGTCCGGTACCGCCCACGGCGACGTTTCCGTTGTTGAGTTTCCACCACTGCGCGTGCGCGGTGCCCGCAGAAAGAGCGAGCATGGCGGTGGCAGTCACAAGGCAAGTTGAAGAAAGGCGAAGCAAGGACTTCATGGGTATGTCTCCATCTGTTGCTGGAAGACGCGACCCGGCGAGGCTCCCACCCAAGAGAGTGTGGAGCTGATTTCCTTGCAGCGTCTTCGCAGTATTTCGGTACAGCTTTTGCGACCAGCGAAGCGTGCTGCTGATGCTACGGCTACTTTGTTAGGTAGAAAGATGCGTGGCTTCTGGCCCCCGTTGCGTGGACTTCTCTGGTTCGGTTGCGTGGCATGAAACACTCTGCGACACTTGAGCCTGACCTATGGTGTTGCATTTCCTCATTCGCGGCCGTGTTCAAGGCGTTGGTTTTCGCTGGTTTGTCCATCGTGAAGCAGCTGCGCTGGAACTTCGCGGCTGGGTTCGCAACACCGAAACTGGCGAGGTGGAAACCGTAGCGGCTGGATCGCCGGAAGACCTCGCCGAACTGCGCAAGGCCGTGCAGAAGGGCTCACGCGGAAGCCGCGTCGACGCCGTTCTCGTGCACGAACTCGATGAGAGTGAAGCCGCTGCGCTGGGACCGTTTCAGATCGAAGGAGCCTGGTAAACCCGCAATGGCATACGAAATCAACTGTGAACCGCTGAAGGACCTCATTCGCACCGTTCCCGACTTCCCCAAGCCTGGAATTCTCTTCTACGACATCACCACGCTGCTCAAGGACCCCGCAGGTTTCGCGCAGCTCATCGATGCCTTCGCCGCACACTACATCGGCAAGGACATCGACGTGGTTCTGGGCACGGAAGCTCGTGGCTTCATCTTCGCTCCGGCCATTGCGTACCGCTTGAACGCGGGCTTTGTGCCCGTTCGCAAGCCCAAAAAGCTTCCTGCTGAAACAGCGAAGGTCAGCTACGACCTCGAGTACGGTTCGGACTCGCTCGAAATCCACCTCGACGCGATCAAGCCCGGCCAGCGTGTCCTGCTCGTCGACGATCTGCTCGCCACCGGCGGCACGATGCAGGCAACCGTGCAGCTTGTCGAGAAGCTCGGCGGCATCGTTGCGGGCATCGCCTTCGCGATCGAGCTCGACTTCCTGAAGGGTCGCAACAAGCTCGAAGGCTATGATGTGTACAGCCTTCTGCACTACAACGACTAATTTCATTTCACGTTAGGATTTTTCCCTGATGAAGATGCGAGCGGTAGCCTGCTGTGTTCTTTCGTGCTGCGCCTTGTTGACGAGCTCTGCTTTTGCTTTCACGAGCAAGGAAGAGAAGATAGCGGCTGCCGCAGAGCATCTGAAGACCATTGAGACGGTCAACTCGCTTGATGGCGAGAACATGAAACCGTGGCATCTCAAGTACAGCTATACGCTGCATGGTGCTGGTGGAAAGAGCGCAACCGGCACCATGGAAGAGTGGTGGGTAAGCCCTTCTAAGTGGCGAGAGGTGCACACCGAGAACGGCAAGAGCTCCACTCACATGTATGTTGATCAAAAGGAGTACCTATCTCCAGACCCTCTGCCGATGGAAGCGGCACTGGTCACTCTGCACGAAGCCATCGTGCATCCGGTTCAGTTTATGAGTGATGGCGGAACCGCTGGCTTGAAGCCTGTGGAGCCTCAAGAGCATCCAGAAAAGTTTGGCTCCTTGGCGCTTTCCTGCGTGGAGCGTGCAAGGGCCATTTCCTCCGAAGATACGATTCCATTGGGCCTTTTCCCTACGTTTTGTGTCTCTGCAGACAATGCGCTGCGCGTGACCTCAGATTCAGGTGTGCTCATTGTGGCGAACCTGAGCGGGAAGTTTCAGGATCATAATGTCGCGGTGAAGCTGACCGGCTCACAAAATAACGTCCCCCTTTTCGAGGCCAAGATCGATAGCCTTCGCTCGATGGAAGATACCCCGGCGGATTGGTGGACAGAGGGGTTGGAGATTTACAAAGGCGGGGCAGTACGCATTGGATCCGGAGTCATGTTGGGGCAACGCCTTTCGACGGTGCCACCACAATATCCCGCCAGCGCCAGAGCGCATCACGTTTCCGGAGCGGTCTTGTTGCGCGCCATCATCGGTGAGGACGGTCATATTCGAGAGCTTGAGCCGGTATCCTTCCCCAGCGCTGATCTTGCCCTCGAATCGGTTCGCGCCGTTTCGCAGTGGACGTACAAACCCTACATACTGAACTTCAAGCGCACAGAGGTCGAAACGAGTATTGTGGTGAATTTCAACGTCTACTAGTTGACGGTTGTTTGTGGCTTTTCAAACACCCGCACCTGATTTCGTCCCTCTTCCTTCGCGCAGTAAAGCGCCTTATCGGCCTCTCGCAGCAGCTCTGTCGCGGTACCGACAAAGCCTGCCCGCGTCGTCGTCAGTCCGACGCTGATCGTCGTTCGAATCACGCCAGCAGGCGAGGAGGTCTCCTCATATTTTTCGATAGCGATGCGCACCCGCTCCATCAGGGCAGCCGCCGACCGCGAATCCGTTCGCGGCAGCAGCAGCACAAACTCTTCGCCGCCGAGCCGTGCCACCGTATCCGATCCGCGCAGCGTACTGCGCAGCAGCTTCGCCACACCTGCCAGCACCGCGTCGCCGCTCACATGGCCGTAGCGATCATTTAGCTGCTTGAAGGAGTCCAGGTCGAGAACCGCAATGCTCAGCGTGCCGCCATGCTCTTCGAGTTGCAGCATCTCGCGGTCAAGCGCTGCCCGCAACCCGCGACGGTTCAGCACCTGCGTCAGCGGGTCGACCAGGTTCAACAACGACAGCTCCGCCTCGGAGCGCGAACTGATCATCCAGAAGAACGCCAGCGGCAGTACGGAAGCGGACAGAACATACGCCACGGCCGTGATCAACTGCACATGCCAGACCTTGTCCGGATCGAGCTTCGGGCCAAACGCAAGCACCGCTCTGCCAATCTCAATCGCGGCAAACGGAAAGAAGAACGCGCTCTGCAAGCGTCGCGCCATCTCCGTCGCCTTCTCGGTAGACGCCAGGAGGATCGCGCCGCTGACAAGGCATACAAGGCCGATTGTCAGGTCCTGCAACGCGTCGCCCGCAACGTGGTCGGTGCGATGGCTCCACAGCAGTTGCAGCGGCAGCGCGGCTAGTACGATGCCCATGGAAAGCGTGACCGTCCATCGCCAACGGCGCACGAAGTGCACCAGCGCCACGTTCAACAACGCATACGAGAGCGGAATCATCTCCAGGTTCACGCCACGGGCCAGCCACGCTGGAAGATGCGGCGCGGCGAAGTCGAGAATCGCGCCTGCAGCATTGGCCAGAAAACTGACCCAAAGCCAGAACCGGGTGGGTTCTCCGCGATGCTGCAGCGCGATGAATCCGAAGAGAACGCAGAAGCAGAGAAGTTGTACGTCCTGAATCAATAGGAGCGCGTCAATGTACATCCATGGGCCTCAACAGTCGGAAGGAGGGGCAGACGGCAGCTCCGGGTTACTATCGGCGAAGACCTCTGCATGGCAAACATTCGGGGGCACTTCCATTGTGCGAAGTTCATCGAACAATCGCAATAGCTTCTGCTTCCAATGGCCGTTGTTCGCATCCAATTGGTATCTAGACGCCAGGAGATATTAAGGCAATGATCCAGACCCACGGTTACGCCGCGCCCAACGCCACCACTGACCCCCAGCCCTTTGACTTTGGCCACCGCGAACTGCTGGCTAACGACGTCCACATCGAGATCGAGTTCTGCGGCATCTGCCACTCCGACATCCACCAGGCCCGCAACGAGTGGGGCGGCTCCATCTACCCCATGGTTCCAGGCCACGAGATCGTCGGCATCGTGAAGGCTGTCGGCTCGTCCGTCAGCAAGTTCAAGGTTGGCGATAAGGCCGCCATCGGCTGCATGGTTGACTCCTGTCGCTCCTGCGAAAGCTGCAAGTCTGGCGAAGAGCAGTACTGCACCAACGGCGGCATGACCCCGACCTACAACGGCAAGGGCCGCGACGGTGTTCCCACCTTCGGCGGTTATGCGACCGACATCGTTGCTGACGAAAAGTACGTGCTTAGCGTTCCTGATAGCCTCGACCTTGCCGCAACGGCACCGCTGCTCTGCGCAGGCATCACCACCTACTCGCCCCTGAAGCATTGGAACGCAGGCCCCGGCAAGAAGATCGGCATCGTTGGTCTCGGTGGCCTCGGCCACATGGGCCTCAAGTTCTCGCACGCCTTCGGTGCGGAGACGGTGCTCTTCACCACCTCGGCCAGCAAGGTCGAAGATGGCAAAAAACTTGGTGCTGATGCCGTTGTTTTGACGCGCGAAGAGAACTGGCACGCACCGCACGCTGGTTCGTTCGACTTCATCCTCGACTGCGTCTCGGCCGATCACGACATCAACCCCTACCTGAACCTCCTGAAGCGCGACGGCGTGTACTGCACCGTCGGCCTGCCTGAGGATCCGTTCCAGGTCGCAGGCTTCTCCATCATCGGCCGCCGCTTCATGACCGGCTCGATGATCGGTGGCATCCACGAAACACAGGAGATGCTCGACTTCTGCGCCGAGAAGGGCATCGTATCGGACATCGAGATGACAACCTTCGACAAGCTCGCCGACGCCTGGCAGCGTGTCGTCAAAGCAGACGTAAAGTACCGCTTCGTGCTCGACTGCAAGGAACTCCGCAAGTAGTCCGCAAGCAAAGGCACAGGGCTCAGTAAGCAACTCCTGCTCAATTCCTTCGTCTTGCAAAATGAGTTCGACAACAGTGAAGGCCGCCTGAACTCCGGCGGCCTTCACTGTTTGCTACTCCCTACTTCCTGGCGCTCAAACAATCTCCACCACATCCAGCCGCTCATCGTCCGCCAGATACCGCTTCCGCCGGAACCAATCCTCCATGCGTTCGCGCAGAAGCTCCACCGGCACTCGCCGACCGATCTCCATGCGGCCATCGCTCACCGGCAGTGTGTCGTCGAAGATCGCATCGTTGGTGAAGTTCCGCATCGCGAAGTTGTCGATCTTTGCCAGCGGCGCCAGTCGACGCTGCCCGCTTGCACTCACCGCTTCGATCAGCACCAGACGATCAAACATATCTCGCTCACAGCCACTGGAGAAACATCGGTGTATTCGCCGCAAAGATCTTCGGCTTAGGCTGTACGTGGCCGGTTTCAGGATCATGCGCGAAGACGGCAACCGTCCCCGGAGCACTTTGGTTGCATACCGCCAGCCACCGCCGCGAAGGATCGAAGGCAAAGATGCGCGGCACCTTGCCGCCGCAAGGGAAGCGTTGTTGCTCCTGCAGCGCACCGCTCTTCGCCTCAATGCGATAGACCACAACGTCATCCACGCCACGGTTGCAGGTGTACGCAAAGCGCCCGTCCGGCGAGATCAACAGCTCGCAGCCGCTTGCACCTCTGCGGGTCGCGCCCTTGGCAAACGTAGACATCGCAGAACCCGTCCGCAGCGTCGGTTGTCCGTGGTTCCAGTCATAAAGGTCGATCGTGCCATCCAGCTCATGCACGCAGTAGAGCCAGTGCCCGTTCGGATGAAACGCTACATGCCGCGGCCCGGAGCCCGGCCGTGCTGGCGTCCGGTGCATCCCGCTCACCTGCGGCAGCGCCGTGTGCGGAGCCAGCGGAAAGACCAGCAGGGAATCCGTCCCCAGGTCGCAGACCACCACATACTGGCCGTCCGGTGAAAGCGTGGTGCAGTGCAGGTGCGAGGCGTCCTGCCTGTCGCTCACCGGGCCAACCCGCCCGCACACCGGCTCCGTGTGGCAGTTCAGCAGCGTCGCGGGCTCATCCACCAGCGAGCCGTCCTTCGCCAACGAGTACGCGGCGAAGCTGCCCGCCGAATAGTTCGCCACATAAAGCGCCTTACCCGTCGGGTGCACAGCGATATAGCAGGGGCCGTCGCCGTGCGAGGAGACTGTGTTCAGCAGCGAAAGTTCAGCCGTTGCGGCCTTCACGCGGAACGAGGAAACCGCAGGCTTGCGGGCCGGGTTCGGCTTCTCGCCATCACCCACCGAGTTCACGCTGTAAAGCACCGGCAACGTCGGGTGCATCGCGAAGAAATCTGGCCGCGCCGTAGCGATCGCGACCTCCTGCTTGCCGATCTCGCCGGTCGCCGCGTTCCAGGGGGCGCGGAAGATAGCATCGCCCGTATCGGTGCCAAGCAGCACCCAGCGCGGTTCAGGACGCAGCGCAAAGGCGCGCACGGCAAAGGGAAGAGCTGCTCCGGCAACAAGGAAGTGGCGGCGAGTCGTAGTCATCAAGAAAAGGATACGCCGCCAGCCCTCGCAGGCTTAGTGCCGGGGGCTGGCTTAAACGCCCAGCGCCACGACCGAAGCCGTGGCGCTGAAGAATCTGTATCTCTGTCTGCCTAAATTTCGGTAGCCAGCGTATGCGGCTCGCCGGGCAGTTTGAAGTCCAGCTCCGCCGGGTGAGCATCGCTGTTCACCACGGGCAGTGCGGGCAGCAGATCGGTGCGGCCAGCTTCGCTCACCACGGCCGCAGAGCCTTCCAGCACCTCGTCCACGGTCATCGTGTACATCTCACGGCCATTGTCATAGCCGGTTTCGATAGCGTTCTTCAGGTACCGGCCCGCAATCTGCGCGGCGAGGTAATCGGTGATCACCTTGCCGTTCTTACGCTTCTGCTCAATCCATGCCTGGTTCGGCAGCGCAACCCACACGCCGCGGCCATCAATGGAAAAGCGAACGTCCGTGGCATCGGCATGGCGAGTGGCAATAGCCACCACCGTACCCTTCCACACGCAGTGCTGTGGTTCTCCGGTCCAACGGTCGTGAGCGACGAAATCTTCGTACATATCCCTCTCAGGGTAGCTGTTCGTGTACTTGCGAAGCAAGCGGGGGCGTTTATTCTGGAGAATATGATGCTACGCACAAAAGCAATTCTCGCCTCGGCAGCCTTCGCTGCCCTGTCTTGCGCCGCGGCGTTCGCTCAGGCAAAGCCCGCGCCCGACGTCGTGGTGTTTACCAACGGCGACCAGATGACCGGTAAGTTCGAACGCTTCGTGGGCGGCTCGATCGTCTTCAAGAGCGACATCACCGGCGAGCAGACCATCGGGCTCGATAAGATCAAGGAACTGCACTCTGCGACCCCCTTCGTGGCGATCAAGAAGAAGACCCACAAGCAGGTGGAAACCACGCACGGCGCGGTTTCTGTAGAAGGCAAGAACATCGTCCTGACGCCTGAAAGCGGCGCGCCGGAAACCATCCCCGCAGCGGACCTCGCATTTTTGATCGACGAACCGACCTACCAGAAGGAGATGTCGCAGCACATCGGCTTCTTCTCCGGCTGGAACGGAACGGTGACCGGCGGGGCGGCAATCGTGCGCTCCACCACCACCTCGACGACGTTCACCGCCGGTGTTGGCCTGATTCGCGCGATTCCCTCGGTACCCTACCTGCCCGCGCGGAACCGCACGACATTCAACCTGTCGGAAACCTACGGCAAGCAGGACGCCCCGACGATTCCTCCCACCACGCCCGCCACCCCCGACGCCATCACGAAGACCAACATCTTCCATGCGGACGCGGAGCGCGACCAGTATCTGACCGCAAAGCGCCTATACGTTCTCGGAACAGCATCGTTTGACCACAACTACTCTCTCGGTCTGCAATCCCAGCAGATCTACGGTGGCGGTCTCGGCTGGACGCCCATCAAGACGCCTAAGCAGACACTCGACCTGAAGGGTGACGTTCACTACGAGATGCAGACATTCTTCGCCGCTCCTGGCGTTGCGATGCAGGCAGACGTTCATCTCTTCGGCTCCACCTTCACGGAAAGCTACACGCGCAACCTGCCCAAGGGCATGGTGTTCACCGAGTCGGGAGACTTCCTGCCCGGTTGGACCGAGATGCACGCCTACTCGGCAAATGGCACGGCAACGCTTACGCTTCCGGTCTGGAAACGCCTGGCCGCCAACGTCTCCACGACGGACAACTACATCAACAATCCGTCGCCGTACTACAAGCACAACTCCTACCAGTTCACGACTGGTCTGAGCTACACACTGCACTAAACTGCGGTTGACCGCAGAAATCAGCAAAACGAGCCCGCAAAATGTTCTAATGGAGAACAGGAGCGGGCTCGTTTTGCCTGCAAGGAGTTCGTCTGGTGAAGTTCGTAGTTGCGAAGCATGTCGTGCGGTCTTTGGTAGCAGGTAGTGTGATGTTGCTGGCCACGGCCGGCGCTCTTTCCGCGCAGGATGTGCAGGAATTCAAGCCGCTGAAGAAGACGCCCGTTCGTCGCGCCCGCCGCGAGACCAACGCCAGCCGTGAAGCCCGTATTCAGCGCACCATTAACGCTACATACGCTCACCCGTGGGAAGTCTTCGGCGGCGGCGGTTACCTGCGCTTCCGCTCTGGGGAAAGCACCCAGAAGAACAACGAAGTCAGCTGGGCTGTAGCTGTACACCGCTACCTGAACCCGAAGTTTGCCGTCGTCGGCGACGTTCGTGGTTCCTTTGGTCGCGCCCACGCGCTCAAGTTCAACGATCTGCAGCAGATTCCGAACCCGCAGATCAACGAGTACACCTTCATGGGGGGCGGAAACTACCGCTTCTATGGCAAGGAAAAGCTCGCTCTCAGCATCGAAGGTCTCGCTGGCGCAGGCTGGGGACTCTTCTCCGGCGGCGCAAAGGGCCTCTCCGGTACACAGGTTGGCCTCTGGCAGGACGGCGTCCGCCCGGCCTTCTCCGTTGGCCTGAACCTGGACTATAACTTCTACCCCAACCTCGCCTTCCGCGTGACCCCGACCTACGTTGGCACCACCTTCGCCGACGCAACCTCGGGCACCAAGGTGCAGAACAACATGGGCTTCAACATGGGTGTGGTTTACCGCTTCGGCAGCCACTAGACCTCTGGCCGCAAAGCCTGCGGCATCCCCGGATATCGAGCGGTAAGGAGAGTTTCTCCTTACCGCTCTTTCGTTTGCCCACTCTTGCACACCGCCGTAATCAGCTCACCAGACTTCGGGGCGTAAGATAGGGGTATGTCCAACGGTTCGGAATCCAAGAGCGTAGAAGAGCAGCAGGCTGAGGCGGCAACACCCCGTGCCGATCGACCAGAAGACAAAACAGCCGAACGGCTCGCCGACGCAGACCTCAAGCGTCGCATCCAGGCCCTGGAACTGCAGCGGGAACGCGTTCTCAGCGAGCGCACCTCCAGTGCTCATCGCCGCACCGCTCTTGAGCAGGCGCTCGCCACCATCGAGGTTGAACTCGAGCAGCTCGGCTGGTCCATTAAGCTCTAACGTTCGCTCCGTTTTTCGATGGGGCGCAACGGCTAAGCGTTATCGATAACACGCTCGCCAACTTCGCTCTGTCGAAGTCGAATGTTTGCGTTACCATCATGGGGCAATGAGCAAACCGGTGCGTTCCACGCCCTCTTCTCCGTCGAAAGCAATCTCCAGGGCAAAGCGCCCCGCCACTCTGGCCGACGTAGCGCGCGAGGCAGGCGTTGTCGCCATGACTGCGTCCCGCGCCATCAACGGCACCGGCTACGTCAGCGAGGCCGTCCGCGCCAAGGTGCAGAAGGCTGCACAGAAGCTGCAATATCGCCCCAACATGCTGGCGCGGCAGCTCAAGGGCCGCCGCTTGAACGCCATCGGTGTTATGCTGCCGGACATCGCAAACCCCTTCGCCAGCGAGCTCATCGAAGGCATGAAGCAGGTGCTCGACCCGCTTGGCTACACCGCGTTTCTTACCACTGCGGGCCGTGGCGTTGAGCAGGAACGCGCAGGCCTGCAGGCTCTCGTCGACCATCGCGTCGACGGCCTCATCGTCGCCACACGCGGCACGCTTATCGGCAACGAAGCCATCAAGACGCTCGCCCAGCAGGGCATCCCCATCGTCACCATCGGTCGCCCGATCGAAAACGTCCCCGTCGACTGCATCGCAGGCGACCACTACCAGGGCGCCTTCGACGTCGTCTCGCATCTCATCAAGCTCGGCCACAAACGCATCGGCTTCATCGGCATCGCGCCGGAGGATTCCCACACTCTGCGTCGCCACGAAGGCTACGCCGCCGCGCTCAAGCAGGCTGGCCTCACCTTTCGCCCGGAGTACACCGTCGGCCCGGCCAACGCGCCCGCGTTTGCCACGCAGGAGGACGGCTACGAAGGCATGCAGCGCCTCGCCGCGCTGAAGAACCCGCCCACCGCTGTCTTCGCGCGCAACGATTTCGCCGCCATCGGCGCCCTGCGCGCCGCGCATGAACTCGGCCTTCGCATCCCTGAAGACATCGCCATCGCGGGCTTCGACAACATCCCGCTCGCGGCGTACAGCACACCACCGCTCACCACCGTGCAGCAGCCCATCCGCGAGCAGGGCAAGCTTGGCGCGCAGATGCTTGTCGACCGCATCGAAGGCAAGCTGAAAGGCCCTCACCAGCTCCAGCGCATGGCCTGCCAACTCGTCGTCCGCGGATCGACCGACGCGAAGAACTCAGCAGGGAAGAAGAAGAAGAGCTAGGATTCTCATCCGCAAGAAAAGCCTCCCTCGCCCGTGAGGTGGCCACGAACGATAGGTCGCGGCTTTAGCCGCGACATGACGCCCAACCTAAAAAGGGGCTTCAGCCCCGGCGGGACGATCTCTCCCGCCGTACCAAAACAATGGCCGGAGCCTCAACAAGGCCCCGGCCATTCTTACGTCTGCGCTTACTTACTCGTCACAATATGCTGCGCTTGCAGAAACGCCAGCACATCCACCCACACCGCAGCCATCTCCGGAGGAGTCCACTTGCCATGCCCGGCACCAGCCACCGTGTGCATCTCCACTGGAACGTTCAGCTTTGTGAGGTCTGCCTTCAACGTCGTCGACTGTGTATAGGGGACCACCGGATCAGCATCGCCATGCGCGATGAACGTCGGCGGCAACCCCGCCCGCAGATACGTATTGGGAGACATCGCCTTCGCCATCTTCAGGCTGTCAGGGTCCTTCGCGCCTTCGCCGCCCACCCATCGCACCGTGGACTTCGACAACGGAATGCCGCTCGCCACGACGCCATACACATCCGGGATACCGTAGAAGTCCAGCACCGCCGCCACTTTCGGCACCGGTCCGCACTCCGGCGGATCAAGCTCCTTGCTCGCAGGCAGATACCCCGCCATCAACGCCAGATGCCCACCTGCCGATGTGCCATACGCCACGATGCGCGACGTGTCGAAGTGATACTGTGCCGCGTTCTTCGCCACCCACGCCAGCGAGCAGCGAACATCTTCCACCGCTGCGGGAGCCTTCGCTACACCGGTCAACCGGTAGTCCACGCTCACCACGCTGAAGCCCATGTTGATCAGCGGCCGAAACCCGCCCTGCGACTGCGGGCGCTGTCCCTTCCACCACGCTCCTCCGTGCCAGTACACGATCACCGGTGCAGCCTTGCCGCCCGGCTGCTCATACACATCCAGCACCTGGTCAACGCCCGAGCCATGGTGATACACGATCTCCTTGTGCTCAATCGCCTTGATGTGCGGAAGCCCCGGCGGCGTTGTGTCAACGTGTTCGCTCGCGGCCGTCTCATCATTCGACGGCACCGGCTTTGCTGGCTCCTGGGCAAACGCAACCGTGCTGACGCACAGAGTTGCGCAGAGAAGAGAACGCTTGAAGATCGTCATCATGTGCCTCAAAAAGAGTATGCGCGTGCGCGACCGTATCGCCGCGCACGCGCTGCTGCTTCGTCTAGCTGAAGAGAATACCGCCGTTGATGTCGACGTTCGTTCCGTTCACGAACGACGCTTCACTGGAAGCAAGATATGTCACCAGATCGGCCACTTCGCTCGCATCGCCCTGGCGTCCCAGCGGAGTCATCCCCGCAACACGCTCGCGCACTTCCGGCTTCGTAAAGTCATCGTGGAACTTTGTCGCGATCATGCCGGGGCACACCGCATTCACGCGGATCTTGCGTCCTCCAAGCTCTTTCGCCAGCCCGCGAGTCATCGCCATCAACGCGCCCTTCGACGCTCCATATGCGATGCCGCCAGGCCCGCCGCCATCGCGTCCAGCCTGCGACGCCACGTTCACAATCGCGCCACCATCGCTCATCAGCGGCAGCGCCGCCTGCGTGGAGGCGAAGATGCTCTTCAGGTTCAGGTTCAACACGTAATCCCAGAACGCATCGTCCATCTCTTCCATCTTCTTGCGTGCCACAAGTCCGCCAACCACGTTCACCAGCACACCCACCGGCTGGTTGAAGTGCTTCTGCGCGTCTTCCACGAACTTGCGAACAGCCGCAGTATCCATCGCATCCACCTTTGCGGAGAAGGCTTCCGTGCCGGCAGCCTTCACTTCGCTCAGCACCTTCTCCGGGTTTGAGCTGTTGTAGCTGAGGGCAACCTTGCATCCGGCCTTGGCCAGAGCAACAGAAATCGCGGCGCCGATATCGCGGCCACCGCCAAAGACGATCGCCAGTGTGTTGTCGAAGTGAGGCATGGGGAGTATGTCCTTCCTGTGTGTACGAGTGTTGTGGTTGTGCGGCGTCTACGCGTCGCCAAGTCGATGAATGCGGCCGCCAAGCAAAAACAGGCAAAGCAGGCCGATCGGAGCAAGCACGCCAGCCAGGGTCAGCACCGAAGAGTATCCAAAGTGCGTCACCACCCAGCCCGTGCCGAGGTTGAAGAAGAGGCTCGAAATACCGGCGGCCATGCCGCCCATGCCCGCCACCGTACCGATTGACTCCTTCGGGAAGTAGTCGCTGGGTAGCGTCTGCACGTTCGAGATCCACATCTGAAAGCCGAAGAGCACGATGCCGATGAAGATCATCGCCGCATAAATGTTGTGCGAGTGCGCCGCAAAGATGCCGAACGGCATCATGCACGCAGCGATCGCAATCGTCAGCTTGCGCGAAAAGTTGATGCTCTTGCCTGCGCGAATCAGGCGTCCGGAAAGATAGCCGCCAAACAAGCTCCCGCACGCTGCCAGCACATAGGGTGCCCACTGGAACGCGCCAATCTCTTTCAAATTGAAGTGATGGACGGCCTTCAAATACGAAGGCAGCCAAAGCATGTAGAGCCACCAGATCGGATCGACGAAGAAGCGTGCCAGCAGAATCGCCCACGTCTGCTTGTAGCTAAGCAGCTCGCGCACGTTCAGCGGCGGCCCCAGGATCGCCTTGCGCTGCCCGTTCAGGATCAGGTCCATCTCTTCGGCAGAAAGGCTTGGGTGCTTGTTCACCGGGCGATAGAGAAACAGCCACGCCGCCAGCCACAGAAAACCCAGTGAGCCAATGATGGCAAACGTCCACCGCCAACCCACACGCGGCTCAATCACGGTCGCGACCAGCAGCGGTCCAATCACGCCACCCATCGACGCGCCGCCGTTGAAGATCGCCATGCCCAGCGCACGTTCGCTCTCGGGAAACCACTCGCCAACAACCTTCGCCGCTCCGGGCCAGTTGCCCGCCTCGCCCAGCCCGAGGAAGAACGAGCACGCCGCAAACGAAGCGAAGCCAGCAATCAGCGAGTGCGCCATCGCCGACAGGCACCACACAATCACCGAAACCGTGAAGCCGATCCTCGCACCGTAGCGGTCGTAGAGTCGACCGGAAAGCGCCTGCGACAGCGTGTACGCAAACAGCAGGATCGCACCCACCCAGCTATAACGCTCCGCCGAGATATTGATCTCCGGTCCGAAGCGCGTAAACAACAGTCCGATGCTCGTACGGTCGATGTAGTTGATGCACGTGATGACGAACACCATGCCCACAATCCACCAGCGCAGCCCGCGAATCGTTGCTCGTCCTGAAGGGCGCGTGCTTGTGGCGAAACTCATCAGCGTTCCTCGATCCTCAGCGGCGGCGGACGGCTTTTCGACCGTTCCCATGCTGTGGTAGTGTCATCGGGTGCTAACGATAACAGATTTCGCGCACACGGATACAGCGGAATCTAAAATCGTCCTCAATCTCACGTTTTACGCTGGTGTTTCGTAAGGAGACTGCTTTGGTCCGTTCGATCTCTTCCCGCTTGTTCACTACGGCTCTCGCGTCGCTGCTCGGCGTGGCCTTTGTCGGCTCTGCCTGCGCGCAGGACGCTCACGAATCGCTCGGTGCAAGCGTCCGCAAAAACGCCAAAGGCCCCGCTCCTCTGCTGGAAGAAATGCGCACGCTGCCTTCGTCCGTCAAACCTTCTCTCGCTGGCATTCACCCGCGTGTGTACTTCACTGACGCAGAGCTCGCCGGGCTGAAGACAGAAGCACATGGTGCCAAGGCCGCTGAGTGGAAGCTCGTGCTCAGCGACATTCGTGCGTTGAAAACACCGCCTCCTCCGCCGCCTGCTGAACTGCGCCGTGCACAGAACGAAGTCGCCATGGGCATTGCCGAAGCGGCCTTCGCCTACCGCATCGAAGGCGATCCAAAGCTGAAGGAGGCCGCTCTGCGTTACATGGACGCGGCCGTCAGCTATGACATCTGGGGATACAGTTTCTCGAAGCCCAACACTGACCTCGCTGCTGGGCATCTGCTCTACGGCCTCAGCGTTGGCTACGATCTTCTCTACAACGAGCTCACTCCTGCGCAACGCGACAAGTATCGCAACAAGCTCGCTCGCCAGGGGCATCTCCTGTACGAAGCGTTCAAGAGCAAACCCGGCCGCGTCTACGCCTACAGCCAGAACCACACCTTCATCCCGATGGCAGGCCTCGGCATCGCTGCCTACGCCGTCTACGGCGAAGTCCCCGAAGCCGCCGAGTGGGCAAAGCTTGCGCGCGGCATCTATCAGCGCGTGCTCCAGACCTATTCGCACGACGGCTACTACTTCGAAGGCTATGAGTACTGGATCTTCGCCACGCCGTGGATCATCCACTACCTCGACGCGCAGAAGCACGCCGCCGGAGAAGACCTTTTCAACCAGCCCGGCCTGCACGATATGTACCTCTACGCCGCGCACGATCTGCTCCCAGGCGGCCAGCAGATGTTCGACTTCGGCGACGTCTACGAAGGCCCCAAGTCACGCGCAAAGATCGGCGAGGATTACGAGCGCTCACACCCTGACGGCAAGTTCCTCACCAACTACAACGTGCTCTACGACCTCGCCCGCGAGTTCCACGACCCCAAAACGCAGGGCGTCGCTGACTGGATGCGCGACTCGCTGCACCACGTCAACGCCGAAGAGTGGTGGAGCTTCGTCTGGCGCGACACAAAGCTGAAATCCGCACCCATCGCCAGCCTGCCCACCTATCACCGCTTCCCGGACATGGACGTCGCCTTCTGGCGCTCAAGCTGGAGCGCAGACGCCACCGCAGTCGCCTTCAAGTGCGGCCCGCCCGAAGGCCACGATACGGCGGCACTCGTGCAGAAGTTCCCTGACTGGCGTCTCGAAGATGGCCACGTCCATCCCGACGTCAACAGCTTCATCCTCTTCGCGCATGGCAAGTACCTCACCGGCGACTCCGGCTACGCAGGCGTGCCGAAAACCATCGAGCACAATACGCTGCTTGTCGACGGCCACGGCCAGGGCAAGGAAGGCACGCACGACGCCTGGGGAGCCATCCCCTACGCGCAACTCAACGGCATTCGCCTCACTCGTGCAGAGCTCTCCGCCAGGGGCTTCACGCTCGTCGGCGAAGGCGCACCTGCTTACAACAAAGACCTCGGCCTCACTCGCTTCGAGCGCACGCTTGAACTCAAAGACTCCACGCTGAAGGTGAGCGACAACCTCCTCTCCAGCAAGCCTGTCGTCTACACCGAAGTGCTGCACTCCGACACGACCATCGGGGAAGCAGGGAAGCTGCGCTTCGTCATTCCGGCGAAAGACGCCGCGCTCCATGTCTCCGTGCTCGCGCCGTCCGATGCCGCGGCAAAGGTCGAGCCCAACATCGTCATGGGCCCTGGGCGCCCCGGCTCCGTCGACAAGGGCACGCCTGAGCAGCGTGGCGAGCGCGTGCTCGTTTCCACCCCCAGCGCAGCGGAGTCTTCCTCTTTCCGCTGGAATCTCTCTTTCTAGAAAGCACTCAAGAAAGCACGCACAGGAGGATTGCCAGTTCCTTATGTGCGTGCTTATAATTCGCGCGTTCTGCTAGGAAGTTATCGTTAGCATGTGAACGTTGCCAGCCTCCGGCTGTCCTCGTTCCGCTTCGTTGCCTTTCCTGTCAGACCGAAAGGCAACGCGCGCATGAAGCTTCTCTCCGCAACGGCACTCCTCACGCTCTCCCTCGCCACCCCGCTCTTTGCCTCTGCAGCGCCGCTGCGTTCGCCGTGGGACGAGCGCACGGTAAAGATCACCACCGCGCCCTACACCTGTCCCGCTCTCGCCGCGCTGCCTGCAGACATCGAAGCCTACAGCTACTACTCCGACGCCAAAAAGTCTGTCGCGGACGATACGAAGAAGGCCGCGTACGACGCAGCCAAAGAGCCCTTCGCCGAGCTAAGCACCAAGGCCGCCGCCGCTGCTGACAACTTCCAGCGCACCGGCAACAAAGCCGCCGCGGAGTGCGTTGCGCAACTGCTCACCACGCAGGCCAAAGCCTCTGCCATGACGGGCAAGATGTCTTCCAATCAGGCGCAGTACGTGCAGAACTGGACGCTCGGCGCACTCGCCGTGTCCTGGCTCAAAGTGCGTCAGGCGCAGCCTGCAACCTCTGAACAGCTTGCTGTTATTCAGCCGTGGCTGCAGAAGGTCGGACGCCAGGTCGAGGCCTACTTCCAGGAGCGTCGCGAAAAGAAGAAGACCGACGGCCAGAACAACCATCTTTACTGGGCAGGCTTCGCGGCCATGTCTGCGGGCATCGCCGTCGACGATCATTCGCTCTTCGACTGGGGCATCTCGACCTACAAGGACGGCCTTGACCGCGTGACAGACGATGGCACGCTGCCGCTCGAAATGGCACGTGGTCAACGCGCACTGCACTACCACCTCTTCGCCCTCGCTCCGCTCACGCTCATGGCGGAGTTCGCCACCGTCAACGGGCAGGACCTCTACAGCTACAACCACAACAAGCTTCACCTGCTCGTCATGCGCTCGCTCGCGGGAGAGATCGACAACTCGTTCTTCTCGCAGAAGACAGGCATCCCGCAGGACACGCCGGATAAAGACGGAATCAAGTCCTCTGATGTAGAGTGGGCGCGCCCATTTCAGCGTCGCTTCCCCGATCCTAAAGTCGCCGAGGTTCTCCACTCTGCGGGCATCAAGCCATTTGGATACATCGGTGGCCTTCCGCCGGAGTAAGTCCAGCGCTGCTTGAGGCATTGGTCGTTCGATCCGTTCTACGCAACACATAAGTCAACACAAGATGGTCGCTTCTTTCGCGAGGTCGTACATGAGTTTCGGTCGCAAATCGAATATTGCTTCACTCGTCCCTTCACTCGTCCTTAGCGCGCTTCTGCTGGTCGTCTGCTTTGGTCAGACCAGCGCCGCCTACGCGCAAGGGCAGAACACAGGTACCGTCGCGGGCAACGTGCTGGATGTAAGCGGCAGCGTCGTTCGCGGCGCCAGCATCACGCTCACTGAGTCGTCCCTCGGTCGCGTCGTCCAGGTCACCACCAACGCCAAAGGCGAGTACCTCTTCACGCAGGTTCCCGTTGGCAACTACACGTTGAAGGTCACCGCGCCCACCTTTGAAAGCTTCATCGTCAACGGCATCCATGTAGACGCTGAGACCAACGTTCGCGAAGACGCTCGCCTCACCAACGGTAACGTTGAAGCTACCGTCACGGTAGAAGCCGCGGGCACAACCATCGACACGCGCTCTGCCACCATCGGCACCATGCTCGACCGCAACCTCGTCGAAAGCCTCCCCATCGACGGCGAAAATCTCGTCTCGCTGGCGGCGTTGCTTCCTGGCGTCACAAACGTCAACGCACCCACGACGTTCACTTCGGATACCGGCGGCCCCACGTACTCTGTCAGCGGCTCGCGCGGCAACCAGAACCTCTTCCTCTTCGATGGGCTCATCTGGAACAACGTCTTCTACAACACCGGCCTGAACTACCCGCCACGCCTGGCTTCAGAAGAAGTTTCTGTACTGCTGAACAACTACAAAGCGCAGTACGGTCGTAACTCCGGCTCGATCTTCAACGTGCTCTCCCGTCGTGGCTCCAACCAGTTCCACGGCTCGGTCTGGGAGTACTACCAGAACAGCTACTTCAACGCGACCGACTACATCACGCAGCTCAACCCCCACCTTATCTCCAACCAGTTCGGCGCCACACTCGGCGGCCCCATCCTGCGCGACAAGGCCTTCTTCTTCGTCTCCTACGGTGCCCTTCGTCTCGTCGACGGCTTCATCGCCAACAGCTATCCGCCCACCATTCAGGAGCTTGGTTTCGACGCTCCCGGTGTCCCCCACATCTGCTCGGCCAGCGCACCCACCGAGTTCCAGGGCAAACAGTGCGCGACCTTCGTGCAGGACTTTGCAGGCTCCACGCTTGCGACCGCAGGCCTCATGCGTAACCCCGTCGCACCCGCCAACGGCGGCACCGCGGCCATCACCAGCCTGAACACCTCGTATCGCATCGCCAACCCCACCACCACCGGCAACTCGCCCTGCGTTACCGACCTGCAGAACTACTACAACCGCCAGACAACCTCCAGCACGCAGCGTTACCTGCCCACGCTGGAGTATCCCGTCGAGTGCTTCGATCAGGTTGCGATGAACTTCATCAACCGCTTCCTTCCCGTGCAGCAATCGACCACCGTCTCGCCCGGCGTTGTCCCCGTCGCGCACCTCACCGCGCCGCAGCCGAAGAACGACCAGAACGGCCTCGCTCGCGTCGATCTCAACCTCGGCCGTCACACCGTCGACGCTCGCTTCTACGTCACCAATGTCAACGACATCACCTCAAACAGCGTCTCGAACGGCGTCGGCATTCCCACCGCGTCGCAGGACCGCAACATTGCTGGCATTTACTCCGGCAACATCGGCGACACCTGGGTGCTCTCTGCAAACCTGCTCAATGTCTTCCGCGCAGGCTACAAGCGTTACACCTACATCATCGTTCCGCAGACGCGCACCACGCTCGCCGACCTCGGCGGCAGCTACACGCAGCCCGGCCCATCCTTCCTTCCGCTCTTCGAAGCCACCAACCGCTTCACGGTCGGCAGCACCAACACACCGGACTCTAACACCGTCACCGCGAACCTCGAACTCGATGACAGCATGAGCTGGCAGCACGGCAACCACAACGTCATGTTCGGCGGCCAGTTCCTTCAGTCGAACTACCTGCACCGCTTCTACACCGAACCCAAGTTCGTCTCCGAGCAGCAGAACACCGGCGTTGCAATCTCTGACTTCGCCAGCGGCCTGCTCTATACCGCAACCGTCGGCAACCTCACCAATCTCGCTGCCTCGCAGCCAGCCATGTATCTGTACGCGCAGGATGACTGGCGCGCCACCTCGCGGCTCACGCTCAACCTCGGCGTGCGTTACGAACTGCCGTTCTCCTGGAAGGAGAGCGACGGGCAGGGAACCACCTTCATCCCCGGCTATCAATCGCAGGTCTTCAGCGCAGCCCCCGCAGGCGTTGCCTACCAGGGAGACCCGCAGATCGGCAGCCCGGAGCCTGCCACTAAATATCACGCCATCGCTCCGCGCATCGGCTTCTCGTACGATGTCTACGGCAATGGCTCCTTCGCCATCCGCGGTGGTTTCGGTCTCTTCTACGACACCATCAACGCCAACGTCGTCGGCGTCGGCCAGCCCTTCCACTACTCGGCGTTTTACCAAAGCCCGGCAGGTGGCCTCTCGCAACCGCTGCAGGGCCAACCTGCTATCCCTAACGATTACTACAAGGGCCAGACCCCCCAGTTCGTCCTGCCCTACACCATCAACTACGCCGACCGTCACATCACCATCCCGTACACCGAGGCCGCAAACATCGGCTTCCAGAAGCGTCTCTTCAAAGGCTCAACGTTGGAGATGAACTACGTCGGCAAGTTCGGTCGGCATCAGCTGGTGGCTTACGACCAGAACCCGGCTATCTATGACTGCTCCGGCCCGTACTACATGGTCAGCAGCATCTACTGCCCGGCCTCTTCTACCGACGCGACCGCAAGCTACACCGCACGCGTCAAGTACCCCGGCTACAACTACGGCGGACAAGGTATCGTCGACGTCGCCAGCATCGGTGCGTCGAGCTACAGCGGCCTGCAAATCATCTACTCGCAGCGCGCCGTGAAGGGCATCAACACCTACGTTTCGTACTCGTACTCACGCTCGCTCGATATCAGCTCCAACAGCGCCACAAACATCGCGCGCATCCCTCAGCCCAACCATCTTGAGCTTGAGTACGCCGCCTCTGACTACAACGCTACGCACATCTTCAACGCAGGCTGGACATGGAAGCTGCCGAAGACCCGCAGAAATGGCTTCACCGGCACGCTCCTCAACGGCTGGGCCTGGGGCGGTATCTTCAACGCGCGTACCGGCTACCCCATCAACGTCACCGTCTCCGGCGATCGTAGCTATACCAACGAGCGCACGCAGCGCCCATCGCTCGTCCCCGGTCAGAACCCTTACTTGCCGAACAACCGTTCACGCGCGTCCAAAGCCGCGCAGTGGTTCAACACCGCAGCGTTCGTTTCGCCTGTAGGTGGCACGTTCAGCAACCTGCGTCGCAACGCGCTCATCGGCCCCGGCTACATCAACACGAACATGAACGCGCAGAAGTTCTTCAACTTCGCGCACGGCCGCTCCATCGAGCTTCGCGTTGATTCCTTCAACGTCTTCAACCATCCGAACCTCGCCACGCCGTACGCCTCGCTTGCGTCTTCCAGCAGCAACCTGGCGACCAACGTCTTTGGCGCGGTCAACAGCACGGTTGGCACGAACAACGCTCTCGGTTCGAACGGTCGTCGTCTGCAGTTCGGTTTCATCGCTCGCTATTAGGACACGTCGCAGTAACTCATCTCTCGGCAACCGCGACGCGGGCCAACGGAACACCCGGAAGGAAACACCACCGATGCTTACGCCTCTCCTTCGCACGGCAACACGCTCTATGCGCTCTCACTTCATGCTGGCAGCAGCACTCGCCGCTGCTTCTGCTTCAGCGCAGACTCTTCCTCTCGCCTTCGGCAATGTGCAGGTTGGCATCGCTCCCGGAGGCACCGCAACAGCCTGCTCCACCACGCTGCCCACAGCCAGTGGCAACACCGTTCCGGGTGACGGATGCCTCGGCACCCAGGCTACGTTGAACGCTCCTTACGGTGTCAACGTCGACAACTTCGGCAACCTCTACATCGCCGACTACAACACCTTCTCGCTGCGTGTTCTCTACAAAGGCGGCACCGCACTCGCGGCTGCCATTCAGGCAGCGAACCCAACGCAAACCTTCACGCCGCAAGTTGGCTACGTCTACACCATCGCAGGCGGACGACAAGCCGCACTCGCACAAACCAAAGACTCCGCCGGACACAGCGCCTACTACTGCAACGGCGCTGGCAGCGGCATCGCAGGCATTGGATCCAATGGTGACGGCTGCCCCGCCACCTACGGCTACGTGAAGCCGCGCAGCATGGTCATCGACCCAGACGGCAACATCCTCTTTAACTCCGGCAGCGGTGGCCCGGCACGCGTGGTCTACCTCGGTGGCACCTTCATGGCCAACCTCATCTCCACGCTCAACAGCGGCGCTGTCGCGCAGGTTGGCTACATCTACTCCCTCGCCAAGTCTGCCTCCAACGGCTACGCCGGCGACGGCGCACTCGCCACCGATAGCTCCGTGCGCCTCTACTCCATGCGCGATGTCGCACTCGATTCTGCGCGAAACATCTATCTCTCTGACGGCAACACCGGCGGCGCTTCCACTAACAACGACGTCCGCCGCATCGACGGCGTCACCGGTATCATCACCACCTACGCGGGCTCTGCGGGCTGCGCTTCCGGTTCCGCAGGTTGCACCTCCGGCTCCACCGGCGATGGCGGCGCAGCCACCGCCGCGCTCTTCGCTTCGCCGTACACCATCTTCTTCGACAAGTACGACAACCTCTACATCACCGACTACAACAACGCGAAGCTGCGCGTCGTCTACAAAGCAGGCTCCATTCCCGGCCTCAGCAACCTCACCGCAGGCTACGTCTATACCGTCGCCGGTGGCGGCAGCACCGCTTCCACCGTCGCCAACCAGAACGCCGCAGCCACCAGCTACACCTTCGGTACGGTCTACAGCGCAGGCATCGACGGCGGCGGCAATATCTACATGGCGGACGGTACCTCGAAGCTCGTCTGGCGCATCGACGCCACCACCGGCAAAGCCATCGTCGTGGCGGGCGGCAAGTCCTCCACCACCGCAGGCACCGTCTGTGCGACAGGCAGCACTCTCACCGCGACCGACAAGATCGGTGACGGCTGCCCCGCCACACAACTGACCTTTGTCCCTAGTGGCAAGATCCCCTTCGACCGCTTCGGCAACTACTATGAGACCGAGAACGGCAACGCCGTCGTTCGCCAGTACAACTTCAACACGCAGTTTCCTGCCACGCTCGCCACGGCAAGCGCCACGCAGCCGCTCGCGTTCCTCTCCGTCCCCGCACAAACTCTCGCGACGGAATCCTTCACCAACGAAACATCCGCAGCCGTCGACTTCATGGATGCAGGCAGCGGCAACTGCTCGCTCAACAGTGCTCTCTCTGCAGCCACCACCTGCGTCTTCAACGTAGCCTTCGCTCCCAAACGCGCAGGCCTTCGTCGTGGCTCCATCTCCCTGTCCAGCGCAGCGGCAACGCTCGTTACCGAACCTATCGGCGGCACTGGCATTGCGGCAAACCTCTCCGTAGATCCAGCTACCGTTACGAATCTCGGCAGCAGCCTCACTCCCAGCGGCCTCGCCACCGACGCCAGCGGCAACGTCTACGTCGCAGACTCTGCCAGCAACCAGCTCCTGAAGTTCGCCGCTGGCAGCAGCACCTCAACCACCCTGCTCACCGGCCTCAGCTCTCCCGGCCAGGTCGCGGTCGACGGCGCTGGCAACGTCTACGTCGCCGACACCAACGCCAGCCGCATCGCCGTCCGCGCAGCCGCTGCGTCCTCCACCACGGCCACCACCATCGGCACCGGCTTCAACAAGCCGCAGGGCCTCGTCGCCGACGCCACCGGCAACCTCTACGTCGCGGACACCGGTAACAACCGCATCGTCGAGATCTCTCCGCTCGGCAACCAGATCGCCCTCACCACCACCGGCCTCTCTTCGCCCACGCGCCTCGCCCTCGACGCCACCGGCAACCTCTACATCGCAGACACCGGCAACAATCGCATCGTCGAGCTGCCCGTCCTCTCCGAGCAGACCACCATCAACCTCGGCACTGCCACCGTCACTCCACTCGGCCTCGCCGTCGATGCCGCCGGAACCCTCTACATCGCCGACAGCGTCAGCGGCCAGGTCCTTTCCTACGCTCCCGGCATCACCAACCCGACCGCGCTCATCACCGCACTCAGCGGTCCCAAAGGCCTCGCCCTCGATCTCAACGGCAGCCTTTATCTCGCGGACGCCAGCGCCAGCAGCGTCATCGTGGCCAACCGCAACACCCCGACCGAAACCTTCCCCGGCACCAACCTCAACACCTCCAACACCACGCCGCTGGTGCTCGCGAACACAGGCAACGCAGCGCTCTCCTTCACCGGTAGCACCTTCGCCAACGCGACCGGCAGCACCGCTGCCTTCACCCTCGCGCCGTCCTCCACCAACGGTTGCTCTCTCGCCACAGGCCTCGCCATCGCGTCGGAGTGCTCGCTCGACGCGACCTTCACCCCCACCGCCACGACCAGCTACACGGCAACCGAAAACTTCACCACCAACGCACTCAACGCTGCGTCCGTAACGCTCACCGGCTCCGGCGTCTCGCTGGTCAACACCACCACCGCGCTTGTCATCACGCAGCCCACGACGTCCACCATCAGCTATGCGCAAAGTGTGACGGTGCAGGCCACGGTCACACCCGCTTCTGTCTCAGGAGCCGCACCGTCCGGCACCATTACCTTCTCCGTCGACGGCAAAAAGCAAACCGCGCAAACCGTCCCGGCAAACGGTATCGTCACCCTGGCGCTCAGCCCTGCAGTCGGCACGCACGCCATCTCCGTGCAGTACTCCGGCGACACGGTCTACGCCTCCAGCAGCAGCTCCACCAGCTTCACCGTGCAGCAGGCCAGCACCACCACGAAGCTCGCTATCACCCCCACCGCCAGCGGGCAAACTCCCACGCTTACCCTCACCGCCACCGTCGCCTCCACGACCGCTACAGGAGAGACCGGCACGGTCTCCTTCTACGCCGGCTCCACGCTGCTCGGCACCGTCGCTCTCGGCACCAACGCCACCGCAGCCTACACCACCACAACGCTCATCTACAGCTCGTACGCCTTCACCGCGGTCTACAGCGGCGACACCAACTTCAGCACCTCCACCTCGTCCAGCACCACTGCCCCCGGCGACTTCCTCGTCATCCCCATCGCCAGCACCACCTCCACCCCGCAGGGCGGCGTCGCCACCTGGACCGCCAACCTCACCCCGCTCTTCAACTACTCCGGCACCATCACGGCCTCGTGCGCCGGGCTCCCGGCCAACAGCGTCTGCCGCTTCAGCCCCACCAGCATGAGCCTCAGCGGAGGCACCACGCAGCTCTTCTCCGTCTACGTCTACACCAATACCAACCCTCAGCTTGCCTCGTTGCTCACACCGTTCGGCGGCAGCTCTCGCTGGCTTACCCTCGCCTGCGCATTGCCTCTCCTTGGCCTCGCCTTCTTCGCCACGCGCCGCCGGGCATGGTTGCACACCACGCTCGCCATCGCCTTTCTCGCGCTCTCCTTCGGTGTCACCGGATGCAGCAGCGGCTCCTTGCCGGAAGGCTCTGCCGGGCAGTACGTCACGCCACAGGGAACCTCCAGCGTGGTCATCACGTTCAAAGACTCCGCCGGCGTCACGCACTCTATAACGGTTGCGCTCACCGTCTTAGCTCCCTACTCCAGCTAAACAACAGTTCAGCAAACAAGCGGCTGCGGAGCCCTCTCCGCAGCCGTTTTCTTTGGTCGCTAAAGCCCTCGTCGCACCCAAACTGATAGGCTCTTCGGAGGGTGCTGCTCTGCTCCCATCCACTTCAATCTCGCAGAGCCAGCCACGGAGAGAAACGCTTTGAACAACGTTCTTGTCACAGGTGGCGCAGGCTATATCGGCGGCACAGTTGCCAGCCTTCTGCGCGACCGCGGCTTCCGCGTCACCGTCCTCGATAATCTCTCGCACGCCCGCCGCGAGTCCGTCCCCGAAGGCGTCGAGTTCGTCCAGGCCGATATCGCCGACCGCCCCCGCGTCGAGGCCCTCCTGCGTGACCTGCAGCCCGACGGCGTCCTGCACTTCGCTGCTCTCATCGAAGCCGGCGAGTCCATGCAGAAGCCCGAAATCTACTTCCGCAACAACACCGCCTCTACGCTCTCTCTGCTCGAAGCCATGCACGCCACCGGCGTCCGCCGCCTCGTCTTCTCCTCCACCGCCGCCGTTTACGGCGAACCCGACGCCGTCCCAATCCCCGAGACAGCCAAGCTCTCCCCGACCAACGCCTACGGCGAATCCAAGCTGCTCGTCGAGCAGATGCTCTCCTGGTTCCATCGCGTTCACGGCTTCAAGACCGCAACGCTCCGCTACTTCAACGTAGCCGGTGCGCTGGACGCGCGCGGTGAGCAGCACGAGCCCGAAACGCACGTCATCCCCCTCATCCTCGACACCGTCCTCGGCCTTCGCAAATCGATCTTCATCTACGGCGACGACTACGACACTCCCGACGGCACCTGCATCCGCGACTACATCCACGTCCGCGACCTCGCCGAAGCGCACATCCTTGCGCTCAGCAAGCTCGACGAGCAGGGCCGCATCCTCGTCAACCTCGGCAACGGCCAGGGCTTCTCCGTCAAGCAGGTCATCGAGTCTGCCCGCCGCGTCACCGGCGCTGCCATCCCGGCAGAGTTGAAGCCGCGCCGCGCTGGCGACCCAGCCCGCCTCGTCGCAAGCTCCGACCGCGCTCGCGAGGTCCTCGGCTGGCAACCTCAACACGCAGACCTCGACGAGATCCTGGCCAGCGCCTGGAAGTGGCACCAGCACCGCTTCGGCAGCCGCTAAGCGCTCTCAACCAAGCCTCGAAACAGCAAAGCCTGAGCCATCTGCTCAGGCTTTGCCACGTCTACATGTTTCCTTATCTCCACGTCCGCTTATCTCGAAGTAGGCATATTTGCCTATCTCCACATCTGCTTGTCATCTCGAACGCAGTGAGAGCCCCGCTTGTCGCCCGCGGAGCCACGAACCCAACCTCACCTCAGAATCCCTCCGTGTTCCTCCGCACGCACCGTGCTCTCCGTGTTCGCCTTTGCCTTTCGCGAAGAAACACCGGGTTCAATTTCTTCTCTCCGCCACAAACGTAATCCGGACAAACGCAGAAAGGCCCGCCAACCGGCGGGCCTTTCTTGCATTCGTTCTGCTACAGCCTAGGGGTTGCCGATCACCGAAACCGTCTCGACCACCGTGTACGAGGTCGTTCCGTCGGTGAACGTGACGTTGATGTTCTGCGTCCCGCGGCTCGCGGTCGCCGTCTTGCCGCAGCCTGTAATCGTCGCCGCAGCCGCCAGGCCGAGCACGATCATCAGCACCGCGGGAAGCTTGCGACGCTTACCCGCGAGCAGCGCCAGCAACCCTGCGCCAAACAGAGCCGCAAAGGTGATGCCGTTGCTATGCGTAGCCAGCGCAGCCGAGCCGCCAGTCGTACCGATCGACAGGTTGATCGTCTGCGTCGTGTTCGTTCCGGTGAACGCCACGCTCTTCGGCGAGAACGAGCACGTCATGTAAGAAGGCAGCGTTCCGCAGCTCGCCGACACCGTACCCGTGTAGCCGCCCACCGAGGTCACCGAGAAGGGAACCACCGTCGCCGTTCCCGTTGCCACAGCCACACCCGTATTGCTCGAGAGTACCGAGTACGACGGTGAAGAAACTACCTGCGTAATCGTTGCCGTGGACGTTGCGTAGTAGACCGACGACGGTGTGAACGTAGCCACAATCGTGTGGCTGGCTACAGTCATCGTGCTTGTGGAGATCGTCGCCGTTCCTGTGGCATCAACCGTTACGGGCGAGCCGGTAATGGCCACACCATCTACCGTGAAGGCCACCGTACCTGCGATCGCCGGAGCGCTCGTCGGTATGGTGCCTGCAGCGGCGACCACTGCGGTGAACGTTACATTGGCGTTCTGGTTTGCGTTAGCCGCCGAGCTGGTCAGTGTCGTTGTCGTTGTGATGGCGGTAGCCACCTGCGACAGCGATGCAGAGGCTCCCGCCCACTGCGCCGCGATCGTGCTGTCCGGCGTGAACGTTGCCTTGATGGAGTGCGTCCCTCCGGTCAGCGGGCCATCCGTTGTCGTCGCGTTGCCGCTGGAGTCAATGGAGACCGTCGCCAGCGTCGCGGTGCCGTCGGTGAACTTCACCGTACCGATCAGCGCCGGAGCCGTTGTGGTGTCCTGCCCTGCGGCGGCGGCAACATTAGCCGTCAGCGTCACCGTGTCACCGGCAAACGTCGGGTTCGTTGAAGAGGTCAACGTTACGGCGCTCTGGTAGGAAGCCGTACCCGTCAGCGTGACAACATGCTGCGTGCTCACGCCGTTCGAGTTGTCCGTGATCGTCAGCGTTCCGGTCGCAGCTCCCAGCGCCGTCGGAGCCAGGGCCACGCCAGCGGAGCAGCTATCACCCGGCTGCAGTGTAGGCAGTGTGCTGCAATCGGTCGCGTAGAGTGCACCCGTCGTCCCCGCCACCACGGCGAAGTTCGCGGAAGCCACCGTGCTCGCAACCGTTACCGGCTCCGTGCCCAGGTTCTGCAGATACACAAAGGTAGGCGTCCCCGTGGTGCCCACTGGAACTGCGCTTGCATACGCAATCGCCGAAGCGGAAGCGCCAACGACGCGAACGCGGTAGATGCCGTAATCGGCAACGTCGATGCCGCCATCGGGAGCCACGGCCAGACCGATCGGAAGCCACAGGCCACCGGTCGTCAGCGAGTTGCCGTTTGTCACCGAAGACGTGCCGCTGATACCGGCATACGCATAGATATTGCCGTCAGCCACACTGATGCGGCGGATCGTCTTGTCGCCGTAATCGACGACGAAGATATCTCCTGCCGGGTCAACCGTGACACCGTACGGCGTCACGAAGTTCGCTGCCGAAGCCGCACCGCCGTTGCCGCTCGTCGCGCCCGGCGCCGTGCTGCCCGCCAGCGTGTAAACGTAGCCCGCAACCGCTGTGCTGCCCGTCTCCTTCTGGATCAGCGAAGCCATGCGAGTACCGGCGTTATAGATCACACGGACTCGTGCTTCCAGCGGCAAGGTCGTGATGGTTGCGGACGTGTTGTAGTCGGTGAAGATGATGTTGCCGTAGGCATCCACCTTCAGCCCCTTGGAGTAGGTGATGCCTGCCGAAGTTGCAATGGCTCCATCGCCTGATGTTCCGAAGACACCGCCAGCAACCTTGTAAACGTACCCGCGCTGCGGCGTCACACCCTGGTTGGTCGCCTGGATGAGGGCTGCTGCTGCTGCACCGCCGTTATAGATCACGCGGATGCGTGTCGTACGTGCGGAGTTCGTCGATACATCGAGGAAGAAGATGTCGCCGTCCGGCGAAGTCGTGATGCCGTAGCCGTAGGCCATCAGCGCCGAGGTCGCGATGCCGCCATCACCCGAAGCACCCGGTGAGCTGGTGCCTCCAATGCGATAGAGGTAGCCCGGAATCGGAGCCGAAGTAGCGCCCGTGCAGGAGGTCGCTCCCGTGGCGAGGCCGAAGAGCGAGGGGTTTTCCAGTTCGATCAGGCAGCCCATCTTGTCGCCGCCGACATAGATCACGCGCAGGTCATACGTCAGATACGAAGACACCAGCACGTTGCCTTCGCTATCCACCGTCACCTGGAACGGATCGTCCATCGTCGTTGCTGTTGGGCTTGCCGCCAGCGTGCTTACGGTGGTGCCCGCTGTGTGCGACGTCACCGTCGTGGAGTACAGCGTCGTATTGCCCGCAAGCGTGTAGACGTTTCCGGCAACCGGTGCGGCGTTCGCGCCCGTGCACGAGGTCGTTCCTGCCGTCAGCCCAAACAGCGTCGGGTTCTCGATCTCGATCACGCAGGCCAGGGCTGCGCCCGCCTGGTAGATCACGCGAATGTTCTGCGTCGAGTAATCCGCGATGTAGATGTTTTTGTACGCATCCGTCGACACACCGTAGGGATAGCCAATGCGTGCGCTCGTCGCCACGCCGCCGTCGCCAGAGTAGTACACACCGCCGGAAGCGCCGATCGCCGTCGTAATGTCCGTCGGAGTCAGCAGCGTCTGCGGTCCATCGCCCAGGCCCGTCAGACCCACGGTATACACCGCGCCGGTCGAATCGGTCACTGTAAGCTGTCCAGCACGCGTACCGGCATAGAACGGCGAGAACGTTACCGGGATCGAGCACGTCGTGCCCGCCGCCGCCGCAGAGTTCACCGCGCAGCCGCTCATCGTGCCGACCGTAAACTCCTGGTGGCTGTTCGCCGAAGGAGCCACGGCCACGCCTGTGATCGTCACCGCGCGGCTGGTCGTCAGCTGAATCGTCTGAGACGCGGACGTCGCCCCCAACGTAGTCGTCGGGAACGTAGTCGTTGTGGTGCTGGCCAGGCTAAACGCCTGGAGTTGGGCTTGAGCCGCCATGGGCAGCAGTGATGCCGCGCTGACAGCGATTGAAAGCGCTAAACGTTTGACGAGCGAACGACCGGCCATCCTGAGAAGATCCCTTCTTATCGGGCGATTCATTCCGGAGCACATAAGCGGACACACGGGGATTGAGGCCGTGGAACAGTCCGAGGCGTTGTCCTCAGCTTGAAAAAAGGGAAGCGAGGAACTTGGATCCTGATTGGCTCCGGTGAGCCGCGAGTGATGCCTGATTGAGCCGCAACACGTACCTCCGGGCACGCATCACAGCAGCGAATTCGTTGGATTGCCTCCGAGCATACTGGCGTTTTCGTCGCCGGGCAAGATAGGTAAAAATTCTATGAATCGAACATCGCACAGCGGGAAAGATCGGTGGTTGCTGCACCGTGTCTGCGGTGTTACGGTATGGCTCATCGGTCCTCAACAACGTTTCCGCTCGTAGCAGGAGCACAGCGCGTTCGCACTTTCGTAACGCATCCGCCGCATCATCGCGTGTCGGCCTCTTTTATGCTGTGACTTCACTCGAGAGCCAGCCTGCTAAATCACTGTCATCGCAGTCGATGCAGGCGCTTTGTTTCGCGAAGGAGTTTGACCCAGGCATGCGTTTGGCTCGTTTGTTCTTTTCCCTGTCATTGTCTGCTGTGCTTACCGCAGGCACCGCAGCCGGATTTGCTCAGTCTGTCGATACGGCTGGTCTTGAAGTGGATGTCCATGACCCCAGCGGCGCGCTGGTTGGTGGCTCCACGCTCACCCTCACCAATGAGACGACGCATGACATCCGCGTCGGCGTCTCGGACAGTCACGGCGTCTTTCGTTTCACGGCCCTCAAGCCCGGCGGATACACCCTGACGGTCGAGCGTTCCGGCTTCGCCACGCGCAAGCAGACCGGCATCACACTGGCTGTCGGCCAGGGCTCGACGCTCAACGTCGGCCTCACCATGGCGAACTCGGACACCGTCGTTCAGGTGGACTCCGACGTCTCTGCCATCGATCCCGACCGCACCAGCATCGGCGAAACGATCTCGCAGGTCGAAATCGACAACCTGCCCTCGGACGGCCGTAACTTCCTCGACTTCGCGGTCACGGTTCCGGGCGTTACCGACACCCAGACCACCGGTCAGAACTCCGGCTTCTCCGTCAACGGTCAGCGTTCGCGTTCGAACTCGATCATGATCGACGGCGTGGAGAACAACGGTGCGCTGAACGGCAACGTCCGCCAGACGCTTTCGCAGGACGCTATCGCCCAGTTTCAGGTCCTCACCGAGCAGATGCCCGCCGAGTTCGGCGGCGCAGGCGGCGGCTTCGTCAACGTAGTCACCCGCGGCGGCACGGACAACTTCCACGGCACGGCGTACTACTTCAACCGTGACAATATGTTCACAACGCCGAACTACTTCACGAGCGCCGACCCCGGCACATACTCTCGTAACGACGTCGGTGCGACGCTCGGCGGCCCGCTCAAGCAGAACCGCACCTACTTCTTTGGCGCAGCAGAGTACATCGGTCTAAACACCTCAAACCGCTCGAACTTCTGCCACTTGGGAACGTCAGGTTGTACTTCGACGACCTACGACACGATCAACACTGCACTGGCGACAGGCTTTTTTATCAACTCCCCGGTCAAGGGGCTTGATTTTGATCGCTACATCCCGAAGTCCAGCGCCCAGGGGCTTTATTCTCTTCGCGTAGATCACCGCATCAACGATCGCAACACCATCATTGCGCGCGTCCTCTACGTGCAGTACATCCAGGCCAACAGCACCAACGCGGGCTACTACTACGATCTCTCGACTGCGACTGGAACGTACACCCGCACGCAGAACTACTTCACCGAGTGGACGCACATCTTCACTCCGCGCCTGATCAACGAAGCTCACTTCATGGTGGCTCCGCAGCGCATGAAGCAGCTCCCGAACACCTACGGCCCAGGGGCTGACATCGCTGGTTCGGTCTACGTTGGCCCCACGACGGACTTCCCCGTAACGCTCAACGAAGATCACTACGAAGCGGACGACGCTTTGAGCTACACGATCGGCAAACACCTCTTCAAGGCCGGCGTACAGCTCAACTACATCCGCGCCAACAGCAACTACCAGGGCGGCTTCTCGGGCTTCTGGAACTTCTACACCTCGGGCAACTTCGCTTCGGGTATCCCATACCGCTACGCTCAGAACTTCGGTACGTCGGATATCTCTCTGCCGGACACGCAGCTTGGCATGTACCTCGAAGACTCCTGGAAGGTGTCTCGTCGCCTCACCGCGAACCTGGGCGTGCGCTACGACATCGACTTCCAGCCGCAGGGCTACAATCTCGACCAGTCCAACCCGATCCAGTCCGGTCTCTCAACGGGCATGAACCGCGACTTCAACAACGTTGCTCCCCGCGTCGGCCTGGCTTACTCGCTTGATAGCAAGGGCAAGACGGTTCTGCGCGCTGGATACGGCATGTTCTATGACAAGAACCTGCTCATCCTCGCCCGCAACACGTTGCAGAGCAAGAAGTCCCTTATCTACAACTATTACAACTCCAGCACCGCAACCCTGGATGCTCTCTGGAAGAGCGGATCGTACGCAGCCAGCGCCAACTACCCGACTGGTACAGGCATTGCTCCGACGATTCAGGTGGCCTACCCCGGTCTGAAAATTCCGATGATCCACCAGTTCGATATCGGAATCGACCGTGCCATCACAAACAAGCTCATCCTCTCTGTGACAGGCGTGCACGTTCAGGGGCAGAACCTTCTCAAGGTCTCCAACGCCAACCTGAATGCGCCCGTCATCCTGACGCCTCAGAACCAGGGCAGCTTCGGCTTCAACCCCACCTATATCCCCTACGTGCCTGGCAATACCTGCCTCAGCCCTTCCAGCTCGAACAACGGCAACACGGGGCGCGCGACCTATCAGCCTTGCCCCCAGCAGTACAACCGCCCGATCTATCTCGACGAGACGGACACTGCGACCGGCGATCTCATCCATAAGGCTCGCATCAACGATGCCTTCAACGACATCACCATCACCGGCCCGTGGGGCCACTCCAACTACTCTGGTCTCCGCGTCACCCTGCAGCAGAAGTCGTGGCATGGCCTCAGCTACCGCGTAGGCTACGTCTATTCGAAGGCTCTCGACGACGCTCCTGACTTCCTCAACGGCGCATATCCGAACAACCCGTTCGATCCGCGCGCAGAAAAGTCTGTCTCGAACGAAGACGTCCGTCATCGCTTCACCAGTGCTGTCGTCTGGAAGATTCCGTACCTCACCTTCCGCCGTCATCACAACGACTGGACACGCCAGATCTTCGGTAACTGGACGGTCTCAGGAACGTACATCGCCAACTCGGGTACGCCGCGTAATATCACCGTCGGTTCGGACATGAACTACGACGGTAATACCTCAACGGATCGTCCCTTCATCAACGGTGTCATGCTCGGCCGTAACGCGGGCCTGCCATCCATGATCGCGAGCCTCAACCTTCGCGGTCAGAAGGAAATCCGCTTCCGTCACGGCATGCGCTTGTCGGCTTCGGCAGAAGTCTTCAACGCTCTCAACCGCGTAAACTTCACCGGCTACGATGTGACGACCGGCGTATACGTTTACAACACCATTCCGGCTCTCAACGCGAACAGTGCCACCTCCGCCGCAAGCGGACGAACCGTTCAACTCGGCGGCCGCTTCCAGTTCTAACCGGAGCACCACTCAAAACAACAAAGGCGCGGACAGCATTCAGGTCCGCGCCTTTATCCTTTCTTTAGCCCTTGCCTTTTGCAAGGCCGAACCGTCAGGGAGAATCACTCGTGTTGAAAAAGCATTCCATCGCGACAGCTCTACTCGCGTTCTCGCTGTGGAGCCTGCCCGCCGTCTCGCACGCGCAGGAAGCCGCCCCCGCGGCTCGCACCCCGCTCACCACCGCCGCCATTGACCCCAACGCCCTCTGCTGTGGCGAGGTCTCCAAGCCCGGCCAGCTTCTCGACCGCGTCATCGACTCCATGCACGTCGACGCCCTCTGGCAGCCGCAGGTGCACATCAACTGGCTCACCGGCCAGCAGGACGAGCCCGCCTCCTCCACCGGCCCCGACCGCGCCACGCACTGCTCGTCGTTCACCGCCGCCCTTGGCTACAAGCTCGACATCTACATGCTGCGTCCGCCTGACCATCCGCAGCAGCTCCTCGCCAGTGCGCAGGCGCAGTGGTTCAATTCGAAGTCCAGCGGCAGCCAGGGCTGGGAGCCAGTCGCCACGGCAGCAGAAGCGCAGAGCCTCGCCAATGCGGGTGAGCTCGTCACCGTCGTCTACGAAAGCCCCGACCCGCACCGTCCGGGCCACATCGCCATCGTTCGTCCCATCGCCAAAACCAACGGCGACCTGCTCGAAAACGGTGTGCAGACCGCCCAGGCTGGTGCCAGGAACTTCTCCAGCGGCGTCGCTCGCATCTCGTTTGCCAAGCACAAAGGCGCATGGCCCGACGAGGTCCGCTACTACGCCCACCCCATCGACTGGCCCACCCTCATCGCCAAGTGGCAGACGATGGCAAAGCAGAAGTAGCTCCTCCACCAGCAATAGAAGCAGCAATAGAAAAGGCCTGCCAACCGGCAGGCCTTTTCGCGTTCCAGCAACTCCCTACGGCCGAAACTTCAGCCCCAGGAACCCACCGTCCGAGTCATAGCAGTAGTCAAAGTGCGCAATCGCCCGCAGCCCCGTATTCACAAACGTGGTCTCGTGCGGCTTGCGCCAGCTCACCTTGCGCGGCGTCTCTGGATCATGCATTCCGCCGGTCGTGAACTCATAGCTCAACTGTCCACCCAGCAGCCATACCTTGATCGGTACGCCATCCGGCACGTCGCCGCTATCCGGTGCGCCCGGCGACGACAGCATCATGTTCGTCAGACCCGTATCAATCAGCACGGTGCCCATCGGCAGCCGTGTGCCTTTTACCTCAACCGTTCCCGCGGCTGTCGTCCAATCCTTCGGCCCTGGATAACTGCTCGGCACTGTCGCCGTGCGTGGCAGCAGCTTCTGCCACTTCCAGTCGCCGCTGATCGTCTCCGCATTCAGCCCCAGCTGCACGCCCTTGGGCGTGATCACATAGCCTCGCCGCATCCGGCCTTCCTGCATCGCGTTCAGCATCAGCCAGGGGTTCCGTTGCTGTGTGTTCCAGTCTTCGTCCTTGCCGCGGCCAAACCCGACACCCATCATGCCGCCGCCCCACGGTCCGGGGCTGCACTTGGTCGCGTTCACGCCCAGCGCAAGGCACTCCTTCTGCGTCACCGCCAGCACCGGCATGTGCGCCACCACAGGTGATCCGTCCGGCATCCTTGCGTCTTCAAACGTCACATCCACCGTCTCCCAGGTGCCCGTCAGGTGAACGCCCGAGCTGGAATACGTAATCTCTCCCGGCTCACCCTTGCCCTGATAATTCGGAATCATGCTCGCCGGCACCATAATGCCCGTCGATCCCGTGTCGACCTGGAACCGCTTGTCCGGACCGCCGTTGAACGACAGCCGCATGTGCAGCGAGCCCAGCTTCTGGAAGTTCAGATTGTCATCCGCGAACGGCACATTGACCACCGGCGTACCGGCAGGAAAGATCGGCTTGTCGGCAGGCTTTACCTGCGCGCCGGCTCGTGCGGACAGGCCTGCCATCGTGACTGCGGCCAGCGCCAAAGCGCCGCCTGCACTGCGAAGAAACGTCATACATCCTCCTGAGGAAGTTTTAGGAAGAAAGGCGACTCACCGTTGCCCTTCGAAGGAAACGGGAAGGGCATCAGCCCCTCCCGCAACGTACTTACTTCATGTCGACATCGGTCGTGCCGATACGTCCACTGCCTGCATCGCGCACCACAAACCGCAGGTGCGTCGTGCGCTCTGGTACATCCATCTTGAACGGGAACGTCACCCGTTCGCCACGCTCGATGTCGTCCGTCGGCTTGATCTTGTCTTTGATCTCGCGACTCTCATGGCATACAGACTTCGCCTTTTCGGTCGTGCAAACCGCCATGATCGTGACTTCTGCAGTGCGCGAACCATCTTCCAGGTCCGTCCACGTCAGCCCCTTGGCCACCACATTCAGCTTGTAGCCGCCGCTGATCTCATCCGCGCGCACATCCAGCCCGTTGTACGGCAGCGTCGTCTGCGCGGCTGCGCCAATGTCCCACTTCAATTGGTTGCTCGGCTTCGTGTCCTGCTTCGGAGCCACTTCCACCGGGATCGGCCCGCCAAAGTATCCCTTGCGCGTTACCGCGTGCAGCGACGGGTCCTTCATCTTGACGCGGATATCGCGGAACGCCGTGCTCACGTCGTCCGTATTCGTCGGCGTGTAGGTCAGCGTGTAGTAGCTCGAAGACTCGCGCAACCCGTCGTCGACTTCGCGGTCGATGTCGTTCCGTTCGGCAAAGATCTCGCCGCCCGTCGCCGGGGCAAACGTCGCAAAGTCCAGTTTGTCGGTGAACGGCCCCAGTCCGCTGGCCAGGTTGCTGCTTGTGGCGTTGCCTTCGTCATCCGTGCCCGTGTCCTGCTGCATCGCCTGCACGCCTGCCGGGTCAATCACATACAGAACCACATGAGAGGTCAGCATCCGCGACGTCACCACGCGGATCGTCTCCATAATCTTGTCCTGGTCTTCCTGGTCCATCGCCGACGTGTCCACCGACGGATAACCCGCGCCAATCCACACCACGTTCTTGCGGCCACGCGTTCCGCTGGAAGCGTCCGCGATCTGCGACAGAATTCCCAGCGTCTGCGCCATGCGCTCCAGCGCGCCATCGCCCACCTGGTTCCGCATCATCTGCCACGGATACTGCGGCAGGTGTGTCTTCAGCGCATCCAGCAACTCCTGGCGGTTCTGCGTGTAATCGTGCAGCACTACAAAGTGGGCGTCGCCTGCAGCCAGCAACTGCGTCGGGCGCGGCAGAATCTCCGGCTGACGCATCAGGTACTTCAGCATCCGGTCGCGCGCATACGTCATGTCTTCGAACTTTGAGTTCAACTCGTCGAAGACAAGGATGTCGACCGGGTCGGTGCCAATCTTGTTCAGATCAGCCGTGCTCTTTACGATCACCTTCGGCTTCTGGTCCGCCGGTGTGGGCTCATGCAACTCGAAGTTGCGGATCGTCTGGGGCTTCTTATCTTCCAGCACCGTGAACTGGCTCTTGTCGAGCCCCTTCACCGGATTGCCCTTTTTATCCAGAACCACTACGTCCAATACGACGAGTCGGGTTGTCGTCTTCAGACGATAGCCCTGCGAAGCATCTCCCACCGGCTGCTGATCAGGCGCAGCTTGTGCGTAGGAAAATGGCGAAAGGGCTGACAGCAGAAGGGCAGGCAGAAGTAACGATGTGGTGCGGTTCACGCCTAGATTGTAGCGGTGAACCACACCCTGCGGAGACGAATATCGCTCGCATTTTCGCGCCGTTTCGTATCTGCTTCTGCCGCTTACCTTTGGCTCAGCGTCAGTTACTGCTCGAGGGTGCCTGCGTGCTGTCCCGGATCTTCAACTCGGTCTTCATCACCACGTTCCGGGGGGCGCTCTGGTCGCCGTTGATACGTTCCAGCAATAACCGACCGGCGGCAAGGCCGATCTGGTAACTAGGCTGCACCACCGTCGTCAGGGCCGGATCCGTGAAGTCTGCAAACGATAGTCCATCAAAGCTCACCAGGGACACATCCTCCGGGCAGCGCAGCTTTGCGGCTTTGATCGCCGAAAGCGCACCCACTGCGATCAGATCATTGCCGGCAAAGATCGCCGTCGGCCGCGGAACCAGTCGCAGCAAGCGCATCGCGCTCTGGTAGCCGCTCTCCTGATCAAAGTGACTTTCCTGCACGTACTCCGGCGAAATCTGTACTCCGCGTTCTGCCAGCGCCTTTGTAAATCCTTTGACGCGTTCGGTCGACGTCACCACATTGGCCGGGCCGCGAAGGATTCCGACCGTCTTGTGCCCCAACTGCGCCAGATGTGCGCCCGCAGCGTAGCCGCCTTCAAAGTTCTCGACCGTCACGCTGTCCCCCGGCCACTCTGCCGGCGGCCGGTCAATGCACACCAGCGGATAGCTCTCCGACCAGGTGACTTTGTGATCGTTGGATGGAATCAGGATGATGCCTGCAGGCATAAACGCTCGCAGATCATTCAAATACGCCGTCTCTTTGGCCGCATCGTTATCTGCGTTGCAAAGCAGCAGGCGGTAGTTCGCGGCAAACGCAACGTCTTCGACGCCTCTCACCACGGAAGGGAAGAACGGGTTGGTAATGTCAGGAATCACCATCCCGATAATGTTGGTGCGATTGGTCCGCAGCGCACGCGACAGGTGGTTCGGCTGATAGCCAAGCTCACGGATCGCCTCTTGCACACGCTGCCGGACGTCCTCGCTAACCGTCACCTTACGATTGATGACATGCGACACGGTTCCAAGTGAAACATTTGCCCGGCGCGCGATGTCGTGCATCGTGACGCGTCCGGTGGAAGCAGCTTTTTTCTCAGCTTTGTTGTCTGCCAATGGTCCTCCGGTGTTTCGGTGCTCTACGACGGAAACAGAAACTGACTACTGGGTCAATCTTTGGTGCTGCGCGTCGTTACCTGCTGTGTGGGACAGTGTATACGCTGCCGTCACATGCTGCGATGTACGCCAGTTTCTGCTCGGACGTTGTGTGCCAAACCGCTTCTTTTTGTGCCGGAACGTGTCATGAATGCTTTCATAATGCGGGGCTCGAAAGGTACTTTTTGCGGGTGGCGATTCAGCCTTTCGCAACCCGGATGGCCAATTTCCATGCCGAAGAGTTAGACTCGATTTCCGTCTTTCTCTTTGATTTTTAGAGCTTTCCCCTTGCAGGAAACGGCATTCAAGATTCACATACTTTCTCTTTCGCAGAGAGTGATCAGCCCGTAGCATCGTTTCAATCCTTGTTTTGCGAGGTAATTCGTCCATGTTCCAGCCGGAAGCGTACGCAGAAGTGCTTTTGCTCATGATTGTGAGCATGTTGTGCTGGGGATCGTGGGCAAACACGCGGAAACTGACGGCGGGATACCCATTTTCCCTGTTTTACTGGGATTATGTCGCCGGAATCGTGATCGGCAGCATGTTGTGGGGCTTTACGTTGGGCAGCCTGCATGGTGGCCCCTCGGCCTTCCTGAAAAACCTGCGCTCAACGGATGGGGCGCACGTCGCGTGGGCGTTGCTGGGCGGCGTTATCTTCAATATTGCCAATCTTTTGCTGGTTTCTGCGATCGATATTGCCGGGATGGCGGTGGCGTTTCCGGTAGGTATTGGGTTGGCGCTGATCGTCGGCACGCTGCTGAATTACTTCATTCATCCGGCTGGAAACCCGTTGCTGATCTTCGGGGGCGTGGCGCTGGTCGCTGTCGCGATTGTGCTGGATGCGCTGGCTTATAAACGTCGCGAAGCGAGCGGCAACGTCAGCACGCGCGGCGTTGTGCTGAGTGTTGTGAGCGGCCTGTTGATGGGAACGTTTTATCCGTTTGTGGCCAAGTCCACGCTGGGCGAGCATGCGCTCGGGCCGTATGCGGTGGCGTTTGTGTTTGCGCTGGGTGTGGCGGCTTGTTCGCTTCCGTTCAACACCTACCTGATGAAGCGTTCGCTGACAGGGGATGCGGTGACGACGTTTGGGCAGTACGCTGCTGCGCGCGGATCGTGGCATGTCTGGGGTGTTATTGGTGGCGTGATCTGGTGTACGGGCGCGGTCGCAAGCTTTGTCGCGTCGAAGGCGAATGTGGTGGGACCAGCGGTGTCGTATGCGATCGGGCAAGGCGCGACGATGGTGTCGGCGGTTTGGGGAGTGTTTGTGTGGCGTGAGTTTGCGTCGGCTTCGGCGGCGTCGCGACGGCTGCTCCCCTGGATGTTTCTATTTTTCCTTGCAGGGCTGGGAGCCATAGCGGTGGCCCCACTTATGACAAAGTAAAACCGCATCAACACGAAAGTAGGCCTGTTTCATGAAGAGCATTGTGGTCGTGGGAAGCATCAATCTTGATCTTGTTGCAAACGTTGCACGAATGCCAGCGGAAGGCGAAACGATCCCGGGAACCGATTTTGCAACGTATCCCGGAGGCAAGGGAGCCAATCAGGCGGTCGCAGCCGGAATGCTGGGCGCGAAGACGGTGATGGTGGGCTGCCTGGGAGATGATCTGCTCGCAGACCGATTGCGCAAAGCGCTGGAAGGCGCTGGAGTTTCTACAGAAGCTGTTAAGACCGTGCAGGGCGCTTCGGGGTCGGCGGTGATCCTGGTGACGGAGTCCGCAGGCAACTCGATTGTGGTGATTCCCGGAGCGAATGCCAAGCTGCGGCCAGAAGATATGGACGCGCACCGCGAGTTGTTTGCAGCTGCGGGAGTGATTCTCGCGCAGCTAGAAATTCCGTTGGACACGGTGGAGCGCCTGGCGCAGATTGCTGGTGAGCTTGGCGTACCGCTGGTACTCGACCCTGCGCCAGCACAGGCGCTTTCGGCAGAGACGCTAAAGCATGTGACGTGGCTGACGCCGAATGAGACGGAGACGCAGATTCTTCTCTCGTCCTCGGGAGAGTTTGTTGTCGGTGACGCTGCTGCCGAAGCGGCGGACCGTTTGCTGTCTACGGGGGTGCGCAATGTGATTTTGAAGATGGGAGAGCGTGGAGTCTATCTGGCAGGCGCGGATGTCGAGCGCGGCTATGTGCCGCCGTATCGTGTTCACGCTGTTGATACGACAGCGGCCGGTGACGCATTTAACGGAGGCTTTGCCTTTGCCCTGACGCAGGGCATGGCTCCTCGTGATGCTGCGCAGTTTGCGTGTGCGGTGGCTGCTGTTTCGGTGACGCGGGTTGGGGCGCAGCCGTCGATGCCGACGTTGGAAGAAGTGGATGCGTTGCGGAACGATGCTGTCGCTGCAGGCTAAGGCCTGTAGCGAGGTGGGGAATATGTCCGCGCGGAGTTCAGGGACGGAGTCCTGGGACGAGGCTATCTTTCGGCTAGTAACGTGCTAGCGGTACAGTGCTTTGCGTCTAAGCTGAAGAGGTCATGATGAGTCTGGAGACAAGCCGTCGCCGCCGTCGTTTGCGGCTTTCCAGCCGGGTGCGGCGTTTTGTTTCGAGCAAGCCAAAGATGCTGGGGCTGGGCGTTGGCTTTGTTGCGGTGCTGGTGCTGCTGGAGTGGAAGCTCAACATCGATTACTCGCTGGGCATTTTGTATGTGTTCCCGGTGATGATTGCGGGCACGGTGCTGACGTCGTGGGAGATTGTGCTGGCCGCGATTCTCTGCGCGTATACGCGTGGCGTGTTCATCAACCTGGAGACGCCGCTGGAGCATGTGCTGCGGTTCGGTATGGCGGCGGTGGCGTACATCGGTTGCGGATTGCTGATTCGACAGATTACGGAGTCGCGCCGCAATGTGCTCAAGCACTATGCGAGCCTTCGCTTTGAGCAGAGGCTTCGACTGCGGGCCGAGGAGCAGTTACGCCTGCTGGCGCAGAGCAGCCCCGCGGCGATTTTGACGATCAGTTCGCGCGGTGAAGTGCTGGCTGCCAATACGGCGGCAGAAGAGATCTTTGGTGCTGAATCGAATGCTTTGTGGAAGCGTTCGATTGACGAGCTTGTGCCGCTCTTTGCGGAAGCGTTGCGTCTGCCGGAGGGCATCTCCGGCGTGCGCACGCAGGCGAGCGCCTGGGCGCATCGCCTGGATGGTCAGCAGTTTCCCGCAACGACGTGGTTCTCGATTTATGGCGAAGGCGAGGACAAGCGTCTTGCTGCCATTCTGGTCGACGTATCGACCGAGGTGCGCGAGCGGGAGCAGGCCCACTTCGATGATCTGGTGCGACAGGGAAGAGTGCTGGCCGGAGCTGTTTCGCATGAGATTCGAAACCTGTGTGCGGCGATTGCGGTGGTACATCGGAACCTGGCTGTGAGCACAGCGCTGCAGGGAAACGAAGACTTTGAGGCGTTGTCTCGCATGACGGCAGCACTCTCGCAGATCTCAACGTTTGACTTGCGCAACAATAGCCGCGCTCATGTTGCTCCCCTGTCGTTGCAGGATTTTTCGGCGGAGTTCCGCGTGATCATCGGGCAGGATTGGGAGGACGCGGGCGGCGTGCTGGAGTGGCGAATTCCGGCTTCGTTTCCGGCAGTGCAGGCAGAGCGTCAATCGTTGCTGCGTGTGTTGTTGAACCTTTCGCGAAACTCCCTGCGTGCGGTGGAAGATCTACCAGAAGGTGCGGAACGGCGGTTTCTGCTGGAGGCAGAGGAGAGAGCAGGAGCCGCGGTGTTGCGCGTGTCCGATACGGGGCCTGGACTTGGCGACCCGGAGCGCGTGTTTCAACCGTTTCAAACGGGTGATGAAGAGAACGGCAATGGGTTGGGGCTGTACATCTCGCGCGCGATTGCAAAGAGCTTTGGTGGTGACCTGCATTACGTCCCCACTGCGACAGGATGTACCTTTGAGCTGACGTTGAGGGCGGTTGCGTTTATGAGATATGGCGATCCCGCGACTCTGGAGGTGGCTCGATGAGCGCCCCGGTGCGGTTGTTTTTGCTGGACGATCACGCGTTGTTTCGCGAAGGTTTGCTGCGGTTGTTGAGCCAGGACATGCGCTTCAACATCGTGGGGCAGAGCGGTGTGCCTGCGACGGCTGTGGCGGAGATTCTGCGTACGGGGCCGGATGTTCTGATTCTGGATTATGACCTTGGCAGCCAGACGGCGCTGGGGTTTATGACCGAGTTGCGGCAGACGAAGTTTGCCGGTCGGGTGCTGCTGGTAACGGCGGGGCTGCCGGATGCAGATGCGTTGAAGCTGATTCAAATGGGGCTGTCGGGAATCTTCCATAAGCAGCAGTCGACGGAGGATTTGCAACGGGCGATTCTGGATGTGGCTTCAGGCCGTGTGCTGATCGACCAGGAGTATCTGCAGGCCATTCTTTCTGCGGCGCAGGCGCCAGCGGTGCCGAAGTTTACGGACCGAGAGAAAGCCACGATGCGCCTGTTGCTGCAGGGGAAGGCGAACAAGGAGATTGCGGCGGAGTTCGGGATCTCTGAGAGTGCGGTGAAGGCGACGTTGCAACAGCTGTTTTCAAAGGCAGGTGTGCGCACGCGGTCGCAGTTGGTGTTGCTGGCGATTGAACGCTATCGCAACGAAATTTAGCTGCCGTGATGGCAAGAGCTTCAGCTTAGGAGAAAGACACGTGTTGCGTTCGATCAAGAGTTTTGCGGTTGTAGGAATGTTTGCATTACTGGCGAATGCGCAAGCAAAGCCTGCGGCTGGAAACGATAAGGCGAGTACGTTTGCCAATGCGTTGCTGGCGAAGATGTCGGTGGAGGAAAAGGTTGAGCAGATGGAGCAGGCGGCCGGGCAGAACTACAAGCCTGCTGAGGCGGATGCTCTGGCACGCAAGGGCGTGGGCTCCTTTTTATTCCTTACCGATCCGGCACGCATCAATGAGCTACAGCGAATTGCGACGACCGAAGGGCCGCACAAGATTCCGTTGCTCTTTGGCTATGACGTGATTCACGGCTTCCGCACGATCAATCCTGTGCCGCTTGCGATGGCTGCGTCGTGGGACCCGGCGCTGGTGGAGCATGCGCAGTCGATGGCGGCGCGCGAGGCCCGCGCGGCGGGTGTGGATTGGGCGTTCTCGCCGATGGTGGACATTGCTCGCGATCCTCGCTGGGGCCGCATTATGGAAGGGGCCGGAGAAGACCCTTACCTTGGCGAACAGATGGCTGCGGCGCAGGTCCTTGGTTTTCAAGGGCCGGTGATTGGAACACCGGGCCACATCCTGGCCAGTGTGAAGCACTTTGGCGGTTATGGTGCGCCGTTTGGCGGGCGCGATTATGACTCCGTGGATCTTTCCGAGGATGCGCTGCACAACGTGTATCTGCGGCCGTATCGCGCGGCGGTGAAGGCTGGTGCGGCGACGATGATGTCGGCGTACATGGACCTGAACTCGGTTCCGGCGACGGGCAACAAGTGGCTGATGCAGGATGTGTTGCGCAAGGAGTGGGGCTTCCGCGGCTTTGTGGTGAGTGACTGGGCTGCCGTGCAAAATCTGCAGACCCATGGCTTTGCTGCCGACCCTGCGGATGCTGCGCTGCGCGCGGTGGACGCTGGCATCAACATGGAGATGACAAGTTCGGTGTATCGCGAGAACCTGCCGCAGCTTGTGCGCTCGGGGAAGGTTTCGATGGCGCAACTGGATGCGCTGGTGCTGCCGATCCTGGAGATGAAGTATCGGCTGGGGCTGTTTAGCAATCCGTATGTGGACATGGATGCGTACAAGCGGGAGACGCTGTCGGCGGAGCAGCGGAGCTCGGCGCGCGAAGCGGCGGAGCAGACAGCGGTGCTGCTGAAAGATGAGGGTGGTGTGTTGCCGCTGGCGAAGTCGGCGAAGACGATTGCGCTGATTGGGCCGCTGGCTGATTCGAAGGTCGATACGCTTGGCTCTTGGTCACTGCATGCGGTTCCTGCTGACACGATTACGGTTGCGCAGGGGCTTCGCGAGAAGCTTCCGAATGCGACTCTGCTGGTGGACAAGGGCGTTGAGATTGTTCGTCCGACCAGCTCGATCTTTGATGGGCAGGCCCCCGAGCCGAAGCCTACGCTGCTTACTGAGGCTGATCGCAAGCGCGCGTTTGACCAGGCGATTGAAGACGTAAAGCGGTCGGATGTTGCCGTGCTTGTGCTGGGCGAGGCGATGAACATGAGCGGTGAGCAGGCCAGTCGCGCGACGTTGACGCTTCCGGGCAAACAACAGGAGTTGCTGGAAGCTGCGGTGGCGACAGGCAAGCCTGTGGTGCTCGTACTGATGGCGGCTCGGCCATTGGAGATTGGCTGGGCTGTAGAACATGTGCCGGCGATCCTGGATGTCTGGTATCCCGGCACAGAAGGTGGCCATGCGGTGGCGAGCCTGTTGACGGGCGAGGCGAATCCGAGCGGCAAGCTGCCGATCACCTGGCCGCGGTCTGTTGGGCAGGTGCCGATCTTCTACGAACATTACCTGACGCAGGACCCGTCGCAGATTGGCAACCGATATTGGGATATGCCGTCGACGCCGCAGTTCTCGTTTGGCTATGGGCTGAGCTACACGCATTTTGCAGTGGAGAACCTTCGCTTGCAGCAGGCAACTGTTGCGTCTGCAAACGGTGTGCTGCGTGCGACGGTTACGGTGCGTAATACCGGCGCGGTTGCAGGTGCAGAGGTCGTGCAGCTTTATACGCATCAGCGAGCGGGGAGCGCATCGCGCCCGGTACGCGAGCTCAAAGCGTTTACGAAACTCACGCTTGCGCCTGGTCAGCAGCGAGAGGTCACGCTGGATGTACCCGCTTCTGAACTCGCGTACTGGAGCCCGTCTCTACGCAAGCAGGTGCTTGAGCCTGGAACGTTTGATGTGTGGGTGGGAGATAGCTCCGAGGCCACGATGCACTCGACGTTTTTGCTGAAGTAGGAACGTCTTCAAGGATACAAAGGGCCTGCACGAATGCGTGCAGGCCCTTTGTGCCGTTTGCCGTGGGGCGGCTGTCTGTGCGATGCCAGAGGCGAACGCCTACCAGACCCGCACTTCTTCTACAGAGGGCGCTCCGCTTTTTCCATCGACAACATTCAGCTTTAGAAGCACTTCAACGTTTTTCCCTGTCCAGTCCTTGTGGGTGTGGGAGACCGTATCCAAATACTGAGAGGTAGAAACGAACTGGGAGGCGGCCTCTGTTCCGTTGGCCCCGATGCCGCCAATGGCAAAGACCCAGTTGCCTGTTTCGCTGCTGCGGAAGCGTGCGATGAGCGCATAATCCGCACGATAGGCAAGAGGGGTGTCCAGTTGCCTTGACCACGAGCGCTTTGCATCCGCTACCTCGTAGATCTCACCTCTGGCACCAAGACCGAAGCGAAACTGCAGCGGAAGATCCTTCTGGAGCTCCTTCAGCCAGACGTTGTTGTATGCGCCGAGGAGTACGACGTTGCGGTGCCGCATCTCATCAAGCGAGACGCTTTGCGCTCCAAGAATGTCATACGCCTTGTGTTGATCGGAGAGGGTTTTGATCACGTTGGCGGTGGCGACGGCGGTGGAGAAGCTCGTATAGGGGTAGAGGTCTTTCTGTTCTGCGGGCCCCATGGGGACGCGCTCGTCGGAGGTGGGAACGAGTGCTCCGGGAACGATCAATACTGAATCATTGCTGCTCGACAACGGCTGCCAGAAAGCGGCGGTGAACGTGTTGGCCTGTGTCCGATTCTCTCTTTGCATGAGGAAGACAGTAGCGAAGAGTCCGCAGGCAGCCAGAGCCGCAATGATCCAGCGTTGGCGATGGGTTTTCGGTGAGGTCGCCGGGGGGAGCGGTTCCAGAGTCGGCGTGCTGAGTCTGGTGGACGGGTCTGGAGTGGACTCCGGCTCACCGAGGACTGCAGGCTCGTGAGCTTCCTGCGGAGCTTCAGCGGATACTAGAAAAAACTCCGGTCGGTAGGATCCGCTGGGAAGCGAGATCTGCACCTTGGCCGTGGAGCGGCGCTCATAATTGGCCAAGGCCAGCCGCTTTCGTACTTCTCCAGCGGTTACGCGCACGATCGTGTCGTTGTTGGTGTCATAGTCGGCTGCCCGTTCGAAGACCTGGGATTCCGATGATTCGTTCTTTCAGGTTTTCGTTGCGGCCTTTCAGGCGTTCCTCAACGACAAACGACAGCAGCGCAGGATAGCGCTTGCTGCTCTTGAAGTAGGGGGATCGGAGGAGGCTGCTGAGTTCATCTAGAACGAGTCGGCGTTCCGCTGCAGACTGCGGGTCAAAAAGAGGCGGATTGGGTTCTGCGTCCAACATGACGTTCGTTTGCCTGCATCGCGCCTTGGGAGTGGATCGCGAAGGTGACAGCGCTCGAACCTTTCACGGTTTGAGCGGCCTAAGAATTTCTCCCTGGTAGATAGGTAATGTATACATCCTGCCCCGCGCGAATCGCAATATGACTTTTACGAAGTGGGTGGGGCCGCTTCGCTTTGTCGCGTCTCGCAGGTGCCGGATGAGTTCCTGGAAATGACAGTTGATCGCTGTCGCTGGTTGATCTCCTTCGTGGGCAGGAGCCATGTGGAGCATTCGCGCTCCTCAGCAGCGAGGGGATTGTTCTAAACGTTCCACGTAAGTCTTCTGGAATGAGTAGATAGGTAAACAATACGTTATCAAACTTGTGGGTATTCTCCGGTGATGACATTTTCAATAAAACACAGTGAATTCACCCCTGAATACTTTGAACGCGTTCTTCGCTCCTTTCGGTTACACCCGCAAATAAGCAAAGACTCTGCTCCGACAAGGCCCGAAGGTTCTTGTACGGCAAGGCGAAGAGGGGGAGTTCACTCGGAGGATGTTCAGGATGTGGGCAAAACGCTGTCTTTCCGATTTAGCTTTGTGCGTCTTATTGATCAGCCTGTTAACGTTGGGTGCGCTGGCACAGAACGTTACCTCCGGCGTTACAGGAGTGGTGACCGACTCGTCCGGCGCCCTTGTGGTGGGTGCCTCCGTGGTCGCGCGTAATACTGCGACAGGTCTGACGTTTCCGACCAAGACGAACAAGAGTGGCATCTATAACCTGGCGTCACTTCCGCCAGGGCCCTACACGCTTGCCATTACGGGGCAGGGCTACGGAAAGAGCACGGTTCCGCAGTTTGCTCTCGAGAGTGCCCAGACTGCTCACTACAATATTCAGCTGGTCGTTGGAGAGGCGAGCACAACAGTTGTCGTTAGCTCTGCCGCACCCATTCTGAACACGCAGGATGCAACGCTCAGCACGACGCTTGGGAGTACCGAAATCTCCAAGCTGCCGCTGGTGGCGGACAACATTATGACGCTTGGGTTGCTGACTCCGGGCGCGATTCAGCCGAACCCCGGCGCTTACGACAATATCTATCACTCGACGGGTTTTTCGAACCAGAGCTTCAATGTGAACGGCAACCGCGAGCAGTCCAACAACTTCACCCTGGATGGTCTCGATATTAACGACGCCATCGACAACTGGATGGCCTACACTCCGTCGCGAAATTCGCTGCAGGAGTACCAGATGATCACCGGAAACAACACCGCTGAGTATGGCAATGCGAACGGCGGGCAGGTGGTGATGACGACCAAGAGCGGAACCAACCAATTCCATGGCAGCGCGTTCTTCCAGATGCAGAACACGCTACTCAATGCGAACTCCTGGCTTCAGAAGCATACGGCTACGATCACTCCTCGGCAGCCGCTGAACCGCACCTACTTTGGCGGCACGTTGGGCGGACCGCTGATGAAAAACAAGCTCTTCTTCTTCGTCGATTACCGTGGAGTGCGGCAGCATCAGACGGGCGTGAATCTGAGCACTCAGCCAGACCCTGCGTATTTGAATAATCCTGCGCATGACGAGACCGGTCAGGCTGGGCTGAAGGGCACGGGCACGGCCTACGACCCGTATTTGAACACTACCGTACCGATCAGCAACCCTGCGGCTGAATACCTGTTGCAGCATCCGACGTGGTACCCCGTTTGCAATCAGTACAATCCTGGGCAGGCCGTTGGTACTGGTTGCGTCCGTAACTCTTCAGGTGCTAACTACGAAGGTTTTACCAGAAACGGAACGCTGATTAATCAGGGCGATGTGAAGCTCGACTGGCGTCTTCGCGAGTCGGATATGATCTCTGGTCGCTTTACAAGAGTGCAGAACTCAACGAAGACGACCGCTGTCGCAATGCCCGTCGATACACCGCTTAGCGGCGATTATCCATATATCGGATTTGTCGTGAACTGGACGCATACTATCTCTCCGAACCTGCTGAATGAAGCTCGTGTGGGTTATAGCCGGTCACGTTATACGAACTATCCTGTGGACATTACAGGGTTGATTGGAACGACGGGGTTGCAGAATCTCGGAATCCCGGGGCCGACTCAAGTATTTCCAGGTGTTCCCACGGTCACTTTCTCTGGTACCGGGCCTGCCGTTGGTAGTTTTGGTCCTTCCAACGGAGGACGAGCAACGGACGGCATGACGAATGCCTTTACCTATGGAGATAAAATCAGCTGGTTCCACGGCCGTAACTCCATTAAATTTGGTGCGCAGGCGGTTCGTTATCAGGAAAACCGTTATTACTCCGGAAATATTGGTCCGCTAGGCTCCTGGACGTTCACTGGCAGCACCACGAATAGCAGTATTTCGACTGGTAGTGCATGGGCGGATTTCCTTGAAGATAAAGCCAGTGCTTTTAGCGTAGGAAGCAGCTCCGGCCGTTGGGGTGCACGGCAATGGCGCCCGGCTATCTACTTCCAGGATGACTATAAGGCGCTTCCCAATCTTACCTTCAACCTTGGCGTTCGCTGGGAGTACGACCAGCCGATGTACGAAGTGAATAACCGCCAAAGCAATACGGACCCTTCAACTGGTGCCATCACCTTTGCGGGTGTGAACGGTGCGAGCCGTGCACTCTACAATTCGTACTGGCTAGGCTTTATGCCTCGGGTTGGTTTTGCGTATACGCCTGGCAGCAGCAATCGCCTGGTTATTCGCGCCGGTTACGGTATCACCAACTATATGGAAGGAATGGGAGCAGGCCAACGGCTTACACAGAACCCGTTCTTTATCTATAGTGCCGCAGGTACTGCTGTAACTACGCCTGAGCAGATGAGCATAGGCTACCCGGCTCTGACTGCTGTTACCCCTGCGACGCTCAACTCGAATCTTCTTGGGTGGGATGTTCATTTGAAGCCTGCTCTGGTTCAGCAGTTCGACCTGATACTTGCGTATCAGATATCGAACACGCTTGCACTGCAGGCAGGGTATGTCGGACAGGATGGTGACCACCTGGCGAACTTGATTGGTCTGAATCAGGCACCATGCTCTATCCTCGCCACTTCGGCCACCTCTACGCCTTGCAACTCTCCTTTGGCGACCAAGCTTCCAGCTCTGGCAAATCATAATGTTCAGTACACGCAATCAGAAGGCGTGATGAACTACAACGCACTGCAGGTTACCCTGCGCAAAAATACAACGCACAACATTTTCTATCTGTTCAATTACACGTTCAGCAAATCCATGACGGACAGCAGTGGCTACTATGGCTCAGGTGGTGTGCTCGGCTCTACCTATGCTTATCCGCAGGACAGCACGAACCTTGCTGGCGACTATGGCCCATCCTATTTCGATGCGCGCCATCTTCTTTCGTTCGCCGTTACCTATAAGCTTCCGTTCGGTCGCGGCGAGTTGATTGGAAGCCACTGGAACCGTCTGGAGGAAGCTCTTCTCGGTGGATGGAATACCTCGATGACGGGAAACTATCACACAGGCTTTGCTCAGTCGGTTTATTCGACCACGTATTACAAGGTCAACGGAGCAAGCGCAAATCCTATTCGTGCAAACCAGTACCGGCCACTGAAAATTGTCAATCGGTCGTATGCTCACTGGCTGGGAACGGATCCTTCTGCTGGGTATACCGCTGTAAATAAGACTACAAATACCTCTGCGGTCTACAGTACAGTTGCCTCTCCTGCGAACCCCACTATGAACCAGAAGGCAAGTAGCAACGTCATTTACACGAAGAATGATAATGGCGTAGCAGCCTTTGGTGAAGAGCTCTCAACGGGTTTCGGAACGTCGCATGTCGGTGTTCTCCGCGATCCTGGCTATCACAACTTTAATGCTGCAATGAATAAGGACTTCGCTCTTCCTGGAAGCGTTGTTCTCGGTTTTCGAGTCGATGCGTATAACGTCTTCAACGGCGTTAGCTGGGCGGCAGTGGAGTCAAATATCAGCAACTCCAGCTTCGGGGCGATCAGCTCTTCGGGGACGTCTACGACCGAACGTCATCTCCAGTTAGCTCTTACGTTGAAGTTCTAACAAACACGAGTCGTGCGCATTGTGGCGAAGAGTATTAGCCCATAGAAATCCTCTTCGCCACACGAACTTGTCGGATCAGATCAAAGATCTAAGTCAATACGTTACTTGTAATCCTGCCGTCCTGTAACTGCCTCGAAAAGGGGAACACTATGAATCGTCGCCGTTTTATCTATAGATCTTCCGCGTTCGTCGCGTTATTTCGGTCTGCGCTTCGAGCACAGAGCCGCAATACTGTAAAAATTACAGTCGATCCAAACAAAGCTATTGCGACCATTCCGCGCGACATGATAGGTCTGAGTTATGAAATAACCCAGTTGGGCGATCCATATTTTTTCTCTGCAAAAAACAAAGAGCTGATTCACGTGTTTCAAACTCTTTCGCCGAGCGGAGTACTCCGCCTTGGTGGTAATACCAGTGAGTTTACGTACTTTGCCTCCTCTGAGGGTGTGCGACCGCCGGCCTATTCTCCATTGCCTACGCAGCCAAAGTCTTTGACCGCTATCACCCCGAAGGCACTTCATCATTTGCGCGCGTTCCTGGAAAAAACGGGATGGAGCTGCATCTATGGGCTGAACCTTGGGCTGGGCACCCCGGAGCGAGCAGCGGAAGAAGCTGAAGTAGTATCCCGGATTCTTGGTCCGCGTCTGAAGTACCTGCAAATCGGAAATGAGGCGAATAACTATGTTCGCTATCAGCTTCGCCCTGCATCCTGGGGGCCGGAAATTTTCATGGAGCAATGGTCGGATTTTGCGAAAGCCATTCTCGCTCGCCTTCCCCATGCGAAGCTGGGAGGCCCTGATATGGCTGCTGATCCTGCCTGGGTTTATCCGTTTGCCGAGAAGTTTTCAAGTGGATTTGGAAAATCCTTGGTAGAGTTGACAGACCATTTTTATGCCGAGGGCCCTCCTGGAATTCCGGCGTCTGACATCGATCACCTTTTGCATAATCTAAAGGTTGAAAAAGAAATCGACGTGATGAAAACTGCCGGGACGCGTACACGCCTTCCTTACCGAATGACAGAAGTTAATTCCTGTTATCAGGGTGGACAGCCGGGAGTTAGCGATACATTTGCTTCGACGCTATGGGGCGGGGATCTAACCCTCAAGCTGATTTCTGAAGGCTTCTCCGGGGTCAACTTTCATGGCGGCAGCTCGAAGGAAATTAAAGCTTCGCTTGGAGGAGTGTTGCCAGGTGACAGTTCCGCAAAGAAGGGTGCGGACGATTCTTATTACACCCCGATAGCTGGTACGTCTGCTCTTGGTTACACTGTTCGGCCAATTTTTCAAGGCATGGCAATGGCGGCACATGCAGCAGGTTGCACCCTGCTGGAAACGGCTTGCACGGACCCTCGAATCCGAGCTTATGGAGTGCAAACAGTCACAGGTCTGGAAGTATTGCAATTCAATATGTCTCGAGAACCAGTGCAGCTTGTTCTCAATGTTGGTTCTGGATTTCGTGCAGATCAAGCACACATCCTTAGCTCGCTTGCATTGGATTCCGCGGTGATCCATCAAGAGGATCGGAAGCTCAACTCCAACAGCATTGATCTTCCAGCAGGCTGCGCTAGCAGGATCGTATTCAAAAAGACCTAACCCGGTTTCAGGTCTGATTGTTATGTCGCACAGCGCACGTTCTCAACGAGCCATTGCTCATAAGTAGTGACTCAAAACCCAACGTTCCATCAGCTTGTATTTCGAAAGAGGTCTTTCATGAGCCTTCGTTATCGCACTTGCATTCTGTTGGATTCAATATTTGTCGCGTTTTTGGTTTTTGCGTCACTTCAGGCCGGGGCAACCACGCTTCCCAAGCCCTTCGTATTCTTCAATCAAACTCAATTTGCAAACCGCAGGCTGCTCGATACCGATGGCGCGATGAGAGCTACTACCGTCTACGACGAGTGGAGTATGAGTTGCTCGGCAACCGCCTGTACGAATCTTCCGGATCAAGCAACGTTCCTTGCGCAGGTAGCGGCGTACCTAACGGACACGTCGAGCACGGCTGAAGGTGGCTTGGGCAACTCGTTCCTTATTGTTCTCGACTTCGAAAACCTTGTTGTAGACAAAGCAACGTCACAGGCACAGGCAAATCTCGACAAGGCGGCTTTGCTCCAGTTTGCTTCATGGGTTCATAATGCTTACCCCAGTGCAAAGGTTGGCTTGTATGACTACGATTACTCCACTACATACCAATCAACTAGAGCAGCCTTGTATGCGTCTGGCGGATTTGACGTGTTTGCTCCAACCCTCTATCAGAGGTGGGCTGACCACACTACGTGGAATACCTACATGGAGGAGGCTGTCACCAATGATCGGGCAATTAGTTCTACCTTGCCCATCTATCCGTTTATCTCTCCGTATGTTGGAGCTGTGTTCAGCTCAGGTCTAGTGGCTGAATCTGATTGGAGTGCAGAGCTAAGCGACCTTATTGGTTCAGTAAATGGTGCAATTCTTTGGACTCAATATGCCTCAAATGGCACGAGCATCAGTAGTACGGATTCCTGGTATGTGGATTTGCTTGCAGTACTTTCCACGCCTATAGATACTACGCAAGTATTCGCTATCAAAAATGAGCACAATGGTCTTTGTGCTGCGGCCCAGGGCTCCGTTGTGACGCAGGCGACTTGTGCAACGACAGCGACGCCCGCACAGCAGTGGCAGTTGCAGCGGACCACACTGGACACGTATTACCTTGTGAATGTAAGCGAGCCTACGCTCTACCTGAGCGTGGCTAGCGGCAGTACGGTGGTAGGGGCCGGACTTGAGCTGGATGAAGCAAGCTCCACAACGCCAGATGCTTCACAAACCTGGCATGTAGTTTCTGGTGGTGCGGGGTATTACACCTTCATTGGGGATGCCAGTAACCTATGCGTTCTGGCCCCTTCGACAGTGACAGGTGTGCAAATGCAGATAAATAGCTGCACAACGACTTCAACATCACAGCTCTACTCCATCCGAGTTGCGCCGACAGCGACCGCTTCTGTGGTGCAGAAGGAAGCGGTTACGTTCACCGCTACACAGGAAGATGACAGTGTATGGCTCCATTGGTATAGCTATGTGCCGCTGGGGCGAAGTATCTGGCTTTAGCGCCAATGTGGGGCCTAAGACACCGAATGAATGCTACAAACAGCCAGGAGATGCTCACTAATGCGATTAGTTGTTTCAATGCTTGCTGTTGGTCTACTTGCTTCGCAAGCTAATTGTGCATGGTCCGCTTGCGCAGGATCTTCTGGTGCTGGATCGAGCAAGGCACGGTTGGCAAAGAGCGCAGCTTCAAAATCATTAAATAGAGGCTCTGATGCCGAGGTCCCCCTCCGACTCTGGTATGACAAGCCTGCGGCAAATGATAATGACGGGTGGGTCAGTCAGTCGCTACCGCTGGGCAATGGATATATGGGAGTCAACCTGTTTGGCGGTGTTCAGCAAGACCGCTTACAGATCACGGAAAACAGCCTGGTGGACTCTCCAGCAGACAAGATCGGTGGACTAAACAATTTTGCTGAAGTGTTTCTAGATTTTCCGCAAACAGCTCCAAAGGGCTATTCACGAGATCTGGTGCTAAACAGCGCCGTTGCGCATGTTCGTTACGAAAACAGCGGCGTTCATTATGAGAGAGATTACTTCACAAGCTATCCAGACAAGGTGCTTGTCGTCCGCTTATCCGCTTCAAAAGAAGGGGCACTGGATTTTACGCTTAGACCAACCATTCCGTACATTGCTGACTTTCGTAAAGTAAGGGGTGATAACCGCGGAAAGCACGGCACTGTAAGAGCAGATGGAAACACGATTATCCTGTCGGGCACGATGGAGTACTACGGCATCAAGTTTGAAGGGCAGTTCAAGGTAATACCCCAAGGCGGGACCTTGAAGGCGGAAAATAGTTCAGACGGAAGTGCCGCATCCATCAGTGTTAAAGGAGCTAACCGCGCGGTAATCCTTGTTGCCGTGGGGACGAACTATCCAATTGCAAACCCACAGGTTTTCTCTGAAGAAAACCGATTGGCTAAGCTCAAGGGGTTTCCTGTTCCTCATCGTAAAGTTAGCGAGATCATCGCCTCCGCTAGCGAGCATAGCTATGACGAGTTGCTGGAGAGGCACGAAAAGGACTATGGAAGGCTCTATGGCCGTGTCGATTTCAGCCTTGATACTGAGGCCTCTGGCCTCAGCACAAATGAACTGATCGAAGATTCTCGAGCGGGTAAAGCCAGTAAATATCTGGACGAACTGGCCTTTCAGTATGGACGTTATCTCTTGATCTCTTCCTCGCGGGCTGGCACTCTTCCACCGAATCTGCAGGGTGTCTGGAATGTCTACCAGGATCCGCCGTGGACTGCCGGCTATTGGCACAATGTCAACGAGCAGATGAACTATTGGCTTGCGTTTAATACTAATTTGCCCGAACTATTCGATAGCTACATCGATTTTTATCGTGCTTATCTTCCTTATCATCAGGCTCTCGCAACGAAGTACTTGAAGGAGTATCACCCTGCAGGTCTTGCTCGCGATGGAGACAATGGCTGGGCTCTGGGGAACGGAATGCGCCCGCTTGAACCAAGTGGAAAAACGTCGCACTCGGGCTTTGGTACTGGACCATGGACTGCGATGCTGTTCTGGGACGACTACGACTTCACACGCAATAAAAAGCTTCTGCAAAACGTCGTCTATCCAGCAATGCGTGGGCAGACAAATTTCCTCTCTCGTTTTGTACAGGATGTGGATGGTAAGTTGTTGGCGAACCCTTCGTCTTCACCGGAAAATGCGAGTAACTTGCAATCAATCGGCACAACGTTCGACCAGCAGATGATCTATGAAAACTTTCGGGATACGATCGAGGCTGCCCGCGTTCTCGGCATTCAAGACCCTTTAATTCCGCAGCTAAAATTTGATCTGCCACGGCTTGACCCTATCCTTATTGGCGACTCAGGACAAATCAAAGAGTATCGCGAGGAAACAACGTATGGATCCATTGGAGATCCCAAGCATCGTCATATGTCTCAACTGCTTGGGCTCTATCCTGGCCAGTTGATTAACTCGAGTACGCCAGCCTGGCTGAATGCAGCAAAAGTCTCTTTAAATGGAAGAGGAATCGGTAATGGAATTCCTGGTTGGGCAGATGCTCAGCGGCTTGCGACATGGGCCCGTACAGGTGACGGGGATAGGGCTTACGAGTTCTACGAGTATTGGCTCTCACACCACGCGATGTATAACCTTTGGAACAACCACCCTGACTCTTTTAAGAAAAAAGTGTTCCAGATTGATGCGAATTTAGGTGTAACTGCTGGTGTTGCAGAGTTGTTGCTGCAAAGCAACGAGGAAGTTGTTGTTCCTTTGCCTGCGCTTCCACATGCGTGGCCTAACGGAAGCTACCGAGGGCTGCTCGCACGCGGGGCGTTCGAGGTTTCTGCTGATTGGGAGAATGGCCATGCCAAGCGTTTTGAGGTGCTTTCCAAGGTAGGAGGGCTGCTCAAAATGCGCTACCCCAAAATTGCGCTGGCCAAAGTTTTGTCGCCAGGCGGGGAAGCCATCTCTGTTCATCGTATTGATGAAGAAAACATCAGCATAGATACAACTGCGGGGGATACGTACATTATTACGTCAATCCCTTAGTATCCATTGCTTTCAAGTTGTTCAGAACTAGACACGGCCGTATAGCCAACCACTGTGTTGTAACAAATCTCTGCAAACTATCTTCCAGTATCGAGGTACTCCGTATGGGCATCGCAGAAATACGCTCCAGAATCCTACGTGTAATTACTCCTGTGTTGCGAGCCGCCTCTATAGGCGCGGGGCTCATTAGCTTCGCCGGCTTGGTTTCTGCCTCCGCGCAGAGTTCAACGTTGCTTTCCATTCCAACAATGACAACGGTTGCAGGACTTCCTGCAGGTGGTAGCGTGACCGCTGTATGTGCTGCGCACTATACGGCTTATGGGGATGGATGCCCGGCGAGCCAGGCAACTCTTGGGACAGTACAGTCCAGCATTGTCGATAGCTCTGGCAATATCTACATCGCGGATTCGACTGACAAAGAGTTACGCGTTATCTACAAGTCGGGAGCGGCGTTGTCGGCTGCAATTATTGCAGCGAATGCAGCCTACAGTGTCACTACCGTCCAGCCGGGTTATATCTACCTTCTTGTTGGTAGCGGCACGGCCACTGGTAATGGTGTCAACGGTGCGGTTGGTGACTCGGTGCTTGTGAGCGCAGCGGTTGGGTTGGCGCTTGATAGCGATGGAAATGTTTTCTTTGGCGATAATGTTCGGCTTCGATCGTTCTTTGTTTCAAATGCGTCGGGGAAATATACCAAGATGCTCAACGCCGTGTGGGCTAACCCGACTACTGCCATCACGCCGAAGCCAGGATACTCCTATGCAATTATTGTACCGAGTACCGGTGGCTACTCGGGTGACGGTTTACCTCCTGGGGTTGCTGCAAGCGTGGCGGAGACGAATAGCCCTCGTGGGATTGCGATCGATGCAAATGAAAATATCTATATTGCCGATAGTGCAAACAATGCGATTCGATTGATCACCGCCTCAACAGGCCTGCTGTCTACCTATATTGGATCGGCAGGATGCGTCGAAGGAACGAAGGCCAGCTGTACCGCAGGCGACGTTGGTAACTCAGGACCGATCAGTGGCGCAGAGATGAACCTGCCCTACGCCCTGGCGTTTGACTCAAATGGAAATCTCTACATCGGGGAGGAAGAGTCAGGAGAGGTTCGCGCGGTCTATAACGGTAGCGGAACGCTACCTGGCATTACCAACCCTCAGGTGGGGTACATCTACCTCATTGCTGGAGGAGGTACGATCTCCACCTCAGGAACGACTGCCTTATCTGCAAAATTTACGATTCCGAGCGGGGCAACAACGAACTACGCGACATTCGGTCTTGGATTCGATCAAGCGGGGAATCTGTATGTCGCGGATCGTACAGGGCGTATCTGGGAAATTGATGCCGCAACGCAGATCGCCACGGTAATCGCTGGTGGCCCCCTAACGTCTACTGGAGGGCAGACTGCAACAAGTTCTGGAGTGGCTTGTTCGTCGACGAATGCAAACGGCAGCAAAACCACTGACAAGTTGGGTGATGGGTGCCCTGCAGTCCAAGGGGTGCTCGGTCTGCTTGGGCAAAATCTCACATTTGATAGTCAAGGAAATCTGTATGTGACAGATGGAACATACGGGGTGTTGCACGAGTTATCGTTCCATCCTGTATTCTCGCAAGTTGCTACGGGTTCTGTGTCAGCGGTGCAGACCGTAATGTTCTCGTCGCTCACCAGCCAGACGCTGGGAGCGACCAGCGAAGGTGCGGAAGGTGTCACGACAACGGACTTTCAGACTGCAACGGGAGGCACCTGCACCTCTGGTGCGAGTCTGGTCGTTGGAGCAACGTGCTCGTTGAATCTAGAATTTTCACCAACGATTCCTGGAGTAATTCGCGGATTTGTTCGCACGGAGAATGCCGCGGGGAGCGTTATCAGTCAGCTTGTAGTAAGCGGCACTGCTACAGGTGCCGAACTGGTTGTTGATCCAGGAACAGAGTCGAATCTCGGTACTAGTCTTTCAGCGGGAGGAGTTGCTGCAGATCCCGCAGGAAATGTGTTTGTTTCTGACACGGCTTCCGCATCACTGATCGAGTATGTCGGTGGCTCATCCACGGCGACGACACTCAGCACAGGGTTGTCTTCTCCGAGCGAGGTGGCTATTGACAACCTGGGCAATGTATTTGTAGCTGACACGGGAAATAATCGAATCGCAGAGTACAGCAAGGCTGCAAATACGACGGCATATTTTACCGGCTCATTCAGCGCGCCTAAAGGTGTTGCTGTCGATAGCCAAGGGCACGTGTATGTAGCTGATACGGGAAATAATCGTATCGTTCAAATCTCATCTGTTGGTGTGATTCGCACACTGACGACGAGCGTTAGCAGCCCTACGCGTCTCAGCTTTGATGCCGCAGACAATTTGTACATTCTGGACTCGGGAAATAATCGAGTTGTCGAAATTCCCTCAACTTCAGGTACGCAAACGACCGTCACCACGACGGGATATACACCCGCAGATATGGCTTTGGATGCTGCCGGAAACCTTTATGTGTTGGATAGTGCCGGATTGCAGGCAGGTGTCGTAACACCTTCAGGGGCGGCCTACTCTGTTACCACGGGGCTTACTGCACCCTCGGCTCTCGCTCTTGATAGCCGTGCAAATCTCTATGTCGCGGATATGGGGGCGGGAAATGTGAAGGTCTACAACAGACAGCAAGCTGCAGTTGCTTTCGGCTTGCTCGACGTAGGTACGACGCCCGGAACTGCGAATGTTGAGCTTATGAATGCAGGAACGGCAACCATCAACTTCAGTGGGACACCCATCGATACTTTGACCGGATCCAGTGCCTTTACCGTTGGGACTGGAAGCAGCAGCAGCGGTTGCTTGCTGTCAGTATCCAGCCTTCCAGCGGCAACATACTGCAGTCTGTTAGCGACGTTCACTCCGGTGGCGACGACCTCTTATTCGGCACAACTGGTATTTCCGTCGGATGCTGGCACAAACGGTGCCGCAACGGTCAACCTGACAGGAAGCGGTGTGGTGCTCAATCAGACCAGCACGACGATTACTCTTGTATCGCCTACGAGTAATCCATCCGCATATACAGGGACGACGCCAATCGCAGTTTCCATCACGGTGGCGCCGGTAACTGGTTCGGGTACTCCCACGGGTACTGTTGCGGTTTCGCTGAATGGAGGGACGCCGGCCACGGTAGCAATCGTCGGGGGCGTAGCGGCTTATAGCTTCCCTCAGACTGCAGGCTCAGACACGATTTCGGCTGTCTATAGCTCTGATTCGCAGTACGCCACGAGCAATGGTTCGCTAAGTCTTACAATTACTCCGGCCGCAACAACGACAACCTTGTCCGTAGCCACAGATCTAACGGCAGCGACACCGACGGTTACTTTGAGTTCACAGGTGAGCTCTGCAGTGGCAGGTGTCACTGGATCGGTGAATTTCCTGAGTGGCACGACCACCTTGGGAACCGTAACGATCAACGCCCAAGGAGCAGCCGTTCTTACGCTTAGCGGCCAGGGAATTCCGAGCGCCACACTGAGTGCAGAGTTCGTGCCGGACACAACAAACTTCTCTTCCTCAACGTCGGCAACGGTGACCGAGCCTGGTGATTTCATCTTCACCGCAACACCCACAAGCCTTTCTGTAACAGAAGCAAACTCCGGAGTGTCGAGCCTTGTGATCACTCCATACTTTGGGACAACGTCGGTTGCGTTGAGCTGCAGCGGTCTACCGGCGAACTCCGCGTGCCAATTCTCTTCTGGCTCGTCGCTCACACTCTCTGGTGTGGCGCAAACAGTCACGTTGACCGTAACGACAATTAGCTCGGCAGCATCTTTGCATAAAGATCCACTAACGCGCAGAACCCCCGAAGGAATTGCGTTCGCCGCACTAATGGCTTGCCTGTTCTTCCGTCGTCGTTCCACGCTTCGAAGAATTGCGATGGCTGTTGCTTGTATTGGGGTGCTGGTGTGTCTGACTGGTTGTAACGGAAGTGGTCCGACTATGGTTACGCCAAATGGAACCTACTCCTTCAGCTTGATCGCTAAATCGTCAGGAGGCACAACGCATACTATTCCGATGAGCCTCAAAATATCGTCGAATTGATAGGGAGCAGCATCGGGTAGCTCAATTGAACACTCTTTCTGTTTGAAGAATTCAATTGAGCGGCCCGATGCTGCTGTAGTCAGTGCGCTCATTTCTGGTTCGTGAATCAGAGCTAGGGTTATATCGGTTACGCAAGGATTCGGTTGTTGGCTGTCTGAGTATTGCAAGCACGCGTTATTCGCCGCACAACGAGAAACATAAAAGGTGTAGCCCATGAAGATCACGAGAAAGTTTGTTCGTGCAAGAAATGCGGTTTCGGTATGGGAGAGCGGCTTCTCGCTCATGCTGGTTGTCATGCTGTTCTGTGGCGGTTGCGGTGGGGGCCGTACTTCTGTCACTGCCGTGACAACGCCCGCATCTGTGGCGACTCCATCTCCTTTTGTCGTCTACGACAATACAAACTACCCCAACTCTTCTGCTGTGTTAGAAACGCTTGGAACCATGCGTGCAGCCGTTCTTTATAGCCAGACGGCTTGGCCCGGAACGTGCTCTGCTACGGGATGTCCTAATGCGCCCACGCAGGCTGTATTCCAGGCGAGTCTGCAAACGTACGTCAAGGCGTTTGGGTCGAGCAGCACAATTATCTTTGATTACGAAAATCTTGTTGTTAGCAAAGAGGCGTCGACGGCAGCAGCAAATAATGCCGTGACATTGCTTTTGCAGATGATTGCCTGGACCCGTGCTATTTACCCCAATGCCAAAATCGGCATGTATGACTACGATTGGAACAGTAATTACATCCCGAGTAGTAGCTCAGGCTTCAATGCCATCCGTGCGCAACTCTTCAAGGGGGGTGCTGCGTCCTTTGATTTCTTTGCCCCAACGATGTACCAACGCTGGACGACACACGCACTTTGGGATCAGAATCTGGCGCAGTCAATCATTAGTGACACGGCCATCAATCAGGCTAATGGGATCAACCTTCCTATCTATCCCTATATTTCACCGTATGTCAGCGCGGTGACTGCGGACGGGTTGCTTACGGATTTGGAGTGGAACGCGGAGTTGGCCGATCTTGCGAGCTGCAACGCTCCTACCAGTAGCGCGTGTGGAGCGGTGCTGTCGACACTGACTCCTGCCGCCGGTAGTTGTTCTGCTGCAGGCAGCGCCACGGCGTGTAGCCCGGTCAGTGGAGGCGTGCTCTGGACTCAAGGGACATCTGCAAATCTTGATTCGACCTCAAGCTGGATCCAGAATCTTTCTGTCGTCCTATCTCCAACGGTCTCACCTAACGTTATCTACCAGATCGTCGATGCCGCGCAAAGCCCTCTATGTATCGATACGAATGCCGGTACTGTTCCCTCTGCAAACGCCTGTAATACCTTGCTCAACCAGGGATGGATGTTTAGCTCGCTGGGTACTGGGCTGTACACCGTAAAGAGCTTTAGCTATCAACAGGCAAATCCGAGTACTGGCATCAGCGAAGTATGGGATGGGACAAACGGAACTGTTGTGCTGAGTCAACTTACGTCGTCGGGAACCGCGACCGCAAATCAGCAGTGGCAGGTTGTGTCTCTGGGTAACGGGTACTACGAGTTCATCAAGCTTGCCGATTACTCCACCAGCGGCAATACGGACAGCGAAGAGTGTCTAACCGTCGGGCTTGCTCAGCAGATACTCACAACCTCCGTATGCAACTCATCTGTGAATCAAGAGTTTCGGCTTATTCCTGAGTAGCGAATCTTTCGTGGCTTACATGGATGGAGCGGCCACGGCGCCTTCATACTGTTCAGAAATCGCGCTCGGCTCATAAAGGTACTGACGAGGATCGATGAAATCATTCGTAGTTGCGCTGCTTTGTAGTGCCCTGGCTATTCCGATGTACGGGCAGACGGGTGACGTTCCCACGGCGTTACAGGTGTACTCAAAGCTTGTATCTCTGGATGTGGTGGTAACCGATAAGAATGGCAGTATCGTCACGGACCTGCGAAAAGAAGACTTCGAGGTGCTTGAAAATAAGCAAACGCAAGTCATCAAGAACTTTGAGACTATTCAGTCTCACAAGCTACCAGGAGACGCCGGAAAAATCGTAGTACGGTCTTCTACCGATTTGGCCAGCATCGGAACGGCGCCCGTCACAATTCTTGTTCTTGATGAAATGATTCCAAAATTTTCGGACGTAGCGTACTCAAGGCAGTGCATTGAGCAGTATTTAAAACTGCAGTCCGATGTATTGGCACAACCGACAATGCTGCTTGTTGTGCGGTCAGATAAATTCATGGTGCTGCGGGACTATACGCAAGACCGCAAGTCGCTGCTCGACGCGATCCAGAGCTATAAGCCTGTCAATCCACAGGTCAGCGGGATGGGAGCAGGAAGTGGCAGGCGCATCATCATGACGCTAGGTGCGTTGGAGCAGATTGCGAAGTCTCAGTTAGGAGTACCCGGCCGCAAGAACATCATTTGGATTGGAAAGGGCTTTCCGGCGGTAGACCCTACTGGCGATGGCATCTCCGAGCAGGCCCTGGAGTCTTTTAAGGATTCTCTTCAAATGGCAACAGACGTTATGTTGCGCGCGCGTGTTGCACTCTCTGTCATTGCTCCGGAAGGCTTAGTCGGTGGAGGCATGGTGCCGACCTCGATTCTGTCAGGAGATGACACCGATCCAACAGCACTCGCAGGCGTAACGACTTCAGGGGATGCGCCTGATCAAGGCGTGCTTAGTTTCGGGAGCCTGGCCGCGCTTACTGGCGGCCGGTTTATCTACAACCGCAATGACATCGATCAACAGATCGAAAGCAGCCTGCGGGAAGGTGCAAGTTATTACACCTTGTCTTACGTGCCGCATAGCAGCGACGGCAACGATGCGGATTATCGTCATATCCGTGTGCTGCTGAAGCGCCCGGGGCTCTATGTGCAGACTCGGCAGGGATACTACGCTCCGAACGCGGTTGCATCAGCCAAGCCAGCTCCAACAGAGACGCAGATCACAGAGGCAGAACAGAAAACACAAGTTGCCGATTTGGCCAATGCGGCAACGAATCGGATGAGGTATAGCGCAATCCATATCGAATCAACGGAGAAGGCCGAAGCAGGAGGATACCGGGTCTACGTCAGGGCTGCGGATCTGAGCTGGACGTTTCAAGATAACGGCACGTTTACTGATGATGCTTCGCTGTTTGCCGTGAGCTTCTCGGCCCAGGGAAAGGCTACTGGGCAAAGCTATGTGTTCATTCGAAAGACGCTGGTGAAGCCTCCCCTTGCAACAGAGAACGCCGAGGTCGTTTATGACCTTCCTTTCCTGGTATCGAGTAAAGCTGCGAGGGTACGTTTCGTCATACGCGACGAGCGAACAGGGAAGCTCGGAACGGCTGATCAGTTGGTTCGATAAGCGGTCGCTCTGCTGGTTCGCACCGTTCTGAGCAGGCTCTTTTGGGCGAAAAACAGTCGCATTTAGAAATGCGACTGTTGTGGTCGTGTATAGTTGCCTTGGGTCCATACTTTTAAGGAACTGCGTTTCGCTTAGAGAGCGGCACGTCGTTCACCACTATCAGTCAAGGCTGCAACCTGGCCCGCGCTTGCGCGGCCTCGCACGACTGCGTTTTGAAATAAAGGAAAGCTCACTATGCTGTTCACATCACGGAGAGCGGCTTTGCTCTCGAATCTGCTTCTAGTTTCAACCGGAGTCTGTGCGGCGCAAAGCGCACAGCTATCAGGGCTTGTTCGAGACACGACGCAGGGCGTTGTGCCTCACGCCTCGGTCCTCATTGAAAATGCAGCGACGCATGTACGTTGGCAGGGAAGTACAAATGAGAGCGGACTGTATCTTGCTCCGGCTCTTGCTCCGGGCGAGTACACGCTGACGGTGCAGGCTCCGGGCTTCCAGCCGCGTAGCTTTGAGCATCTTCGGGTGCAGGTCGCAGGAAAGCTTTCGCTCGATGTGACGCTGCATGTGGGCTCGGATACGCAGACTGTTACGGTCAGCACGGCAGACCTTGCGATCAACACTACGGACGCAACGGTCAGCACGGTAATTGATCGTCAGTTCGTGAATAACATTCCCCTGAACGGTCGCAGCTTTCAGTCCTTGCTGACCGCCGTTCCGGGCGTAACGCTGGTACCGAGTTCTGGGCAAGGTGAGAGCGGCGAAATCACTGTGAACGGCCAGCGCACTGAAGGCAATTACTTCATCGTTGACGGCGTAGCCGCGAATACAGGCGCTTCTCCCTCCGCGATTGGCTATGGTGCAGGTTTTGGCGGGCAGACGCCGAACGAGACCGTGCTCGGCACGACGCAGAGCCTGCTCTCCGTCGATGCATTGCAGGAGTTCCGCGCGACGACATCAAGCTTTTCGGCAGAAAACGGCCGCACTCCTGGTGGACAGTTTTCCATTGTTTCGCGCTCTGGTACGAACAGCCTGCACGGCACAGCGTTTGAGTATCTTCGCAATGAAGCACTCGATGCGAACAACACCTTCAACAAAGCAATTGATCAGCCACGCGTTGCTGAAAAGCAGAACGACTTTGGGGGAACCATTGGTGGCCCGATCTGGCTGCCCCGTATTTACGATGGTCGCTCCAAGTCGTTCTTCTTCTACTCCTATGAGGGCCTGCGCCTTCGCACACCAGTAGCCGCGACTTTGCTTGGCGTTCCAAGCGCATCGGTACGTGTCGATACGACGATTGATCCCACGTTGCGGAAGATCCTGAACGCCTATCCGACACCCGATGCGGGTACGGACCGGGGTAACGGACTGGCGACAAGTTCGATTTCGTACTCCAGCCCCAGCCAGCTTGATTCCAGCTCGCTGCGTCTCGATCACAACATCAATGACCACTTCCACCTCTTCGGTCGCGCAGCCTACACGTCGTCGAACATTCAAACGCGTAACTCGGGCAACGTTGCTGTGCTGAACCAGGTAAAGGGATCGACGAAGCTCATCACTCTTGGCGCAACGAACATCTTTACGCCGCGCATGACCAACGACCTGCGATTCAACCTGACGGCCAACAATGCGGACAACGCAGCCTCACTCACGAACTTTGGTGGTGCCACGCCGCTGGATCTAGGTACGCTGCCTGGCTTTGCTGACCCAGCGCACGACTCGCTGATCTTCAACATTTTTTATGACCTTCATGCGTTGACCTACGTTGCTCCTGCGGCAACACGCCAGCGCCAGATCAACGCTATCGATACGTTCACCGCTTCCCTCGGTCGCCATACGCTGCACGCGGGCTTTGATTACCGCCGCTTGCTTACATCGGAGTCGCGTCCTGAACTTTATGAGTTCGCTTATACGTTGACCGAAGCAGGTCTTCGTTCGAACACGATGTCTGCAGTGATTGCGCAGAAGTACTCCGGCTCCATGCGTCCGACGTACAACAACTACGGCGCGTTTCTGCAGGATGAGTGGACGGTCACCCCGCGGTTAAGCTTGTCGTATGGTCTGCGCTGGGATGTAAACCCTGCGCCGCACGATGACTCCGGCAACGATCCTTACGCCATCACAACGGCTGATCCGCGCACGGCTGCTGTTGCCCCGAAGGGCACGGCGTTGTGGAAGACGCGCTATGGCAACTTCGCTCCGCGCTTCGGCCTGGCATATCGCGTCCATGAAACGCCTGGCCATGAAACGGTCCTCCGTGCAGGCGGCGGTCTCTTCTATGATCTCGGCCCGGCAAACGCTTCGCAGGGTTACAGCGGCCTTGGCTCTTCGGCTACCAGCACGGTAGTGAACGCAGCGTTCCCGCTGACGCAGACGCAGGTCGACGCCATCCCCGCGCCAAACGTTGCGGCTCCTTACGCGGCCAGCGTCTACGCGACCAACCCGAACCTGAGCTCGCCATATAGCTTCCAGTGGAACGCCGCTATCGAGCAGGGGCTTGGCGCAAACCAGACGTTGAAGCTGACGTACGTCGGTTCGGCGGGACATCAGCTCTATCTGTCCAAGCAGTACATTCCTTACTACCTTGGCAACGCCAACTTTGGTACCGCCGCTTATCTCATCCTGACCAACAACGGTGCGTCTTCGAACTACAACTCGCTGCAGGTGCAGTTTGATCGCCACCTGTCGCGCGGTTTGCAGATGCTGGCGTCGTACACCTGGTCTCACTCGCTGGATGATGCCTCGAATAATCTGGCGGTCTACACACAGCTTCGCGGAGCTTCGGACTTCGACATCCGCAATAACTTCGAACTGGCGTTGACGTACGACATCCCCGGGCATTACGGGAACCGCGCGGCTGCGGCCCTGTTGCAGCACTGGTCGGTGGTCTCACGAATTACGGCCCGCTCGGCTCCGCCGATCGACCTGATTGGTTACACCACGATTGGAGCCGGTAGCGGCAACCAGTTGAACTATCACCCGAATGTTGTCGCGAACCAGCCGGTCTATCTCTACAACCATGCAGGGCCAAGCCGTCGGCAGATCAATCCGGCTGCATTCACCGCAGCCACGACAACGGTCGGTGGCGTCACCAGCTACGTGGAAGGCAACTCGGGCCGGAACTCCGTTCGTGGCTATGATGCGGCGGAAGCCAACGTTGCTGTGCAGCGTGACATCCCCTTCCATGGTGCCTTTGGCCTGCTCTTCCGCGTAGAAGCGTTCAATGTGTTGAACCATCCGATCTACGGCGGCGTGTACAACAACCTGACTGTAGGCTCTACGCTCTTCGGAACAGCAAGCGGCACGCTGAACAACCAGCTCGGCGGCCTCAACTCGCTGTACCAGACAGGCGGTCCGCGCTCGTTGCAGGCTGCACTGAAACTACACTTCTAACAGGACGGTTCACCGATGCATTCACATTCGCTACGACGTTGGTATTGGCTCCATCGGTGGACCAGTCTTGTCTGCACGATCTTTCTTCTTGTCTCCTGCCTCACCGGCTTGCCACTGATCTTTGGCGACGAGATTCAACAGTTTTCTGAACCTGCAAAGCAGGAAGCGGCAGTGGAGATTCCTCCTCTGCCGCTGCAGCATTTTGTAGAGCTCGCTCTGGCTGATCATCCCGGCAGCCGTCCTCTCTTCGTGACGATCGAAGATGATTCGCCCAAGGTGAACGTTGCGCTGATGCTGCCGCCGAAGGCGAAGGCAAAGCTTCCACGCGTTATTGAAACCTTCAACGCGCGCACGGGAGCCCCGCTCTCCTCTGCCCCACAGGGTAGCTCTTTCGTAGACAAGATATTGGAGCTGCATCGCAGTCTTTTTGCGGGCGTTCCTGGCGAATTGTTCATGGGAGCGATGGCTCTGCTGTTCGTGCTCGCGCTGCTCAGCGGCTTTGTCATCTACGGCCCCTTCATGCGTCGCCTGCCCTTTGCGACCGTGCGCCCAGCACCACGCCGAACACACTGGCTAGACCTGCATAATCTGCTCGGTGCAGCCGCGATGTGCTGGATGCTGGTGGTTGGGGTGACGGGTGCGATGAACGCCGTCTCCACGCCGCTGTTTGCGCTCTGGCGAACGCACTCCATGGCAACGCTGCTGGCGCCCTATAAGGGCCATCCGCCTGCAGCGCACCTCATCACTCCTGACGAAGCGGCGAACAGCGCACGCCACGCACTGCCGCAGATGAAGGTGACGGGCATCGTCTACCCTGATCCGCGGATCAGCACGCCGTGGCACTTCCTCATCTATACCAAGGGCCGCACGCCAATCACCTCGCGCATTTTCACGCCCGTGTTGGTGGATGCAACGAGTGGCACCGTTACTTCCTCCGCTCGCTTCCCCTGGTACATCCACACGCTTGAGGTCTCCCGCCCACTGCACTTCGGCGACTATGGTGGCTTGCCGTTGAAGATCCTATGGGCTGCGTTTGATCTTGCCGCGATCGCGGTGTTGATTAGCGGTATCGTGCTCTGGATCAAGAAGGGCAAGGCTGAAGAGGCGAGCCGCGTTCCTGCGAGGGCGACGCACATGAAGCCGCAGCCTTATGCCATGGTGTATCGCTGGCCTGCCGTGCTGGCGTTGCTATCGTTCGCCGGGCTGTTGTCTGCGCTGCTAGGGGATGGCGTTTGGAACGTCTTATCGTGGCTGCTGCTGTTGCTGCCGCTCGCCGTGATGGCCAGAGGATGGGCGAAGGGCCGCGCTTAGGCGGATGCGCCGCTCGATACTTTCGAACACATGGATTTCCCTCACGCTTACGTTCTGGCGTGGGGCGAAACGTTTGCTTGATTTTCGAAGGAGGGAGTGGTGGCCAGAGACGGGATCGAACCGCCGACGCCGGCCTTTTCAGGGCCGCGCTCTACCACTGAGCTATCTGGCCTTGGCATAACAACTTGAAGCGACGAGCTCTGCCAAGAGCGCTCGTTACCTTGCGTTTCCTTCTTTCGCCTGCCTGTAAGGGGAGGGAACCGGTCGCGGCGCAGTATGCGCACCAACCGTTGGATGACGACGAAACTTAGTATAGCCGACAGAGGCCGGATCGCCAAATCGGCTGTGCGGGCAGGCGCAGGAAGCAGTATTCTGACTAGCAATCTCAATGTAACGGTGTGAAGGCGAGGCGTACTCTCAATGGCTCGAATGCAGTGGAGTGTAGTTCCGGTTTGTGTGGCCGCGATGGCGGTGAGTTGTGTTGCGTCTACAGCGCAGAAGCTGACCGCAGGCGAAGTTCGCGCGGCTCATGCCGTAGATGTGGCGAAGAAGCAGGGCGAACCGGAGCTCTATGCACTGTTGAAGACCATGCCCAAGGGCGCGGACCTGCACATGCATCTCTCCGGTGCCGTGTATGCGGAGACGTTCATCGCAGAGGCCGTGAAGCAGGGGCTCTGCGTGGCGGCGGTGAGCGCGGGAACTCCAGCTGTGCCGGTTGGGCAGGGTGCGGTGAAGCTTGTGTCGGCTGAGGGCAAGGGATGCCCGAAGGATGCTGTGCCTGCCAGCGAGGCGATGAAGAATCAGGAGCTTTACGACGCGATGGTCGACAGCTTCTCCATGCGGGCGTTTGTGCCCACGCAGGGCATCAATGGCCACGATCAGTTCTTCGCCACGTTTGCGCGCTTTGGCGCTGACCGCGATGCAGGCGACTGGCTGGACGAAGTCGCCACGCGTGCGGCGACGCAGAACGAGCAGTACCTCGAGATCATGCAGACGCCGCCGTTCGGTCACGCGATCTCGATCGCGAAAACGATTGGCTGGCCGGAGCCGAAGTTCCCCGGCGAGATGCCCGACTTTGCCAAGCTGCGCGATGCGCTGCTAGCGGGCGGCTTGCGCGATGAGGTGGCGGTCGACAGCAAGGCCTTTGCGGACGCGAAGACCGCGCAGCGGAGGATGGAAGACTGCGACGCGCAGGCCCACGCCAACCCGGCGTGCAAGGTGAAGATCCACTGGCTTTACCAGGTGCTGCGCGGCTTTGCTCCGCAGCAGGTGTTTGCACAGACGCTGCTGGGCTTTGAGGTTGCGATCGCGGATCCGGATGTGGTCGGCATCAACTTTGTGATGGCCGAGGATGGCCGCGTCTCCATGCAGGACTACCACCTGCAGATGAAGATGTTGGAGTACCTGCACTCGGTGTACCCGAAGGTGCACATCACGCTTCATGCTGGTGAGATTGCTCCCGGGCTGGTGCCTCCGGCGGGGCTGACCTTTCACATCCGCGAGGCTGTGGAACTGGGTCATGCGGAGCGCATCGGACATGGTGTCGACGTGCTGTATGAAGACCGTCCCGAGGAGTTGCTGAAGGAGATGGCAGCGAAGCATATCTCGCTGGAACTGAACCTGACGTCAAACGACGTGATCCTGGGTGTGAAGGGTTCGGACCACCCACTGGCGGCGTACCGCGCGGCGCATGTTCCGTACTCGATCTGCACGGACGACGAGGGGGTAAGCCGGATCGATCTGACGCATGAGTACGTGCGCGCGGTGATGGAGCAGCACCTGGAGTATGCGGACCTGAAGCAGTCTGCGAGAACGTCACTGGAGCACAGCTTTATGCCGGGCAAGAGCCTGTGGACGGCAGAGGACAGGTACACGCAGCGCGTGGGCGCGTGCTCGGCTACCATTACGGAGAAGTCTGAGCCGAGCGCTGGCTGCGCAAGCTTTCTGAACGCGAATGAAAAGGCTGCGGCGCAGTGGGAGCTGGAGCACCGGCTGGCGATCTTTGAAGGCCACGCGGGAAGTGTTTCGCACTAGACTGCATGTACTGACGTAGACGAGGCAAGCGAAGGAGCCAACTGTGTTCAAGAAGATTGTTTCTGTGTTTCTGCAGATGCTGCTGTTTCTGGTGGTGTTTGGTGTTGGCTCTTTCCTGCCCGCGGTTGGCGCACTGCCGATGTGGCGGACAGAGGTGGGCACGACGCGCTACTTCGTCTTCGACGGCCTGGTGCTGATGCTCGTTTTGTATGTGCTGATCGCAGCGATTGAAGCTGCCCGCAAACGCTTCAGGGCTCTGGGGCTGACGACGCTGGCGATGGCTCTGGCCCTGGCGCTCGGGCTGGCGATGAAGTTCGGCTTTGTCACCAAATCCGGCGGCTTCTAGCGGTGTATACTCGAAGAGTCGAGAACGCGGTGGGCGCTTTCCGACGGTCTTTGGTTTGCAGGTTGCTGCAACTGATGGGCGCATAACTCAGCGGTAGAGTGCCACCTTCACACGGTGGAAGTCGTAGGTTCGAATCCTGCTGTGCCCACCATATAAACCCTTTAGTATTAATAAATACTAGCTGACTCTAGCCGAGTCGTGCCTGCTGTACGACAAATAATACGGCATATCGCACTGCTGTGACGTTTCAATCAATGCCCGTTGGCGATGTGTGACGGCCCGGCTGGGCATGGAAAATCCTGCTATGATTGCTTCCCATTCTTCCAGACCACGATTCCCGCCACTCCTTCCTTCGCCGTTTGTTCTTCGAGAGGCTGCAAGGGCACAAGCAACCGCTTTATCGAGCTATAGAGCATCAAGCTAAATGGCAAGACTTTCTTTAGGGTCAAACAGAAGCGGCCTCGATCTTGAGTGATCGAGGCCGCTTTGGGTTTTCTTTACCGGGTTGATTAGGCCAGGCTGGTTTTTGCGGTTGCGAATGCGTAGTCAAGCCACTGCAGGAGATCGTTGATGTCGCTGGTCTCCACGGTGGCTCCGCCCCAGACGCGAAGACCCAGAGGAGCGTCGCGGTAGGAGGCGATATCGAATGCCGCGCCTTCTTTTTCGAGCAGCCCCGTCAATGACTTTACGAAGGCCGCCTGCTGCTTGGTGTCTAGCTTCACGAACTCAGGATCGACAATTTTGAGGCAGATCGAGGTGCAGGAAGTTGTCTCTGGCTGCGAGGCAAGGAAGGCTGCCCAGGTGCTCTTCTCCAACCACGTCGAAATTGCTGAGAGGTTGGCTTCTGCGCGTGCGATCAGCTTCGGGAGGCCGCCGATGGATTTTGCCCAGCGTAGTCCGTCGAGTGCATCCTCTACTGCGAGCATCGATGGCGTGTTGATCGTTTCGCCGCTGAAGATTCCTTCGATCAGCTCGGCACCCTTGGCCAGGCGGAAGATCTTCGGGAGCGGGCGCGAGGGCTTGTAGGTCTTCAGGCGTTCGGCAGCGCGTGGGCTTAGAACGATCATGCCGTGGGCGCCTTCACCGCCGAGCACCTTCTGCCAGGACCAGGTCGTGACATCCAGCAGCTGCCACGGAAGATCCATCGCAAAGGCGGCAGAGGTCGCGTCACAGAAGGTGAGGCCTTCGCGCGAGGCAGAGATCCAATCGCCGTTCGGTACGCGCACGCCTGAGGTGGTTCCGTTCCACGTGAAGACGACGTCGCGGTTCGTGTCGACCTGCGCGAGGTTTGGGAGCTCTCCGTACTCTGCTTCGTAGACGTTGAGGTCTGTCAGCTTGAGTTGCTTGGTGATGTCTGTCACCCACTCTTTGCCAAAGCTTTCCCATGCCAGCACGTCGACTCCGCGCTCTCCGAGCATCGACCACATAGCCATTTCGATGGCGCCTGTGTCTGATCCGGGAACGATGCCGATGCGGTAGTCCTCGGGGATGCCGAGGATCTCGCGCGAAAGAGTGATGACCTCTTCCAGCTTCATCTTTCCGGGCTTCGAGCGATGCGAGCGGCCAACAAGTGCGTCATCCAAAGCAGAGAGAGACCAGCCTGGTCGCTTTGCACACGGGCCAGAAGAGAAGTTCGGGCTGGAGGGGAGTTTTGCGGGCCGTACGTTTTGCTCGTTCACTGCGAATCCTTCTGTGCGTTGTCTATTCCACGAAATGTAGCGGTTGCTTAAGAATAACCTTTGGCTCTCCGCCGGTTCTTTGTGCGAGTCGCAGAGGCGTAGCTCTACTTACCTGTTGGACGCAGAACGACAGGCTGCGGACTCTCAGAGGCCGTGGCCTACCAGAACGCTTTATCGACAACTTCGGGAGGGCCGAAGCGGTCCTGAATGATCTGGGTGCGAAAGACGATCTCGAGGTTCTTGCCGGACCATCCCGGCGGGGCCATTTTCTCAATTACCTTCTGCAACTCCGGGTCGGTTAGCAGACGCACGGCTGCGGTTGTGCCGTTCTGTCCAAGCCCGGCCACGATCAACACGGGATGGCCTGTCATTGTGTCGCTCAGTCTGGCCACGATGCCGTAATCCTGCTGCAGGTGCGTGTACGGCTGCGAGAAATCGACGAACCAAGAATGTTCGGCTGGCTTGTCGCGCCGCAGAATGTCGTAGGTCCAGGAGTCACCACGTTGCGCTACCGAGAACGGAAGCGGCTGCAGGAGGCGAAGACTCCACGGATTATCTGCTGCTCCGATCAGCACCGTAGGGCCAAGCTGCAGGTCGGAGTAGGTTGCGTCTGAGGAAAGCTTGAGGGTGAAGGGCTTGCCCGCCTGTCCCAGCTTGCCGCTTAGCTTCGACAGCGCGAGGCTGTCGTTGAAGTCAACCAGATGGCTATCTGTAATATGCGCGAGGATCGAGGTGTCTGGGTTTTCGGCGGGACGCGGAAGGATGTTCGCCTGGGAGAGGTCCGGGACGACGAGAAGAGCGGGATTGGGGTCCTGCAGGATCGCCGACCAGAAAATGCCGGATTCAGCCTGCGAACTCCGTGTTTTCGTCCAGAACCAGGTGGCGAGTGCGGCGACCAGCAACAGTCCTGCTACATATGCCAGGGGCGCTCGCTTTGTTGCAGGTGTTTGGGGAGCGGAACTGGACAGAACTGTCGGCTGTGGCGTTTCGCTGATCAGCAACGCTTGAGCGGCGACCGGTTCGGGGAGTGGAGCCAGCGGAGCTTCTGCTATCTGTTGCCCCACAAAGGTCGGGACGTAGGACCCGGCGCGGATCTCAATGTGAAGCTGCTGCACATGCTCGGCCTGCTGGTAATACTGTGCCAGCCGTTTGCGTACTTCGGCGGCAGTCAAGCGTACGGTGGGATCGAGATTGGTGTCGTACGTCGGTTGGCGGCCGAAAACCTCGACGCCAATTGTCCGTTCCTTGAGGTCGTCTTCCGCTCCGGCGAGCGTTTTTTCTACGACGTAGCGCAGGAACGCCGGGTAGCGTTTGCTCTGGTTGAAGAGCGGGCTGGCGAGCAGCAGTTCAAGCTGCGCGAGCACCGCTACATTACTTGCCGGGCTCTTCCAATCGTCGCTGCTCGTGCTCGCTATCGCCATTTTGTCCTGTTTCAGTGTATCAAGTGGCTTGTTACGTATAACGTAAGTCTTTTTATTGCAGTGTTTATGTTTTAGTACGCCATCACTACCGTATCCATCCTTCCCAAACAACCCTGCAGGTTCGCGACTATGGGCGAGTTTGATGAAAGCGGTTTTCGAGTCCTAGACCGCCACAAACGAGGAAGGAAGAATCATGAAGAATTCGAATTTGCTTGGCTGGGGTCTGCCGCTTGCTTTCGCCGCGACGCTCGTGCCGAGCCTCTCGGCCCAGACGCATGCGTGGGACAACAAGTCCCTCACCCCGGATCAGCGCGCTCACCTCGTCCTGAAAGAGATGACGCTGGATGAAAAGATCGGCCTCGTTCACGGCTACGGTATGCCCGGTGAAGAAGGTGTCCCGGCAAGCTCGAACGGCGGCGCAGGTCAGACGCTTGGTGTGCCGCGTCTCGGCATCCCGGCGATCCAGATGGCGGACGCAGCATATGGCGTGACCCGCAGTGCGGCGAACGGACGCTACTCCACGGCGCTGCCCAGCGTTCTGGGAGCAACGAGCTCTTGGGAGCCGCACTCGGCGTATGAGTACGGTGCGCTGATTGCGACCGAACTTCGCCTGCAGGGCTACAACATGACCCTCGGCGGCGGCGTGAACCTGACCCGAGAGCCGCGTGACGGTCGCACCTTCGAGTACGCCGGCGAAGACCCATTGCTCGCTGGGACGATGGACGGCAACCTGATGCTGGGTGAGCGCGAGCAGCATGTCATTAGCGACATCAAGCACTATGCGATCAATGACCAGGAAAACGGCCGCTTCGCCGTCAATGCCATCATCGACAAGCGCAGCATGCGCGAGAGCGATCTGCTAGCGTTTGAGATTGCGCTCGGCATCGCCAAGCCTTCTGCCGTGATGTGCTCTTACAACCTTGTCAATGGCGACCACGCCTGCGAGAACGACTATCTGCTGAAGGATGTCCTCAAGGGCGACTTCCACTTCGACGGCTTCGTGCTTTCGGACTGGGGCGGCACGCACAGCGCGGTGAAGGCCTCGCACGCAGGCCTCGATATGGAGCAGCCGAACGACTTTTTCTACGGCGCACCGCTGAAGAAGGCCGTTGAAGATCACGAAGTTTCGATGGCCGAACTCGATGACCACGTCGTACGCATTCTGCGCGCAGAGTTCTCCAGTGGCATCATCGATCACCCAGCTGAGAAGGGCGTCGTCGACGTCGATCATGGCTACAAGGTGGCGCAGGCTCTGGAAGAGAAGAGCATCGTGCTGCTAAAGAACGAGGGCAACCTCCTGCCGCTGAACCCCGTACAGCCTCTTAAGATCGCTATCATCGGCGGTCATGCGGATGTCGGCGTGGTTGGTGGTGGCGGCTCCGCACAGGTAGATCCTGCAGGCGGCACGCCGGTTCCTCCTCCTCCTCCGGGCAACGGCGTGTTTGACTCGTTCATCCGTCCGGCCTGGTTCCGCGATGCTCCTCTGGCGGCGATTCGTGCTGAGTTCCCCAATGCGAGCGTCACCTTCAACAGCGGTAGCGATGTGAACGCAGCTGCCAAGCTCGCTCATAACTCCGACGTTGCGATTGTCTTCGGCTACCAGTGGTCGGCAGAAGGCTTTGACCAGAAGACGCTGCACCTCAGCCCCGATCAGGAGAAGCTGATCAACGCCGTGAGCGCGGCGAACACGAAGACCGTCGTAGTTGTTGAATCCGGCGGACCGATCGTTATGCCCTGGGCTCCGAAGGTCAGCGGCATTGTCGAGGCCTGGTTCCCCGGCATTCGTGGAGCCGAGGCTCTTGCCCGCGTGCTTTCTGGTGCAGTGAACCCGACAGCAAAGCTGCCTGTTACGTTCCCCATTGCAGAGGCGGATCTGCCCCGTCCCGAACTCGTTCCGACGCCGAAGGCTTCGGAGCCGACGATCAAGAAGGGCGAGTCGCTCACCGATCTCATGCGTGATCTCGGCAACGGCCTGCCCACCTTCAACGTTCACTACGACGAGAAGCTGAAGGTTGGCTACAAGTGGTATGACGCAGAACACAAGGACGTTCGCTTCCCGTTCGGATTTGGTCTCTCGTACACCACCTATGCTTACTCGAAGCTCTCCGTTGAGCCCACGGCTGAAGGCCTGACCGTTCACTTCACGGTTCGCAACACAGGCAAGCGCGCTGGTGAGGAGATCGCACAGGTCTATGCTGAGCTTCCTTCCGCAGCTGGTGAGCCGCCACATCGTCTGGTGGGTTGGTCGAAGCTGGCTCTTGCCCCGGGCGAAAGCAAGGAAGCCACGGTCACGGTCAGCCGCAAGATGCTGTCGCTCTTCGATGTCGCGAAGAACGACTGGCAGCTTACGCCTGGTTCCTATCGTGTGCTGGTTGGTGCTTCTTCACGCGACCTTACCCTCAACAACGCTGTGTCGTTGAAGTAGTCGAAGCGGATGCTCCAAGGCGAAGGCCTTGTGGCATCCGGCTTCTCCCCGTGTTTGTAAAGAAAGAGAAAACTTATGTACCTCCACGAAACTCAACAACGCATCCTTGCTCATGGCAAGAAGGCCGGAGCAGGAGTGGCTCTGCTGCTGGCTCTTGCCTCAACGGCTGTAGCGCAGCAGAGCAGCACGGACTCTTCGTCGTCCATCGGTCCGCAGGCCCAGGCGGTAAAGGCCGCCGAGCCGAAGCCCTATGACTACGAGCACCCCGGTGGCCGCGACATCGAAGATCTCAACTTCCGTGGCACGTACCTCAAGCTGCCGCCGTTCTCCGAGATGCTCTTTGGCCTGAAAAACCCTGTTCGCCAGGCACTGGCACGCAAGGGCATCGGCCTCTTCGATATCGACGATAACGAATTCACCTACAACACCACTTCTCCTCCTGTGCCCCTCGCGCAGCAGACCTTCACCGGTCAGCGCCCCACATGGAAGAGTTCGCATTATCCTGTGCTGACATGGGATCTGCGTCAGCTCGGCATTCGCGGTGGACAGCTTGAGATCATGGGCACGATTCAGAAGATCAGTTGGAACGCTGGCGGCCCGAACGATATTGGCTTCGGCAACATCAGCTACTACCAGAGCCTCTTCCACAACAAACTCGAGCTGAAGGGCGGCTACATCGACAACGACTTCGAGTTTGTTGGTACGGCTATTGGTGGACAGGCTTCATCGGGCTCGCTCGGTGTGTTTGCTTCGCTGCCGTTTGAAGTGGGTATGTCGTACCTGCCGATGACGACGCCCGCCTTTAACGTGAACTATCACTGGACCAAGAAGCTTTACACCAAGTACAGCTTCCAGCGTTCGATGGACCCGAAGGGTGGCGTAGAGCAGGCTCGACGCGACACCATCGGTCTGCGCTTCAAGCCCAAGGGAGATGGTCTGCTGACGATCTACGAGGGTGGCTATCAGCAGGCTTCTGACAAGGACCACAATCAGATGTGGCTGCGTGGCGGCTATATGTACAACACCACTCACTTCACGAACCTGAAGACGGGTGGCCAGACGACGAACAACTACCTCGGCTACCTGCTCGCGGATCGTCAGCTCTGGAAGTCGGACAAGGCCGCTCCGTACCGCGGTATCTACGGCGGTTTCTCCGCGATGTATGCGCCGGCTGTTCAGAACTCCTACACGCAGTACTACGAAGCGCGCGTTTACATGATCAGCCCGTTTGCACGGCGCCCCATGGACATGGCGAGCATCGTCTCCTCGCACACTACCTACAGCCCTTATGCGAAGTATCAGGCGGCTGCGGCTGGTGAGAAGTACTGGAACAGCGCCACAAGTCTGACGGCAAGCTACACCGCTCGTATGGCTCGCGGTTTTTATCTGTCCCCGGGTATCAGCTACACCAACGGCCCGGAGATCGCTCCCAAGGCGAAGAGCTCTCTGAACCTGTTGATTCAGGCTGGAATCTTCTTCTAAAACGCTGCTCTACGCTGTAACAAAAACACGCTGTATGCCTGGCTGGAATCGCAGGCATACAGCGTGTTTTGTTTGTTGGGGTAATGATTATTTTGAGGCAGGGGAGAACGCACGAATGGAGTCTCCTTGCGCGGAGAAGTCCTTGGCCACAGGGTCGTTCGGCATCGCCTTCAGACCGGCAACGACGGCTTGAGCGTTGAGGATTGCACCCGCCGCTGTGGTGTGCGTGTGTTCGTCTCCGAAGAGCGGCTCGACGGCTGCGGACCCCAGAGCGTCATACTTCTCCGCGATGATCTCGTTGAGGTCGAGGAATGGAACGTGCTCGCGCTCTGCGATCGTGCGAGTCCAGCCGCGATAGGTGTCGGTGGTGCGTTGCACCTTGCCATCAACCCAGATTTTGCGCGGAATCATGGAGCAAAGAACAGGCGTTGCCCCACGAGCTTTAATCTCGCGCACATACTGCGTGAGATACCAACCGAAGGTATGCACGGTTTCATGGCGCTTCATCACGGGGTTCTCAATCTCGCGTGTCTCGTCCCCTACGCCCGGCATGGAGCCGCGTGCACGGGCAGCATCGTCGAGCGGACCACTATCGTTATGCCCGAACTGGATCAGCACAACATCTCCAGTGCGGATGTAGGGCAGGGTCGACGCCCAGTGGCCTTCGGTGATGTAGGTGCGAGAGCTGCGGCCAGCCGATCGCGCGATTCACTACGTTGATTTTGGAGAGGTCGAAGTACTGGGCAAGCTCATCGCCCCATCCCATCTGGTTGTTGGCTCCATCGCCTTTGCCGTTGCGCACGGTAGAGTCGCCGACAAGGATGAGATTTTGCAAGTTTGGATCAGCCGGCGTTGGCAGCTCGATATGCGCATGGTTGGCTGGGTCGGTCGTTGCGCTGGGAGCCTTGGACGAAGGCAACTGCTTCGTATAAGGCGGCAACTGCTGTGCCAGACGCGGAGGCGCATGGTGACCCAGCGACATGCGCTTGAGCTCTGCGGTTGCAAGCAGATAGCCACCAACGCCGTAGGTGAAAGACGCGGACGGTGGATAGAACGCAGGCTCTGCGCCTGTCTGTTGAATGCCGCCGAAGCGGCCATCCGCATAAACATGGTGCAGCAAGCCTGCCCACACCTTGTCGATAACAGGGCGATACGTCTTCGCGTCGAGCACGCCCTCATTCACACCCCACGCCAGTCCGTATAGATACAGCGCCGAGCCAGACGTTTCGTCGAGCGGGAAGTGCTCGGGGTCAAGAAGGCTTGCGTGCAGTAGATGCGTCTTCGGATCGAGATGCCTGGTGACTGCGGCGGCAAGGTCGCGCAGATTCTGTTCATAGAAAGCACGCCGGGGATCGTCCTTCGGTAGGTACTCGAGCGTGCGCGCCAGGCCGCCCATTACCCAGCCTTCGCCGCGCGACCAGAAAATCTTCTTCCCGTTCAGGCTGCGTTGCGATTTGAACGTTTCATCGCGCGCGTAGAGGTGCTCGTCTGCGTCCCACAGCACGGCATAGGTGTTGGCCCATTGTTTGTCGAGATAGTCGATGTACTTGTGGTCGCCCGTAACGGCATACATCCGCGCCCACACAGGCGGCGCCATGAAGAGGGCATCGCACCACCACCATGGGATGCGAGGATCGCCCGCACGAACCGTCGGCAGATTGATGACATTGTCGAGGTCTGCTCGGGTCGGTGCAACCATCGTCTGATTGAGGTCCGGTGACCATGCTCTATCGTGTGCTGCCTGCAGCATGTAGAGCTCGAGATACGTCTGTGCGATGGATTGCGTGTCCGCGTTGGGCGTGCGCCCGGCAAGCTCATAGTGAAAGTGTTCGCTCATGTGCTGCATGGCCTCGCGGTACTTCGGGTCGCCGGTAGATTCGGAAGCCGCAATGAAGCCGGAGTAAAGAACACTCCACGTCCAGATGTGTTCGAAGTACGGCTCGGAGACGCGCAATTGCCAGTCCGCAACCTTGCGCGTTGCCGCATCGATGGCCGCGGGGGTGAGTGCCGGAGACAGATCACTGGCAAGCGGTCCGGGGTCGACAGGAGCATCGCCAAAGTGGCGCGATGTGTCTTTGTCGATACCAGCCTGCATCGGCGCAGTAGGCTGAGGCCATTTGCTTTGCTGGGCGACTCCGATGCTGGAGGCGAGAGCAAACGCGCTGAAAAGCAGAGCGGAACGGGCAGAAGTTTTGGGCACGATCAATCCTCGTACTTGTGTGGAGCTTTTTGTGGGTATGCGCTGCAAGCGTCGCCGCGAAATGGACAGTCCGATGCGCGGCAACACCTCATGGTGCCTCGTTGACGAGCGTGATGGTTCCGAAGATGCCCGACGGGAGCGGTTGAACCTTGTCGAGATCTTGCATCTGAAAGCGATTCCCGTAGCGTTCGGTGAGCGGTTTGTAATCGTGTGGCGGTAGCGCGGACCATGCGTTGAGTGCCGTATTGAAGACGTGCAACTCGATAGTGTTCGTTCCTGTTTGCAGCAGCGGAGCGATATCAAGTTGATACGGTGGGTGCCACAATGCTCCAGCAGGCTTCCCATTCACAATGAGCAGCGCGGCCTCCCGAACGGGCGGGTCAAAGTGCGCGCTCATGCCAGGCCCCGTACGCGTAATGAGCGGATTCGGCAAACCATTCGCACCAAGAGCAGGCGCCTCGCGTTTGCTGTTGGTTGATGCGTCCAGCAAAGGTCTGCCACCATCAATCGCGAAAAGAATACGGCCGCGGGGCACGTCTGCAAGCTGCAATGTGTGGCTGTAAACCGCTTCGCCCGAGAAGTGTTCCGTGGCTGGGGATGCCGCCCAATCAGATAGATCGGCGTTTTCGCGCGTGATCTTCGCGCCGACGAAGCGGATGTTCCAATCATGCGTGAGGTCGGCCAGTACGTGAGCCGAGGAGAACGCGTTGTTGTGGGCGCTCTTCGCTTCCGTGAAGACGAAAAGAGTGGACGCGTACGGTGCCAGATGAAGCTCCTGCTGCTCACGAGGCACGGCCGCAGCAACTGTCGTATCCGGGTTCCACTGCTCTGCGTACGGATGTCTGGAGGCCAGCGTGATGCTCGTGTCTACGGGTGTATTTCCGGTGTTCACCACGTAATAAATGTCTGCGCCCGGCAGTTCGCGGCGGATGAAGCCGAGAGTCTCGGCCGTCTTCGCATCGTCGCTATGAAGAACCAGGTCGGGAGTCAGAAGGGCATGAAGCGCCGCAGGAACGTCAGCGATATTGGCCACATGCGGAAAGCCTGTGAGGATGCTTTGCTCCTGTGCGCTTAACGCCTCACCCTCTGCATTCAGTGCGGGCTGATGGCCGATTGTAAGAGCATGGCCACCACCCGCGACGAAGCTTGCAATCTGCTTCAGCGTTGTGATGGGAATGCGCTCAGTTGGTGGGATAAGAAGCAGGGGATAGCGCACGCCAAGGCGATCAATCGTGTCCGCGTCGACGAAGTCGTCGTTGTACCCCGCAGCCAGAATCGCCGACTGAAGCTCAGCAGGAATCAGGTGTTGCATTGCACCGGTAACGGTGACCTTGCCTGGCTTGAAGCTTGCCCAGGCGTCATCCGTAGGCAGCAGCAGCGCCACCTGGTTGGCTGGTTTCCCCAGTCGAAGCAGGGCCGAAAGCCGCGTGATGTACTCGGTAACGGCAGGCATCACGGGATGCCATGGATTGTGATCGTTGAACGCGCCAGCTGCATAGAGCGACCACCCTGGCTCACCCGCGCCTGGCGCGGAGTACGGCCAGCCGTGAAAGATAAGCTGGTTCTCTCCCATCAGGAAGTCGATATCGGCTTCCGCCTTCATGTCGAGCGGGGTCGCGCGAAACACCGGTGAATGCAGCCAGGTATACGTTTCGCCAGAGGTGACCGTATTGCCAAAGAGATGGTTCGCGCTGCTGGCCCAGCGCAACGTCGAGAACGCTCGCCACTGCGGCCCTTCTCCTTCGGGCAGCGCCACCAAACGTTGGCTCGCAAGGGAAACGGCAGGCTCACCATAGGTCTGGGAGCGGAAGCGCGTGCCGTGTGCGCGTGCCCAATCATTGATTTGCGTGAGGTAGTTCTCGTCAACCAATTCTGTAAGCGTGCGCCCCCAGTCATGCCTCACGCACTCGGCCGCAGCAGTGCCCCCTGCGTAGAGTTCTGGCAGATGCGCGAGCAGGTCGTAGCCTCGACGCTTGCGGAACTCTTCGGGTAGCGTCGGTGTCCAGTCCGCGCCGTAGGCCTCGAGCGAATCCGAAAAAATGGCATAGGGTGGTGTGCTGCCAAAGGCGCTCAGCAGTGGTGTGCCTACGTTCTTCAAGTGCGACGCGACAGCCTGTTTGCTGAACGGATCAAGCACATATCCTTCGGCTCCCACAGAAGCTCGCTTCACCTTTTGATGGGTATGAGAAGAGAGGAAGAAGAGCACAACCCGCGATGTCTTTGCAGGCATAAGCTTCGAAGGCATGCGGAGAGCATCCGAGGCTGACCAGCGCTTCGGCTCGCCTGGTGCGAGAAACGTTGCAATGACTTTCTCGCCCTCTTCAAGCTTCGGGGCAGGCACCGTGGTGGCATCGGCTGCTAGAGGAAGCTCTAGAAGCCGCAAGCGCCCTGCTGCTTCGGCAAGCGTCGTCTTCGGTCCGCCGTAAGGCCAACCGCTGCACAAGGTGATGTCGATGCGTAAACCAAGTCGTCGGCCTTCGACCTGTGCGTAGCGAATCGCATTGAGGTGCTCGGGCGACAGGAAGGCTGTGTTGTGGATGCCTCGTGGCGGATCGTCAAGCGACTCCGGGTAGACGAACGCAAGCTCCGCGCCGCCGATTCCATCGGCCTTCATCTGCTCCAGCTCGCGAAGAATCTCGGGGTGCGTAACCGCAGGGCCAAACCACCACCAGCGCACCATCGGCCGCGCTTCTGCTGGGGGATGCAGGAAGACTGCGCGCGGGCTGATCGCAGGCTGCTGTGCTTCGGCCTTTGTTGAGGCAACGAGCAGCGGAACGCAGGAAAGGGCAGCGAGACAAGCCGAGTATGGGAGGTGGCGAAGTTTCATGAGATCGGTATGCGGCGTACGCAGCGAAGAGTAGTAATCCCGGCTAACAAATGTCAACAGGGAAACTGTTTCTCATTGAAGATTCACTACTTCTGGCTTGCCTTACGCTTCGTCGCCGTTCGAGCCGGTACCGTGCTGGGTTCAACGGGCTGCGCCGTCGTATTACCGCTCGTCACTACGCGGTGGTTCACAAAGTTATAGGGCGCGACGGTTTCTCCACGCAGGAGCGCCAGCCCAAGTTCAATGAGCCTCGGTCCGTACTCTGAGACTTCATGCGAGACGGATCCGATAGCTGGCGTATTATTTCGCTGCATCTCTGCCATCATCTCGTCCACGCAATCCTGTCCCACGATAGCCACATGCTTTTCGCGACCAAGCTCGCGGATAGCGGCGATCGCGCCGAGCGCGCTGGTGTCGTTGGCGGCTGCGATAAGGATGCGCTTGTCCTGCGGATGCCGATTCAGAAAGTCGGCCACCGCGCGCTGGCTCTTATCGCGCATGCCACGTCCGTCAATGCGAACAAAGCATTCGATGGGAGTGTTTGGCAGGAGGCTCTTCACGCCTTCAATGGCCCCGGTGATCCGGCTTTGTACGAGGGGGCCTGCCTCAAGAATCTCGAGCCCGAGCATCCAATCCACCTTCCCCTTCCAGCGATTGAGGGCAAAGGTGGCAAGCAGTTCTCCCGCGGTATATCCGGTGCGGTAGTTATCCACGCCAAAGTAGGTGGAGTGCGGATGCGGAATGTCGACGGCGATCAGCGGAATGCCCGCAGCAGAGACGCGGTCCGCGATCACCGGCGCAGCATGCTCTTCCACCTGGAACTCGATGATGACGTCCACGCGCTCACGGATGAACGTATCTGCATTCTCAATCGCCTTGCCCGCGTTGTACTGGTTGTCGAGGACGAGAAGATCGATACCAACAGCTTCGGCCGCACGGCGAAGGCTATCCGTTACATCGTTCGAGAATGCCATCTCCGCGCTCTGTCCCGCGAAGCCAAAGCGAAGCTTGCGTGCGCGTGAGATGAAACGATACTGCCGGTCTGCCGTCTGGCTTACGTATCCGCGATGGACGAGAGTCTTGAGAATCCGATAGACCGTCGTCTTCGAGATGCGCGTGCGCTTGTGGATAGCCTCCAGCACCATCGGCTGGTTTTCATTCTGTAGCAGCTCCAGAATGTCTAGCGCCTTCGTCAGAATCGGGATGAGGTAGAGCCGTTTGGCACTGGACGCGGGACGAGAAGGCATTTTGGACGGCATTGGGAAGGCTCCTGCAGTAACGGAATTATCCGACAGGAAACGGTATTTCCCTAATGGTTTCTGTTTCTGAACCGTGCAAAGGAGGAATTCGTTGAAAAGTTCAAAACTATCAATAGAGAAACTATTCTCCATTGTGAGTCTAATGGGGTAGGATGGCTGCGCCGGTCGGGCCAAGGTTCGGTCGCTTTCTAAGGACACTTCGTGGGCGCTAATCCGTTTCTTGGGGTTCTGTTTCATTGGCTGGGTGGCTTAGCCTCTGCCAGCAACTTCATTCCGTTCCGTGGCATCAAGCGCTGGTCGTGGGAGATCTACTGGATCATCCAGGGCGTAGCTGCCTGGATGATTGCGCCGACGTTCTTTGCGCTTCTCTTTGTGCCGGATGTCTTTGGCATCCTGCATCGTGCGCCCATGTCGGCCATTCTGTGGGCGATGCTCTTCGGCCTTCTCTGGGGAGTCGGCGGGCTCACGTTTGGTTTGGCTATTCGCTACCTCGGGCTGGGGTTGGGGTACGGCATTGCGCTTGGCTTTTGTACCGCGTTTGGCACGCTCGTGCCGCCTATCTATGACGGCCGCATCCACGCCATCCTGCATGAGAGCTGGGGGCAGGTAACGCTTGCCGGCGTTCTGCTCTCCTTGCTTGCTATCGCGGTGAGTGGCGCTGCGGGTGCCTCGAAAGAGCACGAGGTCAGTGCAGAAAAGAAGGCGGAGGCGGGCGAACGTGACTTCAGCTTCGCCAAGGGGCTTGCCGTCGCGATCTTCGCGGGCATCATGAGTTCGTTCTTCTCCTTTGGCCTTGCCGCGGGCAAGCCTATCGCGGAGATGGAGAAGGTGGAGCTTCTGGCGCGTGGTCGCAGCGACGTACTGCAGGGGCTTCCTGTGCTGATTGTCGTACTGTGGGGAGGCTTCATCACGAACCTCGTGTGGTCCGGCGCTCTCATCGTGCGCAACCGCTCGCTGCAGCAGTTTGTGGGGCGCCCTGGATACAATCCGATGCGTACGGCCACGACCTCTGGCGACACTTTGCAGGATGTTGATCCGCGTGAGCTGACGCAGAGAATTGCTCCCGACGTGCTGACGCGGAACTATCTCTTCGCGGCGCTTGCAGGCATCATCTGGTACTTCCAGTTCTTCTTCTACTCGATGGGTGAAGCCCGCATGGGCAAGTACAACTTCGCTGGCTGGACGTTGCACATGTCGAGCATCATCCTCTTCGCGAACCTTTGGGGGATCGGTCTGCGAGAGTGGAGCGGAACCAGCAGAAGAACCCGCATGCTCGTTGCAAGCGGACTTCTGCTGCTGATCGCGGCTACCGTTGTCATCGGTTATGGAACGTACCTGAAATCACAAATGCCGTAACGGCCGTTATTTCCTGGTGGGCTGCTTCGTAGTGGGCAACAGGCTGTAGTTGCCGCCTACGAAGCAGCCTCCTGATCTGTATGGAAAACTTCCAGCAGTGGCGACCATTGTTCGCCTGGCGCGGCGTCGTGCATTGGCTGCTGCATTGGGTCCATGATGCTCCACCAGCGCTGCGTTTCAGGGTCGGCCGCCATTTTGCGCATGTCCGCAGCGTAGTCCGTGCCGTGGTACTCGAAGTACGCAAAGAGCACGCTGTTGCGCAGGAAAATCGTGTAGTTGCGAATGCTGCATGCTGCGATGGTGGCAAGCACAGTGGGCCAGACTTCGGCATGATATCGAATGTACTCGGCCTCGTCTTCGGGGCGTAGTTGGATCACCTGCGCGTATCGCTTCACGATGAGAACTCCTGTGCATTTCTCTGCCATTTCCAGAAGAAGCAGTAGAGTCGACGGTACAACAAAATAATCCTACTGAGGAACAGTTTTTCTATTGACGCTTCTCGTCTTGGCGACGTAGTGTGGTCGGCGCTTCAAGATAGGTCCCTCACGAAAGGGTGTAGGAGGAGCTCCAATGCAGTTGTTTATGAATTACGTTGCGCCTGGCCAGCGCACGCACCAGCATCAGGGCGGTTTTATGAAAGCCGCACTTTCTCTTTGTCTCGTATTGTTTTTTGCCTTCTGTGCGCCAATGGCGATTGCGCAGACCGGCGGCGAGGCTGGCATCCAGGGCGTCGCCACCGATACCACCGGCGCAGCCGTTCCCAATGCGACGGTCGTCGTCACCAACCAGAGCACGGGCGTCGTAACAACGCGCCAGGGAACAGGCGATGGCTTGTTCACGGTCTCTCCAATCGCACCCGGCCTCTACACCGTTTCGGTGAAGGCCGAGGGCTTTGCGGAGTACGTGCAGAAGAACCTTCGCCTCGATGCTTTGAAGCTAACAACCTTCAACGTCTCGCTGAAGAATGGTGGTGCATTGGACACCGTAACTGTAACGGACGCTCCCCCGCAGATGGAGACGAACAACGCGACCATCGGCCTGACGCTCGAAAACGAGACGTACGCTCAGCTTCCGTTGATCATGAACAACGCGCAGCGTGATCCGACGGCCTTTGGTTCTTTGGCTCCGGGAGCACAGGGCGGTGCGCGTCTGCCCATCGTTGGCGGTACGGGTAACTACCTCGGCCAACTTTACCTTGAAGGTCTTCCGGCACAGACTGTCAGCCAGCAGGGCGACAACCGTCTGGTTGGTCAGGCTGTCAGCGTGGACGCTATTGATCAGTTCCAGGTCATCACCAGCACGCCGCCCGCAGAGTACGCCGGAGCGGGTGCGCAGAACTTCACGCTCAAGTCTGGTGGTCTGAAATTTCACGGACAGGTTTCCGACTACTTCCGTAACTCGGCACTCGATTCGTGGAACTTCCTCACCAAGAGTTCGTCAGTGAAGAACGCGGCGGGGCAGTTCGTTGCACCACCCAAGCCTCAGGATGATCAGAACGAACTGTCTGCTTCGATTGGCGGCCATGTCCCGGGTACCAAGCGCGTGTTCTTCTTCGTCGCCTACGACCGTTTCCGTAGCCGCAAGGTTGCCAACCCTTCGCAGTCCACAGTGCCCACTGCGCTGATGAAAGCCGGTGATTTCACCGAACTCAACTGCGCTACTACTTGCGTAGGCAGCGGCTTGACGGGCACGGGGACAACGGCAGCTACGAATGCCGCCTTCCTCTACAACCCAACGACCAGCAACTGCGTTGGAGCCACTTGCGCCCGTACACCCTTCACTGCAATGAAGAATGGTGTGCTTACCAACAACATCATTCCTGCGGGCTATATCTCGCCGATTTCACAGAAGATGCAGTCGTGGCTTCCGGACCCGAACAATACTTCAACTTTGGTGAACAACTACACCCAGTCAATTCCGACAGGTTTTGACAATCAGTTGATCGACTGGAAGGTTGACTTCGACATTTCGCCGAAGCATCGTATCTCCACCATTGGCACCATGGGTGCGGTGCACTACCTCAACAACTGGAATACGCCTTATCTGCCGCTACCCTACACGGGCGGCACGATGGCAAACATCTTCCCCAAGAACTTCGCGGTGGAAGACACCTACACGATTAGCAATGCCTTGGTAAACCAGTTCAAGTTCGGCTACACGCGTTTCTACCAGAACATCAGTAGCAATACGGACGGGAATGCAACGTATGGCATCAGCGGGCTGGGGGTTGGAAACCTGCCGGGTGGACAGTCCAGCACGGAGTTCCCGCAGGCAGCTTTCCAGGCCAGCACGATTGGCACCACGCCCATCACGAACTGGGGGCAGACTCCCTCTTCGAGCGGCCTGCTTGCTGCAGTCGGCACGAACTCGACGCAGTTGACGACACCAAACAACTACTCGATCAAGGACAACCTGCAGTACACCAAGGGACGCCACTCCATTACGGCTGGCATCACCATGCAGTGGCAGCAGATCAACAATGCAAACCCTGCGACCTTCACCGGGCCGCTCGGCCTGCAGTACACGCCATACGCGACAGCGAACTACTCCGGTTCGTCGCTGACAACAGCAACGGGATACTCCTACGCCAGCTTCCTTCTCGGAGCAGCAGGCGCTACCACTTCGCTTCCGCTGCAGTATGTCAGCGAGGTTGGCGGACGTTATTTCACGGTTGCTCCTTATGTGGAAGATGTCTGGAAGGCTACAAACAAGCTCACCATCGACGCAGGTCTTCGTTGGGACTACCTCCCGCCGTATCACGAGGTTCAAGACCGCTGGAGCTTCATGAACCCGAACCTCACAAACCCTGCTACGGGAACGGCGGGTGCCATTCAGTTCGCAGGGAACCGCGGTGGCTCACCGGCAAGCTGTAACTGCCGCACCCCTGTGCAGACTTACTGGAAGAACTGGGGGCCGCGCGTCGGCATCACCTACGCCTTCACGCCGAAGACGCTTCTGCGCATGGGGGCTGGGCGTGTCTTCTCGCAGGGCGGTGGTGTTGGTGGTCGTGCAGGTGCTTATCAGGGAACAGGCCAGCTTGGCTTCAATCCCACGGCATCAGCTACGGAATCCACCTCCGGTGCCGGAGCCGCTCCTGGGTTCTACCTGAACAACAACGCAGCACTTACGGGAACGGCTCTGTACAACACGTCCCTCTTTGGCGCGGGCTATAACTATCCGGGGCAGGTCACTCCCGGCTCCGCAACGCAGGTGCTCAACTCTGGCAACTACGTTAACGGAACCTCTGTTGCTGCACCCCTGGCTGTCTCCTATGCCGACCCATACTTCTCGGGCCGCGCACCAGACTTCAACTTCTACAACGTCGGCATCGAGCAGGCCATCACCAACACGTTGACGTTGTCGATCAACTACGTGGGTAATCAGAGCCATCATCTGATCAACTCCACCAGCGGTGCCGCGAACGCTCGTGGCTACTGGAGCAACCAACTCGATCCGCGTTATCTTGCGGGTCTGGCTGGTGTGAAGGCCTCTGATGGCACGCCCATCCTGACGGCAAGAGCTACGGCAGCAAACATTGCCCTGGCGCAAGCCGCCATGCCCGGACTGGCATTCCCCAGCTTTTTCACTGCTGCGGCTGCTACCACTGCTACGAGTTCGTCTCTGTCGGTTGCGCAAGGCCTTGTCGCCTTCCCACAGTACTACGCAGTCAACTCAAGCAGCACTCCTGGTGCCGCAAACGGTGTAACTGATCTCTGGGGGCAGAACGTTGCCAACTTCAGCTATAACTCCTTACAGATCGTGCTGGACCAGCGTGTATGGCATGGTTTGACTTACAACTTCAACTACACATGGTCGCGCAATGTGGGCAATGACGGTACCTTCCGTTCCGGATTTGCAATCCCATCCGCCGCTATCTCTCGCTCTACAGGCCAGAGCTACGGTATGGACCGCATCGAACGTTCGCAAACCACGACAAACAGCCCGCACGTCTTCCACGCGTTCGGTACCTATGCTCTCCCTGTTGGTGCAAACCATCTGGGTGGTACCAACGCATGGTCGAAGGCTTTGCTGAGCAACTACACTGTCGGCTTCATTACGACCTACGCGACGGGAACAGCCGTAGCGTTGACCTCCTCAAGCTGCCTCTCGCCTCTGCAGGGACAGTGCATGCCTGATCTCAACCCGGCGTTCTCGGGGAAGGCTCGTATTGGTGGCGGTTTTGGTCGTGATATTAACGGGCAGCGTAACGCTTGCGCGTTGAATGTAAGTCCTGCAAGCGGCACAACCACTGCGGGTAAGTGCGGACTCACGGCAGCGAACTATATCGCTTCGAATGCGTTCGTTTCCGCGGCTACGGCTCCTGGCTCCACGGTGCAACTCCTCGGCAACGCGCCACGTACAGGGGCGTATCACCTAACCAACCCGGCGGCTTTCACCCTGGATGCCAATATCGCCCGTCAGTTCCACGTCACCAGCCGTTATGGAGTGATGCTGAAGCTGGATGTCATCAACCTCTTGAACCATACGGTGTTTGGCAGTATCAACTCTTCGTTTGGTTCAAGCACCTTTGGTACCGTGACAAGCCTTGCCAGCACCTACGCCCCACGCTCCATGCAGGTGTCTGGAAAGTTCACCTTCTGAGGGAGGTTGCTCCCCCTTCCTGGCCTCGGGCGGTTTATCCGTCCGGGGCTATTTTCTCGATAGTGTTTTTGTGAAGGATAATCCCCATGAAATTTTCAGCCTGGGCGAATGTCGCCTGTCTTTCAATTGCATGTGTTGTATCAAGCGCCACCGCTCAGGACTTCTCTGGCCCTGTCGAACGCCGTCCGCCTGACAAGCGTCCAACGGCAGAGGAGATTGCTCATCCACCTAAGACCTGGATAGACAAAGATACCGGCCATCGTGTGACCCGGCTTACCGATGAACCCGGCTCCGCCAGCTTCTACTTCAACGTAAACGCCTTCACTCCCGACGGTCACGAGATGGTCTACACCACGCCGAACGGAGTGAACGTGCTGGATCTCCGTACGTTGAAGACACGCGTCGTACTAAAAGAGCGCGTGCACACGCTTGAAGTCGGACATAAAACGCCGCGCATCTTCTATGTGAAGGAGCCAGAGCATGCGGTCTACTCCACAAACGTTGATACGGGCGAAACTCGCAAGCTGGGCGTAATTCCTCCACGCGGCAGCCTGGTCACAATCAATGCGGATGAGACTTTGGCCGCTGGAACATTCGATGAGCAGGACAGGCCAAACGAGCAGTACGGGCACAATGGTCCGCGGGGCCACTCAAAGGCCGATGGCGCTTCAACCACGCAAACAAGCCCAATGGATCAGCCACGCAACAAGGGCGAGATGATGGAGCGGCGACTGGCCGCGCGCATCCCTCTTGTCCTCTACACGCTCAACCTTGAAACTGGCAAAGTCACAGAGCTTCTGCACTCGACGGACTGGGTGAACCACCTGCTCTTTTCTCCCAGCGACCCAAAGCTGCTGATGTACTGCCACGAAGGCCCATGGCACAAGGTCGATCGCATCTGGACGATCCACACCGATGGAACGCACAACGAACTGATGCATAAGCGAACCATGGTGATGGAGATTGCTGGCCACGAGTTCTGGGGGCGACGTGGCGATACCGTTTACTACGATCTGCAGACGCCAAGAGGGGAAGACTTCTGGTTAGCCTCGCTGAACCTCAGCACGGGGCAACGCAACTGGTATCACATGGACCGCAACGAGTGGTCGATCCACTTCAATGTGAATGAGCAGGCTGGCTTGTTTGCAGGTGACGGCGGCGACCCAAGGCAGGTAGCTCATGCTCCTGAGGGGGAGTGGCTCTATCTCTTCCGTCCGGAGAAGATCTCATCGCCGGGAGCCATCAACGAAAAGGGTTTCGTGCAGCCGTACGTTTTTCATGCAGAAAAACTGGTGAACATGAGCAAGCATAACTACACGCTTGAGCCCAACGTCATGTTCACGCCGGATGCGAAGATGATCATCTTCCGTTCCAACATGTTCGGCCCCACGTACGTGTTTGGCGTTGAGGTAGATAAGTCGAAGTAGTGAGACCCTGCTGGGAAATTTCCTGAAACAACTATGCCGGTGCAAATCGACTTGATGGAGTCGATCTGCACCGGCATAAGTCGTAGCGTGCTAGTTCTTCGGAAGCTGCGTCGCGCTCCAGTTTCCACCGAGCGCCATTTGGAGTTGAACGCTGGCGACAATGCGACGCGATACCAGCGCGGCTGCCGATCTCTCATTCGTCAACTGGATCGTTTGGTCCGTGAGCACTTCGAGATACTGCGTTAGGCCGCGCTTGTAACGAAGAGTGGCAAGAGCTGTGCTCCGTTTGGCTGCATCGACAGCACGTGTTGTTACGCCGGCTTCGTCTTCCAGCACACGCAAAGCAGCGAGTTGGTCTTCGACATCGCGGAACGCAGAAAGCACCTGTTGCCGATAAAGAGCGACAGCTTGCTCGCGCTGAGCGATCGCGTAATCAACCTGCGCTTTGCGCCGTCCCGCATCGAAGATCGTTTCGTTGAAGGACGGTCCCGCAGCCCAGGCTGTGCTGCTCTGGTTGAGAAGGTCGCTGATATGCGCGCTGTTCAGCTCTCCTGTCGCCCCCAGTGTGATGGAAGGGTAGTATGCCGACTTCGCTACGCCGATCAGAGCGTTGTTTGCCGCCACCTGGCGTTCAGCCGAAGCGATGTCCGGTCGACGTTGCAGGAGTTCAGAAGGAATGCCCGTAGGCACGCTTGGCGGTGTGCCTGCGAGCGGCTTCTCGGGGAGATGGAAACCCGTGGCAGGTGCTCCAATCAAAACGGCGATAGCGTGTTCATACTGAGCACGCTGCACGCCAAGATCAATCAGTTGCGCACGAGTCTGCTCAAGCTGCGCCTTGGCTTCTTCGACATCGCTGTCAGAAGCCAGCCCGCCCTTTTGTCGTGCCTGCGTCAGCTTTAAGCCCTCGGTGTAGTTGTCCAGCGTAGAGCGGAGCAGTTGCGCTTGAAGGTCAATGCCGCGAACTTGGAAGAACGTGATCGCAAGATCTCCCTGCAGGCTGAGACGTGTGGTCGCAAGGTCTGCAGCAGACTGTTGCGCGCTTGCGGAGGCCGATTCAATGCGTCGGCGGACAGCTCCCCAGAAATCCGGCTCCCACGAGATCGACGCAGGAACAAGGAAATCCCAGTAGTGCAATGGATAAGCGGTAGGGCGCAAAGGTTCGTTGTACGCAAGCTGGCTTCGCGTGCCGGAGGCTCCGATAGAGAGCGTGGGATAGAGAGAGGCATGGGCTACGCGGACAAGGTCATGCGCCTGTTCATAAGCATGAAGCCCTGCTGCAATCTGCTGGTTCGCTTTGCCGCACTGCTCTTCGAGCTTGTTCAGCTCTTCATCGTTGTACACCGTCCACCACGCGCCGCGCTCTGCATGGTCTGCAGGAGCAGCGGCGGGCCATGCACCGTTCTGTCCGTTGTCTGAGTATGCTGGCGGCGCGGGCATGGTGGGAACCTTGTAATTCGGTCCCACCTTGCAGCCTGTCATCACCAGCGACGTCAGCAGCCCTGTGCTTGCGAGTAGAGTCCTATGCTTCAAGACTTGCCTCCCGCAGCCTCATTCGAATTGACCACGCGAACGGCCTCGCCGTCCGTGAGAGAGTCGGGCGGGTTGCTGATGACCTTCTGATCCGCTGAAAGGCCATTGAGGATCTCAACGGTAGAGCCAAGGTCGCGGCCCGAGGTCACCTTGATCAGATGCGCTTTGTTCTGCGCATCCACCACCCCAACCTTCAGCCCATCCGGGTCAAGGATCAATGCGCTGACCGGAACAATTAGTGCAGGCACAAGCGTTGCTGTATGCAGATGCACTTCGGTGTAGCTGCCCGGAAGCAACTCACCGTTCTTGTTATTCACGTCAACTTCTGCAAGCAGTGTTCGCGTCGTTGGGTCGACGGCATCCGAAGAGCGAACCAGCTTGCCTTCAAACTTGCGTCCCGGGTACTGAGGAAGCGTCAGCGTGGCGACTGCACCATTCTTTGCATCGGGAGAGTAGACCTGCGGAATGTTTACGTAAACGCGCAAGGTGTTGACTGCGGCAATGTCGAAGATCTCTTTGCTGCCCGAGGTGACACCCGCACCTGCTGATACCGTGGCACCGTTCGCCGTAATCAGCTGCCCAACATCGAGGTTACGTGCTGTGATAACACCATCGAACGGCGCAGTGATTCTCTCGAAGCCTTGCAACTCTTCCAGACGATGAACATTCGCGAGCGCGGAGTTCACCTCTGTCTGCCGTGCCTCCAGCTGGGATGCTGCGTTGTCTGTGTCCTGCTGTGAGACCGCGTTCTGAGACACAAGGTCTTTGTAGCGGCTCGACGTCGTCTTCGCCAGAGACGCGTTGCTTTGCGCTGTCGCAAGGTCAGCCTTCGCCTGCATCAGCTGCTGGTCGAGTTCAGGTGTTTCGATGATCGCGAGCAACTCGCCTTTCTTCACATGCGATCCGATGTCGTGATACCAGATCTTTACGTAGCCTGTCGTGCGAGCGTAGATCGGGGCCATCGTGAACGCTTGCATGTTGCCTGGAATCACGATCTCGTTCGAGCTCTTCTGCAAGACAGGTGTCTGCACCGAGACTGGAGGTGCAGACGTCGCGGCCGTGTACTTCGATAGTTCGCTGGCAGAATGCTTGCGTTTCAGAATGCCGATGATCGCGAGTATCGCAAGGATGACAAGAACCACGAACGCCAGAATGCCGAGCGAAAATCCTGAGACGTTTGGTGCCTCGCGCTTCAACTCTTCTGTGCCGTGAACGGGGGATCGATTAGACGCCGGACCATCCGCGCCAGGATCTACTTCATTGAATTTGTGACCGTCTAGGCTCATCGTGCTTCTTTCTCCATGCGAATCATTGCGAATGTTGGGAAGGGGGTGCGTGCTGTGCAGCGGTTCATGCGGTCGCACTTCCTTCCACTGCTTCCGGGCTTGGCGTTATGGGTGCATCATGGCGATGCATGAAGGAGAAGAACGCGGGCACAAAGGTCAGCGTTCCGAACGTCGCCAGCATCAGGCCACCGATCACTGCGCGACCAAGCGGAGCGTTCTGCTCGCCGCCATCGCCCATTCCCAGCGCCATCGGCACCATGCCGATCATCATGGCAAGCGCTGTCATCAGTACGGGACGGAAGCGAGTAAATCCTGCGGACAGTGCCGCCTCAAACGCGCTCAGTCCCATCTCCATCTGTTCCTTGGCGAAGCTGACGACAAGAATCGAGTTCGCCGTTGCCACGCCCATACACATGATCGAACCCGTTAGCGCAGGCACGCTGATGTGCGTTCCTGTGAGGAAGAGCAGCCACACGATACCTGCAAGTGCGCCCGGCAGTGCAGCGATGATGATGAACGGATCAAGCCAGCTTTGGAAGTTGACCACGATCAATGCATAGACCAGCACGATCGAGAAGAGCAGTCCCAACCCAAGTCCCATAAAGGATGAGTGCATCGTCTGCACCTGTCCACGCAGGAAAATCTCCGTGCCGCGCGGCGCCTTGACTTGATATTTCGTTACGATCTTTTCAATCTTGCTCGACGCGCTGGCAAGATCGGTGCCCTCCACCGCTCCATAAATATCAATGACAGGGCGAGCGTTGTAATGGCTGATTGTTCCTTGCTCCGCACCGCGTTCAATCGAGGCAAGGTTGCCCAGAATTTGCGGCGCCGTCGACGATCCGTTCGTGGAGATGGGGAAGTTTTGCAGTTGCTGCAGGTTCCGCACAAAGTACTGCGGAGTCTGTACTGCGATGTTGTAGCTTACGTGGTTCTGCGGGTTGAGATAGAACGAAGGTGCTGTCTGGAAGCTGCCGCTTAAGCTGGTTAACAGGTCTCCGGCAATGTCCTTTTGGCTATAGCCCACTTGCTGCGCGCGTGTGCGGTCAACGTTGACAGTCCACTTTGGCAGGTTGAACGGCTGCTGAATGCGAAGGTCAGTCGTTCCGGAAACACTGCTGATTTCCTGCATCATTTGTTCAGCTAGCACATGGTTTGCGGGTGCATTTTGCCCTATCAACTGAATGTCGAGTTGTGCGGGCAAGCCGAAGTTCAGAATCTGACTCACCATGTCTGTGGGCAGATAGTAGAACTCTGTACCGGGGAACTTCTTCGTTAGAACGTCACGCAGTTTGTGTGTGTACTCTGCCGTCGGATGATGATCCTCCGAAAGCATGACACTGATATCGGCGTCGGCCGTTCCCACTGGCGCAGAGTTTGAGTACGACAGGTTGATGCCTGAGTAGGGTAGACCGATGTTGTCGATGATCGTTCCCAGCTCTTTTGCCGGAATGTTCTGGCGGATTACAGATTCGATCTCATCACACAGCTTCGCAGTGTCTTCAATACGCGTGCCCGTGTGTGCCCGTATGTGCAGCTTGAACTGCCCACCATCTGTAGAAGGGAAGAAGTCTTGTCCGAGCCATGGATAGAGAACTGCGATGGACAGAATCCAGAACGCGACCGTTCCGAACAGGAAGATGCCACGGTTCTCAAGGCAGATGTTGAGCGCACCGTGATACCAGCTACGCAGCTTTTCGAAGTAGTGCTCAAACACGAGCTGCAGTCGTGTGAAAGGATTGCGGCTTGTCTTCGCTTTCTCCGCTGCATCATGCTCGTGACCTTTCAGCAGATACTTCGCCATCGTTGGTACGATGGTTCGCGAAAGGAAGTATGACGCCAGCATGGCGAAAACGACAGCCTCTGCAAGAGGCACAAAGAGGTACCGTGCCACGCCCGTAAGGAAGAACATCGGCACAAACACGATGCAGATTGCGATCGTAGAAACGAATGCCGGAATGGCAATCTGAGCGGCACCATCGAGGATGGCCTGCTCAACCTCTTTGCCTTCTTCCAGGTTTCGGTTAATGTTTTCAATTTCGACTGTGGCATCATCCACCAGGATGCCGACAGCCAGAGCCAGGCCACCGAGCGTCATGATGTTGATCGTTTCACCAAGCGCAGAAAGCGCCAGCAACGAGCAGATCACCGACAGCGGAATGGATACAGCGATGATGATTGTGGATCGCCAGCTTCCGAGGAAGAGCAGAATCATAGCAGCCGTCAGGCACGCTGCAATCAGTGCTTCTCGAACGACACCGCTGATCGCTGCCCGCACAAAAACGGATTGGTCGGCAATTGGCTGAATCTTCAGAGACGGCGGAAGCTGTGCGTGAATCGAAGGAAGCTGTGCGCGAACATTCTTGATAATGTCCAGCGTTGAGGAGTTGCCGGTCTTCTGTACCGAGAGGAGCGAAGACCGTTGTCCATCGACACGAACAATATTCGTCTGCGGAGGGAAGCCGTCGCGCACATTGCCAATATCGCGCACATAGATCGTGGAGCCGTTCACCGTCTTGATGGGCAACGCGTTCAGCCCGGCAATCGACTCCGGCGTGCTGTTGGTTTCGATCTCATAGTCGAAGTGCCCCATCTTCGCATCGCCAGCGGGCAGAATCACATTCTGCGTGCTCATCGCATTCACGACGTCAGATGCGGACAGCCCATAGGCTTGCAGCTTGCTCGTGTCGAGATCGACCTGCACCTGACGCTGTTTGCCGCCATAGGGGAACGCCAGCGCAGCACCCTGCACCGTTGCAAGTTGAGTCCGGATGAAGTTCTGCCCGAAGTCATTCAGCTGCTGCTCGTTGAGCCCCTCGCCGGAGAGACCCAGTTGCAGGATGGGCACGCTTGATGCGCTGTACTGAAGAACCAGCGGAGGAGTTGTTCCCTGGGGGTACTGCTTGAGCGCAGTCTGCGAGATAGCCGTTACCTGTGCCACGGCTTGAGCGATGTTAACGCTGGGCCGGAAGAAGATCTTCACGACGGAGATGCCGTTCAGTGATTGCGACTCCGTATGGTCGATGTCGTTGACGGTCGTCGTCAGCGAGCGCTCATAAGGAAGCACAATACGGTTGGCAATTTGCTCCGGCGAAAACCCCGTGTACGACCAGATCACCGATACAACCGGGATATCGATATTAGGAAAAATGTCTACCGGTGTGCGCAGCACAACGACTGGGCCAGCTATAAAGAGCAAAAGCGATAGGACGACAAAGGTGTACGGTCTCCTAAGCGCTAAACGAACAATCCACATCAGTACTCCCTTGGAGCTGCACAGATCCCTGGGTAAACAACGTGTGTTTTGATCGCGGCAGCTAGTTCGTAAGACGAGATACCCGCCGCAAAGGACTCAGCATCGGAGTGTTCCCAGGATGTTGAAAGCCATGATTGGAATCGGCCAAGAAATAGATTTCAGGTTATTTGCGTAACTTCAGCGTATCCCGTTTCTGGCGCCAAGGGGTGCCGGGATTCCTCGTAGATTGCTTCTGCGCGGATCGAACTCTGTGCGTTCGTAAAGCAGGATGCCCATAGCTCCGCAACGTGCGTGTCTTTTGCGAATGCGAGAGGCCGACCTCTATCAATCCGGCTTTGAATTCGTCCGATCTAATTTGGGCCCAACGCCTTTGGGGAGGAAATCATGAGGGCAGAGCTGCAGCCTGTGTCGAAATCCTGTATCCGGCTATTTTTCAAATAGATGCCATCGCTTCGAAAGGCTCTCAAGGATTGGAGCAGAAGAAAAAACTTACCATTCTTCGACTCCTCTGGAGAAAGGTGTTGACTTCTGACCTCTACTGACATATCAGTAGAGGTCAAGTAATCATCCTGTAACTGGAGTCAGTGCATGAGCGTGTTTGGCTGCACAGGGAAGCGTCGCTTGGATGCCCCAAAGGCGAAGTGGTGGAGCAGCGTGCTTCTCCTGGCGGGTGGTTTGTTGATGTTGTCGCAGACTGCGGTTGGGCAGGAAGTGACAGGCACGATTGTGGGGCGTGTCACCGACCCTACGGGTGCTCTTTTGTCGGGTGCTCACGTCAACGTGGTGAACACCGACACGAAGCAAACCATCCGCTCCCTGACGACAGACCGCAATGCTGAGTTCAATGCGACTCTGTTGCCGATCGGCCACTATGCCGTGCACGTCACCTCGCCTGGTTTTCAGCGATATGACCAGGCAGGTATCGAACTGCACGTCTCCGACCGCCTGAACTACACCATCAAGATGGTTCCCGGTTCGGTGGATGAGACGGTGACGGTGAACGCCGATCAGTTGCAGGTGCAGACGCAGAGCGCAGCCTCTGAACAGATCATCTCCGGCAAGGAAGTGCGCGAGCTTTCCATCGTCAACCGCAACTTCCTTGGCTTGCTGGCGATCCTTCCGGGCGTTACGAGCACGGCGGGGAGCGACGAGCTGACGATCGGAGGCGTGAATCCGACGGGCAGCGTGAACTCTCTGCCGTACTCGCTGAACGGCGGCCGCGTGTCGGCGAACAGTCAGTTGCTGGATGGTGCGGACAACCTTGATCGTGGCGCAAATACGACGCTGGTGAATACGCCTTCCATCGATGCGATTGCAGAATTCAAGGTAACGCGCGGAACCTATAGCGCGGAGTATGGCCGCAATGCTGCTTCGCAGATCAATGTCATCACGATGGCGGGAACGAGCCAGTATCACGGTGATATGTATGAGTTCTTCCGCAATGATGCGTTGAATGCAAACGACGCGATGAACAACCATCGCGGCATTGTTCGGCCACCGCAGCGGTACAACGATTTCGGCGGTGCCGTCGGTGGTCCGGCACCAAAGTTGCACGACACGTTCTTCTTCTTTTCGGAAGAGGCACGTCGCATCATCATGTACCAGACCAAGAGCGGTCTTGCTCCAACCGCTGCGATGAAGTTGGGGCAGTTTACGCATCCTGTATGTACGTCGTATTCGGATTCTGCCGGAACCAAGTGTCTTACCTCGGCCACTTCGATTACCACCCCTGATCCTATTGCCGCCGAATACATCAAGGATATTTTCGATAAGATCCCGGACGGGAATACCTCGAATTACACGCTCGTTTCTGTAGGGCGTTCGGTCTATAACCTGCACCAGGAACTGGCGCGCGTCGACCACTCGTTCTCTCCGCAGGAGTCGATGACGGTTCGCTACATTCGGGATGCGGTCAACACGGTTGAACCGTATGGCTATCAGATTAGTGCCTCACTTCCTGGTGTCGCGACGACGCAATCCTCGTATCCTGGCGCAAACGCGATGGCGCGGCTTACGTCTGTACTTCGTCCGACGCTGCTGAATGAGGCAGCTTTTGCGTTCACTTCAGGACGGCGTTATAGCCAGCCAATCGGCTTGATGGCGAAGGCAAACGCAAGCGACGTGAAGGTTAGCCTTCCATTCCAAAGCACGCTGGGCAATGTGCCTTATGTGACGATGACGGGGCTGAGCGCCGCGACCGGCTACGGCGGGTATGACAATTACAGCCGCAATTACAACGCCTTCGATAACCTCACCTACGTCACCGGACGGCAGACGTTGAAGTTCGGTGCGACCTGGAACTACTACCAGAAGACGGAGAATAACGGCAGTACGAATGCTGGCAGCTTCTCTTTTGCAACGACATCGCTAGCCAGTGGGGGTATCGGGACGGAGCAGACGTGGGCAAACTTTATGCTTGGGACTCACTCTACGTTCACGCAAACCTCGATCGATCTGCGTCCTGACATTCGCCAATCGCAGATGGAGTTCTATGGACAGGATGACTATCGCGTTCTGTCGCAGCTGACGATCAATGCAGGGCTTCGATACTCGTTGTTCCGCCAGCCGTGGGACAAGCGCGACATGCTGACGAACTTCGATCCGGACCGCTTTATCGCGGCGAATGCACCTACGATCAGCACCACAACGCCGTCGACGGTTGTTCCGGGTACGGGCGATCCTTACAACGGCATCATCGTGAATAACCTGAATTCGCCGTTTGGCAGCAAGGTGAGCAATGAGTCCTACATGACGCTGTCGCCGCGCCTAGGTTTTGCGTGGAGCCCGCTCGCGAGCAACACGACGGCTGTTCGTGGCGGCTATGGTCTGGTCTTCGATTCTGCACTGACAGGTATTTATGAAAACAATATCTTTACGAATGCCCCCTTTCTGAACAATCTGAATGTTCCGAATACGACGTTTGCCAATCCCGCAGCCGGAACCGCAACCACGTCTATTCCTGCACTTCGCGGAACACCGTTGCCGTCGCGTCTTCCTTATACGCAGCAGTGGAGCTTTGATATTCAACAGCAGTTTGCGAAGACAATGCTGGTGGATATTGGCTACTACGGATCAAAGGGCACCCATCTGCTGGGTATTGCGGACATCAATACGTTGAAGCCCGGGCTTTATGCGCAGGAGACGGGCATTACTACAGCGCTGAGCACAGGCACTACGCCGAACGTGAATCGTTACCGCCCTTATCCGGGCTTTATCGGAATCAATGTTGTTCAGAACCAGTACGGTTCGAATTACAACTCACTGCAGATAGCGGTAGAGAAGCGCATGGCGAGCGGCTCATCGCTTCGTCTGGCCTACACGTGGCAGAAGACGCTGACGGATGCAGGGACAGACCGCAACAACGCTCCGCAGGACCACTACAACCCACATCAGGAGTACTCGGTGGCTCCGTTCAACCGCCGCCAGATTTTTGTCGCGAGCTGGGTGTACCGCATTCCTTATCCGTGGAAGAAGAAGACGGTCGCTCATGCAGTCTTTGCTAACTGGCAGTTGAGCGGAACCGCAAGCTTCGATGCTGGCCTTGCCACGCAAGTTACATCGAGCAGCGGACAGGACCCTGCACAGCTTGGTGTGTTGAGCTCTGGCAGTTCGGTTACGCTTCGTCCGGATAAGGTTGGCGACCCAAACAAGAACGCGGCTCATACGCTCGACAGCTGGTTCAATACTGCGGCCTATAAGGATGTGCCCTCGGGACAGTTGCGCGTGGGAAATGCGAAGCCGACGTCCATGATCGGGCCGGGGTTCCAGCAGTGGGATATCTCGCTGTCGCGCAACATGCGATTTACGCGCCGCTTCGGTGGACAGCTTCGGGTGGAGACGTTCAACACGTTCAACCACACAAACCCACAGGGGCTTTATACCTCTTCAGATGTAACGACGCCGGGTTCCGCGTTCGGTAGTGTGTCCAGCACCCGCGAGCCACGGCGAGTTGCAGTTGGCGATGAAGTTGAATTTTTAAGTGGAACGTAGAAGCTGATTCAAAATTGCAGTATCCAGGTCAGGAGAAGAAGAGATGAAAACGCAAGAGAATGCCATGCGAGCAATGCGACGTATTCTTGCCGGAGCTGCAACCATCGGATTGTCGGTGCTTGTTTCGGGATGTGGCATTGGGGCGGCCGTATCAAACGATGTGAACACCTACAGCTCTGAGGCAACGATTCATGGTTCGCTTTACGGCGGTCAGCAACCGGTAGCCTTTGCTACGGTGCAGCTTTGGTCTGCAGGCACGACGGGCTATGGTTCGGCAGGTACTTTGCTGGCGACAACGACGACCTCTGACCCGGATGGAGCGTTCTCCTTTGTGAAGAGCGCAACGAACGGCACCTCAAGTGGCTCGGGGAACACCTGGGCCTGTCCATCGACGTCGGATGATCCGCAGCTCTATCTGATCTCTTCTGGTGGCAACAGCCTTGGCAATCACATCAACGACAGCGCCAATACGAACTCGGCCATTGTTCTGATGGCTGCACTTGGCGCCTGCTCTACTGTGAGCAACAGCACCTTCGTTATTGTGAACGAAGTGTCCACGGTGGCTGCGGCGTTTGCCCTAGCTCCTTATATGAATGCAACTGGCGCGACTGCAGGTTCTGAGTTGATCGGCACGAATGGCTCGAATGTGTCGACTTCTACGCCACAGGCTGCCGTGGGACTCAACAACGCAGTCGCCGGGGTTGCCAACCTGATGACGGCGTCCACGATCCACTCCGGTAGCTCGGCCTCGACGTCGACGGTGCAGATTACGGCGACTCCGGAAGCGGGCAAGGTCAACACAATGGCTGACATCCTGGCGGCTTGCGTGAATACGCAGACCTCCGCCAGTGCTGCTTGTGCGCAGTTGTTTGCGGGTGCGCTGAGTACCACCGGCGCGAAGCCTGTAGATACCCTGCAGGCCGCGTACTACATGGCAACCAACCCCACGGGGGCAGGCACGTTCACCTCCTGCGGCACTGGGCCGACAACGAATATCGGTTGCCTCTTTAATCTGGCGGCATCAACGTCACCGTTTCAACCAACGATTGCGACTGCTCCTACGGACTGGACGATCGGTGTGACGTACAAGATGACCGCAGGGGGATGCTCCAGCAACGGCTTCGGTGGCGCAGGCTATTTTGATGTCCCGACCCGCGCAGCTGTTGATGCAGAGGGCAATATCTTCATCGTGAATGGATCGGTATCCAAGGCTGCGATTGTGGAGTTGAGCCCGATCGGCGTTCCTGTTGCCTGCGTTGTTCCAAACGCGCAGTCGGGTACAGCGCAGACCTATGGCCAGAACATCACGATCGATCCTTCGGGTAACGTATGGGCAGCTTACAGCCACGGAACGTTGACAAATGCTATCGCGGAATGGCCAGCAGGTACGTCGACCCCGCTGGGATATACGCCCGCTGCGCAGGTCTATGGAATTACCTCCGACCTTGATGGCAACGTCTTCTATACCTCGTCAGCTGCTGGTTCTTCGCTCTACGAATTTGTTGCGCCTACCGTTGGAACGCTGAGCCTCAGCACGGCAACTTCTGTTGCGGCGGCCAGCAGCTTTTATGCGGGCGGCAGCTCCAGCGCCATCCAGCTCAATAACTTGCAAACCGATACGGTTGGGCGAGTCTTTGGCATCACTGGCTCGGTATCCAGTATGCTTTCGGCGTACCCCTTGAGCGCAGCTATTACTGCATACACGGTCTCCAGTGGTGCTGTCACCTTTACCGCGACGAACTCCTTTGTCGTAGGTCAGACGGTCACGATCTCCGGGCTGACGGCTGGAACGCAGTTTAACGGCCAGCGGATCGTGCTGACGGCTGCCAACGGCACGAGCTTCACAGGAGCCGTTAGCACTGCGGACGTCGCTACTACATCGGACTCGGGTGCGGCTCGCGCTACGGGAGCAGGCGCTTACACCACCGCGAATACTGGGCTGGCTTCGGCTTCCTACGGTCTTGCGATTGGCGCATCGAACACCATCTTCACGGGCACGGCTTGCTGCACGAACTCATCGACAGCGATTGCGAAGGCAGAGCGCTTTGTTCCTGCGGCAACTGCTGTGGCGGGTGCGGGATCCTCGTCGGCCCAGTATCTCGGCGGTCTCAACGGAACGCGTGCTGTGGCGGTCGATGGTGCCGGCGTGATGTGGATGGGGGAGTACTGGCCTGAGACTTCGGCTGGCGTTTATGGCCTGGTCGCCGTGAACCCTACGGTGTCGGGTACGACGGTTACTTACAAGGCGGTTTCGCCTGTCGGCGCTGCACCGAGCACCGCATGTTCCAGCGCTGCTGGGTGTCCCACAGGTGGGGGCTTCCAGAAGGCGGATATGCAGGCGACGATGGATGTCGTCGTCGACCCTTCAGGGAATGTGTGGGTGCTGAATACCGGAACGAATACGTCCGGTACGATCGGCACAAACGGAGCGTCTGTAACAGAGTTTGTGGGGGCAGCGACACCGATCGTCACACCACTGTCTGTTGCGGCCAGGACGGGCGCGTTGGGTGCTCGTCCTTAGTAGTCGTTACAGTTTTCCTGGATACGCGCTGAGAGCATGGAGAGGCTCTCAGCGCGTTTTTTTCTTTAGCAGAAGCTTCGTTTCTCTTACAGGGGGCTGACCCTGATTACTGCTTGTCCTTGTCTTCCTCTGCGGCAAGGATTGCTACGTCTTGAATGTCGATGCCTGTGCGGGTAGTTGCTTCCATGGAGTGAGCGGCCTGCCAAAAGTCATCCAATGTTCCCCACTCCTTGCCAAGGTTGGCACGCAAGGCCACGCGCGCGGCTGGGCCCAGAAGGTCACGCTCTTCCTGCGAACGAGCCAACACCTTATCTGCCGAGTTTTGTTCGAAGGCCATCAGGCTTACCCTGTTGCAGGTAGAAGACATGGAACGGAACCAGCTGTCCCTTTCTGCAGAGTTATTCCATCCAACACTGCCACCAAGATGCGAGAACCACACGGGCAATGTTGCCTCTAGCTGTGTGTTGGGTTCTATGTTGGTACGAACGTGCTGGTAGAAGGTGAGCAGGTTGCGGAGGTAATCGCGGCGTTGTATCGACGTGGCATCCTTCCAGCCTGCGTGGGAGGACGTCGTCGCTAAGATATGTGGCTCAATGTCGAAGGCCAGCCCCTGAAAGCGCTCCTCCGGCTTTGCGGTTGCATTGAACTCCACAAAGCCGTTGCGGAGTTTCTCATCGGCCGCGGCCTGGCGATCAGGAAAGAACAACTCTGTTTCCGAGAGCAGAAGGTACGAGGCGATGCCAGCGCGTGCAAGCTTTGCGTTCCATGCGCGCAACTCTGCGCGGCTTTCAACGGCGTCGCCGCGGTAGCTGCCGTAAAGCGTGGTCACTCCCCATGCCTTCAGCCTGGCAATGGTCTGCTCCTGGAGTTCTTCCTTGCCGAGAACGTGCAGCGAGCCGTAGGGGCTTGCTGGCGACTGCCAGAACCATGCGCCGCGAGAGTGTGCCGGAGTCTGTTCTGCCAGCATGAGTGGGTTCGCGAGGCACGCCAGCATGGCCAACGAAACCCCGGTACGCGATGCTTGAAAACGTCGAAACAAGTGATGCTCCTGAAATGCGCCTACTGCGCGGTAGTGTCGTAATCTTCGATATCAACGTACTTGCCGCTCTGCGCTTCTACGGCGGCAGCGCCGGCGAAGAAGGCAGACACTGAGCCGCCCCAGTCGGTGCTATCGGTACTCAGCGCAACACGGGCTTTGCCCGAGAGCAGAGCGTCGTTTGCTTCTATGCCCGTGACGATGCTCGACACAGAGTTTGTCCCGTACTGGTCGACCGAGATGCTATCGCAGACCTGTGCCAGTTGAGCGAACCAGGCGTTACGGTCATCGGCATCTACCCACAGAATTGTTGATGTAAGGCTGATGTAGGAGTGCGAGAGGTAGCTTTCAATCGGAAGCGCAGCAGCGCCGTTGTTCGCGAGCAAAGCGCGTGAGGAGGCAAGCATGTTGACCAGATACGTTGCGTAGACTCTGCGCTGTGCTGGCGTAGCCGCGCTCCAGGAGGGCCATGTCGTGTTGCCCGTGAAGGATTGCGGTTCGACGTCGAACGCTACACCGGTAAACTTCTGGGTCGCCGTGGATGCCGTGTTGAAGTTGACGACGTACTTTTCGAGCCATGCCTGCGCTGTGGTCCATTGATCAGGGAGAAAAAACGATGCCGAGGATACGAGGAAGTACGAGCGGATGCCATTGGCTGCAAGCTTTGCGTTCCACGCTCGAACGGATGCCGGATCGCTTTCCATCTGCGAGCTGTAGCTTCCATAGACCGAGGTCACGTTCCAGGTCTTGAAGTTGGCGATGGCTGTGTCCTGTGCCGTGGAGCTGGCGACGATCGCCATCTGAGCCTGCGACTCCCAGAACCACACGGCGCGTCCCGGCGCAATCGCGGGCACTGTCGTTGTGGAGGTGTTCGAAGCACCGTTGCCGCCAACGCAACCGGTCAGCAGGAGCGTAGCAATGGTGGCGAAAGAGAGAAGCTTGGAGATGCGATGAGACACAGGAAGGCCGCCTTCAAAAAGAGAATGCGGAGAGGAGGTAACGAAGCGTGTTGCAAAGAGTACGAGAGGCTAGATCGCCAGTGAGCGCGAGCGTCGTGGGCTCGCAGCTTGTTGGTCGTCAGACTTCTTCGGGGTTTCGGAACGGCGCTGCATCCAGGAGAGGTTGTTGCCGAAGCGTTCGGCGATGCTGCTCTGGATCTCTGACATGCCGGTACGAATATGAGTGCCCATTGCCAGGGCTGCTTTATCCGGATCGCCGCCGTTGATGATGTCGATGAGGTCGCTGTGCCAGTTGGTTGGCATCTGCGAGTCGGCTGCTACGTCAAAGAGCCAGTTGAAGATGAGCACTTGATTTTTTTCCAGAAGCTCATAAAGAGGCGCGCACCCTGTGCACTCTGCTAGCCGCATGTGGAAGCGGACGTGGAGCGTTTGAAACTCGAACTGCTCGGTCTCACTCTGTTGGTCCATGGCATCGAGCTTGCGAGCCATCGAGGAAAGCTCCTCACGCTCCATCGCGGAAGCACGCTCACAGAAAAGCCGGGCTGACTGAACTTCTAGCGCTTCGCGAATGATGTAACGGTCGCGCACGTCGTTGGCGCTGGGGATGCGCACGCGGGTGCCAATACGTGGCAGGCTTTCGAGCATCCCTTCGGCTTCCAGCCGTTGCATTGCTTCAGAGACAGGGATGAAGCTCATGCCGAGGTCTGCCGCGAGACCGCGACGAGAGATGGTTTCGCCGAGCCCGATTTCCCCTTTGAGGATACGGTCGCGAATCTCCGTATACGCCTGGTTGGCGAGGGAGGGGCGCAATATGGATGGCCTGCGATCGAGGGTGCTCATGGGTACCGACCTTCACTGATATATCAACAGGGTGGCGTGTAGCTGTCAACTAGTAAATTGCTGGAGCAGCATTGGATTGCATTCTGCAACCGGTTGCATGATAGGGTGCTAGATAATCGAATTTCCCCTCACCATTTTTTTGCGAGGATTCAAATGAGTCGTGTTTTCGGTATATCGATGAACTCCTGCCTGTGCGGCCTTGTGTTTGGCGCTGCGGCCTTCGTTAGCTCTGCAGCCGGAGCCCAAAGCTCGATGGCCCCGCTTCCGCTTGTGCCTCTGCCGCGTAGCGTCCAAACAATAGCAGGGGAGTGTCGGATTCTTGCTGGCGCTGCGGTCTCTTATCCGAAGGATGATCCCGGCGCACGGTTTGCTGCGGAGCATCTGGCAGGGCTAATGAAGCGGACAAAAGGAGTGGCGTTGACGCCGGAGTTGGCAGCGACGGGCAAGGGGCACATCGTTCTTGAGCGCACAGTCGACAGCAAGGAAGGCGAGGGCTATGAGCTTGACGTGAGGCCGGAAGGCGTTACGATCCGAGCCGCGACTGACGCGGGATTGTACTACGGAACGGTCACGTTGTGGCAGTTGCTGGAAGCTGCGCCGTTGCAGACGGGTGGGCTGAATCTTCACGCGGTGAAGATTGTTGACGCTCCGCAGATGCGCTGGCGCGGCATCATGATCGATTCTGCCCGGCACATGCAGTCAATTGAGTTCCTTCATCAGTTAGTCGATTGGATGTCGCTTGAGAAGCTGAACACGCTGCACTGGCATCTGACGGACGACCAGGCGTGGAGGCTCGAAATCAAGCGTTACCCCAGGCTTACGTCTGTTGGCGGATGGCGCGATCTGCCAAGTCAGGAAGGGCAGATCAATCCGAAGACCGGTAAGCCTTATCCAAAGTATGGCGGATACTACACGCAGGCTCAGGTGCGGGAGTTCGTAGCGTATGCGGCGAAGCGCAACGTGATGATTGTGCCGGAGATTGAAATGCCGGGCCATGCCACGGCGCCGATCGCAGCTTATCCAGAGTTTGGTTCGTCCACGACTGCGCCAGCAGCGGCGGCAAATCACTTTGGTGTCTTCCCAAATCTCTACAGTCCCACGGCGAATACCTTCACCTTTCTGCAAAATGTTCTGACCGAAGTGATGGAGTTATTCCCCAGCCCCTACATCCACGTTGGTGGAGATGAGGCGATCAAGAACCAGTGGAAGTCATCCCCTGAGATTCAGTCGCAGATGAAGTCTCTGGGGATTGCGAATGAAGACCAGTTGCAGAGCTACTTCATCAAGCAGGTCGATACATTTCTTTCAGCGCATGGCCGCCGCACGCTGGGCTGGGACGAGATTCTCGATGGTGGGCTTGCACAGAACGCTGCAGTGATGTCGTGGCATGGCGTGAAAGGGGGCATCGAGGCTGCCAAACAAGGCCACGATGCGGTGTTGACTCCTGCTCGGCCGCTGTACTTCAACTATCGTCAGACGGATGCTGTGGCAGAAGCGCCCGGACGCTTCGCGATGAACACGCTTGCGGACGTTTACAAGTTTGACCCCGAGCCTGCGACGCTTACGGCGGCGCAGCGTGAACATATTCTGGGCGTGCAAGCCAACGTCTGGACGGAGTATCTCATCACGGACAATCGCGTGGCCTGGATGATCTTTCCTCGTTCTGCAGCGCTGGCAGAGATTGGATGGACGCCTGCGGCACAGCGCGACTGGGGGAACTTCGTAGAGCGGATGCCAGAGGAGCTGGGGCGCTACAAGGAGCTTGGTATTCCGTTTGATCCGCTGGCGTTCCGTCCGCAGAGCACGGAGACATTGGTGACTGATGCTCCACGCCGCGTCGAGGTCGCGTTGGCTAGTCAGGTGTCGGCAGGAACACTTCGTTACACAGAAAATGGCGGCGCTGTAACGGCCTCTTCGCCGGAGTACAAAGCTCCGCTGGAGCTGCAAATGCCCGTACGGCTGCGTGCGGCGATGTTTGTGGGAGCCGCGATGGTTCCTGGCAGTGAGATGGACCGGGAGCTCACGCAGGAGACCGTTCGCCGTAAGTACAGCCAGCAGATGAAGCAGTGCGTGACGGATCCGGTGATCGCGATGGAGCAGGACCCCGCGCACGGCGATCGTCCGGTAATGGTTGCAAACTATCGCAACCCTTGCTGGATTGAGCATGCAGCGCTGCTGGATGGGGTCAGCTCGCTGACGCTTGAGATGGTGCCTCTGCCGTGGGTCTTTGAAGACGGTGCGCACAAGACACCGTCACTTGCGCCGGCCAAGACCGCTGGCGGCGAGGTGGAAGTTCATCTTGATAGTTGCAAAGGGCAGACGATTGCCACACTTCCTTTGCCGCAGCATCCTGGAAAGCAGGGCGCTGTGGTGTTGAAGGCTGGTTTGCCTGCAATCCAGGGCGCGCACGATCTTTGTTTCCAGGTAGCACGACCGCAACTCGATCCGTTGTGGACCCTGAACTGGGCGCAGACGAATGTACATTCGGCAAAGTAGCCTGCTGTCGCAGATTGATTGTTGACCGCAGAAAGTACGCAATCGGCATAAATGAACCCTCGCGAAATCGCCTGCAACAGGCATTCCGCGAGGGTTCATTTATTAGGACGTATGCAGGTTATTGCGTTGTCAGGCCGAGACCCTTCTCGATAGCGTTGAGTAGCGTGTTGTCCGAATCACCGCCGAGGTCCCAGAACATCATGCCGGCAAGACCATGCTCACGCGTATACGCAGCCTTCTTTTCGATCGACCGGGCATCTTCGTAGCTGATCCATTCTTTGGTCGTTTCGTTGTACAGAAAAGGCACCTCTGCTTTGTCATCCCAGTAGCGCACAAAGCCAGAGTTCGGTGTGAGGTATGTGGTGGCGATGATGCGAAAGGTGATGTCCTTAGCGTGTCGCGGTGTCACTGTCTGGAAGAGCCCATGCTGCGCAGCAGGAACATCGGTCCAAATGTAGCCATAGAACGGTGCACCGAGCACGATCTTCGCGGCGGGAACGCCTGCGGCTTCGTAGTCACGGATGAACTGATCGTCCGAAACAGGAGCCGGGGAGGCTGGGCTCGTGAACAGCGGGGAGTGATGTCCCGTCGTCGTGCCGTTGGGTCCGAAGACGTCGTAACCCATCAGCGCAACGGTATCGAGGTACTTCGCGGCCTCACCCATCTCGGTGTTGCGCAGGAAGAATCGCTTGCCGTTGGTTGCCGAGGATAGATAGAGCGGCTTATGCAGCTTCTTCGACTCCAGGTCCAACGCCTGGCGCATGTCGTGAAGCAGCAACGTGTAGTTCTGCTTGTCGATGGCGCGTGAACGCTTGTCTGCACGAGGTGCGGCAGGGTACTCCCAGTCGACGTCGACACCATCGAGGCCGTAGTTCTCGAGGACTTCGATACAACTGGCATTGAACTTCGCACGCGACTCATCTGTCAGAGCGATGTCAGAGAAGTCACCCGAATCTCCACCACCACCAACGGAGATCAGCACCTGAAAGCTCTTCACCTTATTCTTCAGGCCAACGAGATACTTCAAGTTCGCGTCGTCTGAGCCCGCAAGTGCGATGCCGCCATCTTTGGTGTGGAGGAAGGCGTAATGAACGCGCGTGATCTTTGTGGGGTCGACTTCACCTGGTTGCAGTGTGTGGTTTGGTCCGCGAACATATGCGATGACGAGAGGACGAGGCACGGCCTGTGCCGCAGCGCCAAGGCTAGCTGCGCCGACGGCAAAAGCCGCCAGCGTCTTGCAGAAGAAGTTCATGAAATAAGCTCTCCGAAAACGTAAGTGCTCTCGACCGCAAAGCCGCTGGCAGGGCCGAAAGTGAAAAGAATCAGATCGGCGGGAGCTCCGACTTCAAGCACTCCGCGATCGACTAGCAGGTGGCCTGGCCGCGCCGTTGCGAAGGAGAGCGCATCGGCCAGGGAGACGTTGAGGTTACGCACGAGATGGTCTATGCCATCCTTGAGCGGAAGAGCAGCCCCCGCAAGATAAGGCGTGCCAGAAAGTTGAAGTCGGCCATTGGGGAGTAGCTCTACCTCGCCACCAATAGGTTGCTGATACCGTCCTGGTTTGCAGCCGCCGAGAGCAGCTGTATCGGAGACGAGGACGATGCGCTCAAGCCCCTTCGCACGCAGAAAGACGCGCAGGACATCATCGGGGAGATGGTGCCCGTCGGCGATGACCATCGCGGTTAACCGATCCTCGGCAAGCTGTGTCCAGAGCTGGTTCGGGTGCCTTGGCAGCGTCGATGCGATGCCGTTGCCGAGGTGGGTGGAGAGAGTGGCTCCGGCATTGACGGCGGCTTGAATCTGCTCCGGTGTCGCGTGTGTATGACCAATCGAGACGAGAACGCCACGCTCAGATAGAGCCGCAATGTACTCAGGAGCGTTCTCAAAGTGCGGGGAAAGCGTGACCAGGCGAACGATGCCGCTGCAGTTGCTCTGCCAGCGATCAAACTCCTGCAGGGACGGTTGGCGTACATGTTCGCGGGGATGCGCTCCCCGTGCACCCTCTTCAGGAGAAATGTGCGGCCCTTCAACGTGAATGCCTACAAGAGCGTGGCGCACCATAGCGTACCGTTGGCGCGCGGCCGCGATCGTTCGCATGGCGGCGAGCAGGCGTTTTTCTGATTGCGTGATCAGCGTCGCGAGAAAGCTGGTGACTCCCACGCGTGCAAGTGCAACAGAGAGAGCGTGGACGGACTCGACGGTTAGGCTCTCTGCGTTCAGGTCAAAACCTGCGTAGCCGTTTACCTGTAGATCGACGAGTCCCGCACTGACCCAGGTCGATGTCTCCTCGTGCGCGGGCGCAATGTTCGTGATGCGTCCTTCACTCATCGTTACAGCGATAGAGTGGCCGCTTCGTGGGTCGCGTCCGCGTACGGTCGTCATGGTCAATGTCCTCGATCACTCTTCTGCCGCACCGGGGCACAGAAGGCTGATCCAGATATACCTTGCAAAGCCTTGCTGGCGAAACCGCTCAGCCACTCTCTTTCTCTGAGAAGGACCGCTGTCTTCGGCACCGCTAGGCTGAGCAGTTGAAAGTGTCTTCCGCTGCGAGAGAAGCGGTGCCTCGGTAGCATCGCAGTGAGGGGAAGCCGTTCGCAGGATTCTTACATGCAACCGATTGCATGACAAGCAAAAGATTTGAGCTTTCTGCGCGATGAGCTCCCGACTCCAGCTAGACTCTCTGTGTGGCTCGCGACAAAAAACAACTTCCCACCATCAGCGATGTGGCGCGTCTTGCCAACGTGTCCCGTGCAACGGTGTCGCGCGCCTTCGGGCGTCCTCACCTGATTGGCGAAGATACGGTGCAGCGTGTGCATCTTGCTGCCAAAGAGCTGGGATATCAGCCGAACCAGACGGCCAGGGCGCTCAGCACTGGACGCCATACGAACATCGCCATAGTGGTTCCTGATGTGGCTAACCCCTTTTTCCCGCCGCTGATACGAGCGGCTCAGGCGGGTGCGGACGCCGCCGGATACAGCGTTTTTCTTGGCGATTCTGATGAAGACGCGGCTCGTGAGCACACGTTGATGCAGCGTCTGGCGTTGCAGGTCGAAGGCTTTATTCTGGCCTCATCGCGTATGCCGGATGAGCAGATTGTTGAGCTCGCAGAACGCCGACCTTTGGTGCTGATCAATCGTGATACGCCGGGAATTTCTCGTGTGTTGATCGATACGGCTGCGGGCATCAGCGCTGCTGTGGAGCATCTTGCTGCGCTTGGGCATCGGCTGATCGTGTACGTCAGCGGACCGTCGGCTTCGTGGTCCGACCAGGAGCGTCGTCGGGCGCTGAAGCGTGCCACCAAGAAAGCTGGCATGGAGAGTTTGGCGATCGGAGCTCGTCGAGCGACCTTCGAAGCAGGACGTCAGGTGGTGGCTGAGGTTCGTGCCACGGGCGCGACGGCGGCAATCACCTTCGATGATCTTGTCGCTCACGGCTTGCTTGCGGGCTTGCTGGAGAATGGTGTCTCGGTACCGCAGGGGTTCAGCGTGATTGGCTGCGACGACGTGCTTGGGGCCTCGACGTTTCCAGCACTTACGAGCGTTTCCGCCCGCTGTGACACGGCCGGACAGATCGCCTTCGATCTGCTGATGAAGGCGATGCAGGGTACTGACGAAGCAGATGTCCGCTGCGTGCTTGAGACACGGTTGGTGGTGCGCGCGACGACAGGCGAAGCACGTCCGCCGCAGCGTTCCACTCGTCGTCGCTGACGCGAATATTTCGAAATTGTGAATTCTTGTTGCGAGAAAACCATTGGCGCGATAGATTGACAGTCAAGCTAGTGCAATCGGTTGCATGAGCTTGCCACGGGTCATCGTTCCTGAGGGAACTGGAGGCTTCATGCACACGGTTTGTCATTCGTTCTTTCGCGTTCGCAGCGCTGGGCACGCGCTCTTTGCGTGTCTGTTGGTCTCTGTTCTGGCACTTGGTGCGTCGTCCTGCAGCGATGGTGGCACCGGTGGCGCGTCGCTTACCGCTCTGTCGGTGGGGGGCTCGCAGTCACTGGATACAGGCCAGAGCACAACGGTGACTGCGACGATTACGAACGACGGTACGCCGGGCGGCGCAACGTTTACCGTCACAGGCGGCGGTACGTTGGGAACGGCTACGACCGCGGCTTCGGGGCAGACAAAGAAAATTTCTATCCCATACACCGCTCCTGCTATGGCGACGACTGCGACGGTGACAGCTACGTCGGTCGCTTCGCCCTCGCTCTCTTATCCGGTAGTGATTACGGTGACGGCTGCTCCTGTGATCACCACAACCTCGCTCGCTTCGGGTGTTGTGGGTACCGCTTACAGCGCAACGCCGGTCGTCACGGGCGGAGCGGGGACGCTCAAATGGTCGATTACGAGCGGCACGCTTCCAGCAGGAATCACGCTCAATGCTGCCTCAGGCGTTCTCTCCGGAACGCCGACTGCGGCGGTCTCCTCTACGTTCACACTTGCGGTCACGGATTCGGCGACGACGCCGGTGACAGCGGTTCAAACGCTGACGTTAACTGTTGCTTCGGCACCACCCACTGTGACGCCCGTGACGCTTGCGTCTGGAGTCACGGGAACCGCCTACAGTCAGCAACTGGCTTACACCGGGGGCGGTACGGGGACGGTGGTCTGGTCGATCACAAGCGGTTCGCTGCCCTCTGGCTCAGGGCTTACGTTCAGTTCGGCTGGTCTTATTGCAGGAACGCCTGCTGTTGCGGGGAGCTATACGTTTGCTGTTGCTGTGACGGTTGGAGGGCAGACGTCTGCTAGCGTTTCTTTCACGCTGAACGTGGTTACTCCGGTTGTTGTGACGACTACGACGCTGCCGACGGGAAATATCAATGTGGCCTACAGCCAGCAGCTTGCGTACAGTGGTGGGGTCAGTGGAAGTAGCGTGACCTGGTCGATTGTGTCAGGCTCGTTGCCGTCCACGATCACCTTGAGCAGCAGCGGTCTGCTTTCAGGTACGCCAACAACTGTTGCGAGCTATACCCTCGGTGTTGCCGTAACCGTGGGCACGCAGACTTCTGCAACTCAGACGCTTACGCTTTCCGTCGTCAGTACACAGATCACTTCGGCAAACAGTGCTACTGGCGAGGTTGATTTGCCATTCGACTTCCTGGTGACGGCTGTTGGTGGCACCACGCCTTACACCTTCTCCATCGCATCGACAGGAAGCGCTCTTCCTGCCGGGCTCAGCATCAATGCGAGTACGGGAGCTATCAGCGGCGTTCCGACCAGCAATACGGGAAGCCCGTATGCGAACGTCGTGGTGCAGGCGACTGATTCGCTTGGCGCTACGGGAACGCAGGCGATGACGTTTACGGTCAACCCTTCGCGTGGATCAGCAGGCGATAGCGAGTTGAACGGTCAGTATGCTTTCGAGTTGACAGGCTTCGATGTTAGTGGGCTTCCCGCGACGACTGTGGGCAGTTTTACGGCCGATGGCAACGGTCATATTACCGCTGGCACCGCGGATAGCAACGGCTCTGCTTTGGCCTCAGCGTCCACGAATGTGGCCCTTACCGCTTCAACGTTTGCGGTGGGTTCGGACGGGCGCGGCCAGGTCACTCTTGCAAGTTCCGCTGGTTCTTCGTCGTATGTCTTGACGACAAGCGGGCTCTCGAACGGAGTGGCCACGGGCGGCAGCCTGCTGGAGTTCGATGCTACTGGCGTTCGACTCGCGGGCCGCTTCTACAAGCAGACCTCAGGCGCGTTTACGCAGGCTTCGCTGGCTAACGGATTTGCGTTTGGTTTATCTGGCTGGAGCGCAAACAGCTCTGCTGCGGCTCGGACGAAGAGTGGTTTGGTTGGTGAGCTGCAACTAAGCGCGGCTGGTGTGGTGAGCAGTAGCGAGTTTGTCACCAGCGCGAGCGCGACGCCTGTTACCTCTACGGCTGGCGCGTTCACCGTAGGAAGCAACGGGCGCGGCACGCTGACGCTTACGACCGCAACAGGCTCGCTGCACTTTGTGGTGTATGTCGTCTCTGCCTCGCAGCTTGTATTGCTTTCGACAGACGCTGCATCTGGCAGTTCTGCACAAGCTCTGCTGTCCGGGGACGCTTTGGTACAGACGATCACGAATGGCAACTTCACTGCAGCCTCGCTGGGGGCGAGCAGTGTGTATAGCGAGACCAAGCTTGGTGTCACGAGCACGCCGAGTTACTTCCCGGATGTACAGATAGGCCTGCTCACGTTCGATGGTGCCGGCAGCATTACCGGAACCTCCGATCGCAGTGCCAGCGGTGTAGTGGCCCAGGTGGCTCTGACCGGAACCTACAGCGTGGTACCCAATGGCAGAGCGAGCATTATCCTGGCGCCGGCAGGGCTTTCGGGATGCACAAACTGCACTGGCACGAGCTATGTTTTCTACTTCGCGGGCGCAGGGCAGGGGTTCTATCTGGACTACGCGGTTTCGGGAGGACAGGGTGTTCTTGAGCCACAGCTCAGCGGCACGACGTTATCTTTGAGCGGAGCATATGCTTTGGGAACACAGGCTCCGGCAACCACGCAGGTGGTCACCGAGTCGGGGCTGGCCACCGTTAGCTCCAGCAGTCTCGTTACCTCGCTGGACCAATCCATTACTGGAACAACGGTCCCCGATGTCAGCACGACATACACCGCGACAGGCGCAACGAACGGTCGCGTGGCGCTTACGGGAATCTCCTCTGGCGTGCTCTATATTGTTTCGCCTTCGCGAGCACTCTGGCTGGACGGCTCCCAGAGCCTTCCCGTGGTGCGTGAACTTACGTTGCAGTAGGCCGCAGAAGTATGCTCTGCCCGTGTGCTCCATGTTTTCTATTGCTTGAGTACACGGGCGTTCGCAGCGGCTGAGAGACGCAAGGATACTTGCGCTCCGCACGAGGCTTGACGGTACACTAAGCGCAGGATCGTGGAGCTTGCTTCCAATTGCGTTTGGGCGCTGGTTTCTTTAGCGCTATTGGCCTTCACCTGGCGTGCTGGACGGCAGGAGCACCTACGTGTCTCCAGGCGTTCGGCCTTCTTGCTGGTCACGGCTCTATGCCTGTTCCTGCTTCCTCTTATCTCTGTCAGCGACGATCTTCTTGAGGCCCGACAGGCAGCTCTGCCTGTTGCGGCGCAGACGTGGCACCTTGCCATTGAAGGCGCGGCCTCCGCCTTAGAAATTGTCCCGATCCTATTTGCCTTTATAAGGCTTGTAGCGTGCCTTGCACTGCTTGTGGTTCTGAAGCCTGCTCGGAAAACGCGTCGCAGCGCCTATGCTGCCTGGAGCACCCGTGCGCTCTGTTTACGGCCTCCGCCTGCTCTGACTGCATAGAGCCCATTCATTCTGAAAATTTCATGCGCTATTTATGCGCTTACCAGTGGGAGGTGTGCCTCGTGCGCAAGTCCTTGCCTTTGGTGTATCTGCTCGCCGCTGTGTCGGTAGCGGGTGCACAATCGTCCGCGCCGCCGATCATGGCGACGTTACCTTCTTCTATTACTGCGCGCGCAGCTGCGGGCGACACTCCGCCTTTGTCCCTTCTGCAGGTGCTCGACGCAGCTCACCGCATGAACCCCACGTTGCTCTCGGGTACCGAACATGCCAACGCTGTTCGTGCCGGTGAGGTCACTGCCGGGTTGCGTCAGAACCCGACCGCTGTGCTGGGTGGGCAAATGTTGTCGCTGGGGCCGAACGATCCGAACGGTCCTGACTTCTATCAAGCGGGGGTGCAGCGTTTGTTCGAGCGAGGCAACAAGCGCGAATGGCGCCTTCAAAGTGCTCGCTCAACGACCGCACTCACTGTGCAGCAGCTTGCGGATCAACGGCGACAGACAGACCTCAGCGTTTGCCAGTCGTTCTCTCGAATGCTCTATGCGCAGGCGGATCTGGATATCGCTCAGCAGAACCTTGCGAGTTATGAAAAGACTGTCAGCCTCATGAAGTTTCGACTTGGGGCCGGAGACATGGACCGCACGGACTTCGATCGGGTCGAGCTGCAACTCGTCGGTTTTGAAAACGATGCGGACAACGCCCGGCTAGTTCTGCAGCAAAGCAGCATTGCACTGCAGACGCTGATAGGTGTTGCTGCCCCGCAGGAAGCTTTTGCGATTCAGGGATCTCTGGAGCCGCAGACCGAGACGCTGACTCTCGACGAACTTCATAACAGGGCTATTCAGGAACGTCCGGACCTGAAAGCGGCGCAGGCGCAGATTGATGCCAACGCTGCGGGCTTGAAGTTGGCGCAGGCGAATGGAACGGCTGACCCAACTCTTGAAGGCGAGTACGAACGCAGTGGAAACGCCAACTCGGTTGGCGGCAGCATCAACATCCCTCTACGGCTTTTTGATCGCAATCAGGGGGAGAAGGTTCGAGCGCAGCATGAGCTTGAGAGCAGCCGTCTGGCTTTGATCGCTACTCGTAACCAGGTGCTTGCTGACGTGGATTCGTCGTGGGCTGCTTATCGAACGGCGCTGGGACAGGATGCCCGCTACCGAGAGAAGTATCTTGCCGAAGCTTCCAGCGTGCGAGACAACCTCGAGTTCAGCTATCGCCACGGAAACTCCACGTTGCTCGACTATCTCAGTGCTCTTTCCGACTATCGCCAGGTAAATCTTGCCGCTCTCAACGCTCGTCTTCAGCTGCTGCTCGCAGCCGAACAGCTTGATGCCGCAGCTCATATCGAGGTCACTCCATGAAATTGTCCGCATTGTCCACTTACTCGTTTGCTGCCGCTTGCCTGATGCTCTCGGCGACAGGGTGCAAGCATGCTGCCTCGGCTCCTGAAGCTGCGCAGCCAAAGATCAATCTCACGGTCAACACCATTCACGCAGAGACGTCGAGTGACCAGCTTCATCTGCCGGGGCGCGTAGAAGCAGACCCTCAGAAGGTCGTTCATATCTACGCTCCTCTCAGCGGGCGCTTGTTGAGTCTCTCACTCGTGCCCGGCCAGGAAGTTCGTAAGGGGCAGGCTGTTGCAACGCTGCAGAGCGGCGATGTGGCGCAGGCTCGCTCGGACTTTGAGAAGGCAAAGATTGAAGCGTTGCGCTCAGACCGTGCTCTCGAACGCGGCAAACTGCTGGCGTCTCATGACGTGCTCTCGCAGGCTGACTTGCAGGAGTTGCAGGCAACCGATGCTGCAGCGCACTCCGAGCAGGAGCGGGCGCGCCAGCGTGTGCACGAACTCGGCTTTTCAGAGAACGGTACCAGCGATATTGCTACGATCACGGCGCCGATCACCGGCACCGTTCTTGATGTCGGAACGGCGACCGGCGAGATGCAGCGCTCGCTCGAAACCACCAATGGAATCGCAACGGTAGCCAACCTGGATCAGGTCTGGGTAACGGGCGATGTCTTTGAGCAGGACCTGCACTCTATCCATCTGCACGACGTCGTCAGCATCACCTTCAGCGCGTATCCGGGACAGACGTTTACGGGCACGGTCGCGAATGTTGGAGATTCCTTTGACCCCGGAACCCACGCATTGAAAGTTCGTGTGGTGCTGCAGAATCCGGGCCATAAGCTGAAGCCGGCCATGTTTGCCACGCTCTCCGTGGCACAACCCGCTCAGACCAGACTCATGTTGCCGCAGTCTGCCGTTCTGCATGATGGCGACTCGACCGTGGTGTACGTTCCTGCCGGAGACGGTAAGTACGTGACGAAGACGGTGAAGACGGGAGCCAGCATCGGAGATCGCATTGAAATCCTCTCGGGCTTACAGAATGGCGATCGTGTCGTCACCAAGGGCGCAGCGTATCTGCGCGAACCGGCAGGAGACTGATCAATGACATCCTTTGTGCAGGCCCTCCTCCGTTATCGCACCGTCGTTCTCATCCTGCTGGTCGCGGCTCTGGCCGCAGGTATTTATGGCTCACTGAAGCTCGACATTGAAGCGTACCCCGACCCTTCGCCTCCGCTGGTGGAAGTGATCACGCAGAATCCTGCGTGGTCTGCCGAAGAGATGGAACAGCAGGTTACTGCGCCTATCGAACTTGCGTTGAATGGAACGCCTGAGTTGGAGCAGGTGCGTTCCATCAGCATCTTTGGTCTGAGTGATGTGAAGCTCTACTTCCGCTTCTCCAGCGATCTCTTTCATGATCGCCAGGAAGTGCTGGATCGTCTACAGACGTTGCAGTTGCCGAACGGGTTGCAGCCGCAACTCTCTCCGTGGTCGCCCATCGGAGAGATCTACCGCTATCAACTCTCCGGCCCATACTCGCTCAACGATTTGAAGGCGACGCAGGATTGGCTCGTTCGCCGAGAACTGCGCCAGGTTCCTGGTGTCATCGACATCACAACCTTTGGTGGCACGACGAAGCAGTATCAAGTGGAGCCTGATCCCAATAAGCTGCTGGCCTACGGGGTCACGTTGCCGCAACTCGTAACAGCTTTGCAGAACAGCAACGCGAACGCCGGTGGCAACTATATGACCATGGGTGAGCAGAGCATCAACGTTCGCTCTCTCGGGCTGCTGCATAGCATTGCGGATATTCAGAACATTGTAATCGCATCAAAGGCTGGCACGCCTGTGCTGGTGAGCGATGTTGCCACGGTGAGCGAAGGCTTTCAGCCGAGGCTCGGCAAGATAGGTCGCAACGGACAGAAGGACATTGTGGAAGGCATCGTCCTTCTACAGAAGGGCGAAGAGAGCCTGCCCGCTCTCGATGGACTCAAGAAGAAAATTCATGAGCTGAACACAGGAACCCTGCTGCCACCGGGCATGCATGTCGACACAATCTATGACCGCACCACGCTCATTGACCAAACGACGCATACGGTGAAGCATGTCATTCTGACCGGCCTTGCGCTTGTGACGCTCATCCTTCTGCTCATGCTTGGGGATGTGCGCACCACGATCATTGCCGCAGCGACGATTCCGTTCGCTGTTCTGTTCTCCTTTTCCATGATGGTGCTGGCAGGGCGCCCCGCGAACCTCATCTCCATCGGTGCAATCGACTTCGGCATTCTTGTGGATGCTTCAATCGTCGTGCTGGAGAACATCTTCCGCAGGCTCTCTCGTCGCAAGCCGGGCGAGTTGGCGGAGAACTCCATTCTGCAGGGTGTAGGGGATGCAGCGCGGCCGGTCTTGTTCTCCACGCTCATCATTCTTGTTGCGTTCATCCCGCTTTTCACCATGGAGGGCGTCCCCGGCAAAATCTTCTCCCCCATGTCGGTAACGTACGGCTTTGCACTCACGGGGGCGCTCATCTTCGCTATCGTGTTTGCTCCTGTACTGAGCGCCGTTTTCGCGCCAAAGGTGGAAGAGAGCGATGAGCCTGCAAAGGAAGAGGGAACGCCGGTAAGTCGTTTCTTCAGCCGTCATTATGCTCGCTTGCTTGACCACACACTGCGGCACCCAAGACGTATGTGGATTACGGCGATCATCGCGATCGTCGCCGCAGGCTCAATCTTCTTCTTTGCCATTGGCGGCGAGTTTATGCCGCCGCTCGAAGAGGGCAATCTGTGGATTCGCGCGACGTTGCCTCAGGACATTTCATTCGAAAAGTCGGCTGGCTTTGCGGATCAGATTCGTGATGAAATTCGCGCGTTTCCTGAGGTTACGCAGGTTGTTTCGCAGATCGGCCGTCCTGATGATGGAACCGATGTGACGACCTTCAATAACGCCGAGTTCGGCGTCTCTCTGAAACCTTCCGACCAGTGGCCTGCAGACGTCCGCGGCAACAAGGAGAAGCTCATCGAGCAGATGCAGAAGAAGTTTGCGAAGTATCCCGGAGTCGTCTTCGGCTTCTCGCAGACGATTCAGGACAACGTGGAAGAAGCGATGAGCGGCGTGAAGGGAGAGAACTCCGTGAAGCTTTTCGGCGATGACCTCGGAGAGCTGAGTCGTGTTGCCGACAACATCGTTCACGTCATGGAAGGCGTGCGTGGCGTTGCGGATGCAGGCGTCTTCAAGGTGAACGGCCAGCCAAACCTGATCGTTGCCGTAAATCGTGCGAACGCGGCGCGTTATGGCATTTCGGTTGCCGACGTAAATGCGACGATTCAGGCGGCGGTGGGTGGTTCTGCGGTAACGCAACTCATCGAAGGCGACCGTCGCTTCGACGTCACGGTGCGTTTCCCGGATGCGTCGAGAAATGATCCCGACGCTATCGGTCGCATCCAGTTGCCAACGCCCGATGGAGGACATGTGGCTCTGTCTCAGGTAGCCGATATCGGTGTCCGCGAAGGCAGTTTCATGATCTATCGTGAGGGTGGACGTCGCTACATTCCCATCAAGTTCAGCGTTCGAGAGCGTGACCTCGCAGCCACGATCGAGGACCTGAAGCATCAGCTGGATCAGAAGATCCAGCTTCCTGCGGGCTACTCCCTGAGCTGGGCTGGAGAGTTTGATTCGTTGCAGAAGGAGCAGCAACGACTGGCTATCGTGATTCCGATCAGCCTCGTTGTGATCTTCCTGCTGCTTTATCTGCAGTTCCAGTCCTGGTCTGATGCGATCATCGTGCTGATATCACTGCCGTTTTGCGCCATCGGCGGGATCATGGCCTTGCTCGTGACGCATACGCCGTTCAGTATTTCGGCGGCTGTCGGTTTCACCTCGCTGACAGGCGTGGCAACGCTGGCCTCGGTCGTGTTCTTGAGCGGCATTCGTCAGCATCAACGTAAGCATCCGGGGCCGGAGGCTTTGCGCGAAGGCGCGATGGACGAACTGCGCCCGGTGCTGATGGCGTGCTTCTCTGCGGGGCTGGGTCTGTTGCCGGCAGCCATCATGAACGGCATCGGAGCGCAGGCCCAGCAGCCTCTGGCACGTGTTGTTGTCGGAGGCATGATCACGACGATTCTTTCCGTCGTGCTACTGGTTCCAGAGCTTGTTGCACGCTTCTCCGCAAGGAAGCGGACGGCAAGTCAGGCCCACTAAAACGCACAAACGTAAAAGGTCGCAGATCCCAAAGGATCTGCGACCTTTTACGTTTTTTGCTGCAGTTTCCGTGGTCCTTGCGGGGGTGGGATTGGCCTGATCGGCTCAGGTTCCTGCCTGAGAGTGTCACGGGAGCCATTTCTGGGGCAATTTCTTCCTTCGCCAAACGATAGGTGGTGGTTTCAGCAGGGCAAAAACCGCCTCAGATGCGAGGTTTGGGGCGTTTTTGCGTTTTACAATGGAAGGACAATGAGCGAAACAGCAACCGCAGCGCCGGCCAAGGCGCACAGCAAGTACACCCGCAATCAGCCGTATCAGTCGCGCGTCCTCATCAACGATCGCCTTACCGGGCCGGAGTCCGAGAAGGAAACGATCCACATCGAGCTAGAGCTCGAAGAGGGCATGACCTATACGCCTGGCGATGCCGTAGGCATTGTGCCCACAAATCGTGAGGCACAGGTAGAAGCGAACCTGAAGGTTCTGGGTTTCAACGGTACCGAGCGCGTGCTCGACCACTACAAGGTAGAGATCTCTCTGCACGAAGCGCTGACGACGCGTCTCGGCATCGGCAAGCTGGCCCGCGGTTCGGTGAACCAGTACGCCAAGCTCTTCGGCGAGAACGTTCCCGAGGACCTGAAGGCTCTTCTCGGCCAGGAGAACAAGGCTGCTGCAGAAGAGTACGTCTGGGGCCGCGAGTTTGCTGACCTCGCCAAGCAGTTCCCCGGCGCGGTGCAGAACCCGCAGGAGCTCTTCAACGTGCTGCAGCGTCTGACGCCGCGCATGTACTCGATCGCCAGTTCGCAGGCGGCGCACCCGGATGCGGTGCACACGACGGTTCGCGTCGTTCGCTACCACGCACACGGTGAAGATCGTCAGGGCGTTTGCTCGGGCCACATGGGCGAGCGCGCTCCGGCTGACGCAACGCTGCCGATCTTCCTGCACGAGAACAATGCGTTCCGTCTTCCCGAAAACACGGACGCTCCGGTCATCATGATCGGTCCCGGAACCGGCATCGCGCCTTTCCGCGCTTTCCTGGAGCACCGTCAGGCACTGGGCGAAAAGGGCAAGAACTGGCTGATCTTCGGCGAACAGCGCCGCATTTCGGACTTCCTGTACGAAGACCAGTGGAACGCGATGCAGGCCGATGGCACGCTGACCAAGCTCGACACGGCGTTTTCGCGCGATCAGGGCAAGAAGGTTTACGTGCAGGACCGCATGCAGGAGAACGCTGCGGAACTCTACGCATGGCTGGAAGAGGGAGCACACTTCTACGTTTGCGGCGATGCTTCGCGTATGGCGAAGGACGTCGAAACGGCTCTGCTGGATGCGATTGCGAAGGGTGCAAACTCGACGCTGGAGCATGCGACCGAGTATCTGGGTGAGATGAAAAAGGCCAAGCGTTATCAGCGCGACGTTTACTAGGCTTCAGATGGTTTGAAGGAAAGGCATGGCTTCGGCCGTGCCTTTTCGTTTGCCCCTCTTCTATTGATTGCCTGCCTGGATGGTGCTGGAGGGCATGACCGTGAAATGCGAGTATCTCGATGGGATCGCTTGAGATGCGAGACGTTCATGCCTTGCGTGGCAACTTCGTTGGACGCTGAGGGTTGAAGAGAGGGTCCTTCCGTTGACCTTGAGATTTTGACGAATACGAGTTTTCGATTGCTGCCTTCAAGGGATCTGGTTTTATGTCGCGACACTACGTGGCTTTTGTTCTTTTGCTTTTTGTGGGGCAGCCGTTGCTCTGGGCGCAGAGGCACCGGCGCGAAGCCGTTTCAGGGGTCAGGGAGAATCCGTGCTTTGATTCCTCTGACCCGACGGAAGTTCCTTTGTGGGCAGGGAGAGCTCCGGGAGCGATGGGGGACGACCCCTGCCGTGATGTGCCTTACCTCCAGATTTTTCATGCTGGTGGTGCGTCGCATGAGCCCCGTCCGGCGCTGCTCATTATTCCCGGTGGCGGTTATGACAGATTGACCAATGGCAAAGAGCAGCGGCCGGTTGCGGAGTACTTTGCGTCAGAGTTGCCGATCACAACTGTTGTGCTGCGTTATCGACTGGTGCAGGACGATGGCGGCTACCGTTATCCGATTCCTATGTGGGATGGGCAACGCGCGATCCGCCTGCTTCATACTCAGGCCCGGCGGTTGGGGATAGACCCTGCACGCATTGCGGTGCTTGGTTTCTCTGCGGGTGCACACCTGGCGAGCACGCTTGCTCTGCATCCTGAGGAGTCGTTTGGTGCGACGGCTACGGATGAAGTGGATCGGGCATCGGCGAAGGTTGATCTGTTGGCGCTTGGCTATCCGGTGATCTCGATGAACCCTGCGGCGGTGCCGCCTTCGGGCTCGTATAAACATCTGCTGGCAGGGTTCGCCGGGCGCGAGTTGACGGAGCTGCAGCATCGTCTGTCGGGCGAAGAAAATGTGACGCCTGCACTGCCGCCGGTCTTTCTCTTCGAGAGCATGGACGATAAAAGGATCAGCCCGCAGAATGCAGTATTGTTTGCCGATGCGTTGAAGAACGCCCACGTACCCGCAGAGGTCCACCTGTTTGCGCGTGGGGAGCATGGTTCGGGGTTGTCCGTTGGCATTCCCGAGGAAGCGGCATGGCCTGCGATGTTCACGACGTGGATGATGGCTCAGTGGCCGGAGCTGGGGCATAAACGTAGGTAGCCGATATTGGCATCCCGCGTTCGCCTGATCTGGTGAACGCTGCCGTATGTTTAAAGGGAGAGGTGGGCTGAGTGAAGCAGGCAGTGCATAGTGTGGAGATTTCGACGCGCGGCAAGGGGTTCTATGAGTTCACCGGTGGGGTGAATGAGTGGGTGCTGCGTCAGCAGGTGCAGACAGGGTTGTTGACGGTCTTTTGCCGGCACACCTCAGCGTCATTGCTGATTCAGGAGAACGCTGACCCAACGGTGCGGACGGACCTGCTGGCCTACTTTGACCAGATTGCTCCTGATGATGGGCCGTATGAGCATGACTACGAAGGCGCAGACGATATGCCCGCGCATTTGAAGACTGCACTGACGCAGGTACAGCTATCGATCCCTGTGAGGAACGGTCGACCAGTGCTGGGCACGTGGCAGGGAATCTACCTGTTTGAGCATCGCGTTCATGCGCATCGCCGAGAGATTGTGCTGCACTTGATTGGCGAGTAGCTCGTTGTGATGTGTCGATTTCTTCTGCGCTCGAAGTTGTTCGGTAGGCGAGCGGCTTGCGGTAGCATCGTTAACGATGGCTAGAGCGAGAAGTCCGGAGAAGAGAGAAGCCATTCTGCAAGCGGCCGCGCACGAGATCGCGAAGGCTGGGCTTGGTGCCTCGACGGCGAAAATTGCCGCAGCCGCCGGGCTGGCCGAAGGTACGTTGTTCACCTATTTCCCCTCCAAAGGCGATCTGTTTAATGAGCTTTATCTGGCACTGAAGACGGAAGCGTACAAGCGTATTCACGCCGGGTTCCCGCATAAAGCCGTACTGCGCGAACGGGCGCAGCATATCTGGACGGAGTATCTGCGCTGGGCGATGGAAAGGCCCGATGAACAGAAGGTTTCCGTTCTCTTGAACCTCTCGCCATTTATCACGGACGCGACCAAGCAATGTCTTGCGGCGGAACGTGAAACGATTCAACAAGCGATGGACGAGTTGGAAAAAGTTGGAGTTTTCGCGAGCCTGCCCCGGGGGTTTGCTTCCTCTGCCATGATGGCGATGCAGGAAGCCGTGATGGACACAACGACGAAACTCCCACGGCAGAGAGCCAAGCTTGTCGACCAGGCCTTTGAGGCCTTCTGGCGAATGGCGGAATGACAAGGCCAATAGTCTGATTGTTTTTGTCATAATAAATGAGCAACCACTTGCTCATTATTGAATCTACTTGGTTAGGAGGAAAGACGTCATGGAAAAAGTCTGGCTGATCACGGGAAGCGGTAATGGTTTGGGGCGCGACATTGCAGAGGCTGCACTTGCAGCAGGGGATGCTGTCGTTGCAGGAGCGCGGCGCCTGGAGGAGTTGGCTTCTTTGGTGGAGCAGTACGGTAAGCGTGTTACGCCTGTGTTGCTTGATGTGCGTGAGGAGAGCGCCGCTAAGGCTGCCGTGCAAACTGCCGTGGATACGTACGGTCGTCTGGATGTGCTGGTCAATAACGCGGGCTATGGGTTCATCGCGCCGTTTGAGCAGACGACATCGGAACAGTTCCGCGATGTCGTGGAGACCTGCTTGTTTGGTGTTGTGTATACGACGCACGCGGCAATACCGGTGATGCGCGCTCAGAAGAGCGGACATATCTTCCAGGTATCGTCTATTGGTGGGCGCATGGCTATGCCGGGGAACTCGCCGTACCATGCGGCGAAGTGGGCGGTGGGTGGCTTCAGTGACTCCGTCGCTGCTGAAGTGGCTCCCTTCGGTGTGAAGGTCTCTACGCTTGAGCCTGGTGGCATTCGTACCAACTGGGCACAGCGCGCGGGCGAAGGCTCACCGGAGGTCCTGCCGGAGTATGAAGCTTCTGTGGGGGCTATTTACAAGCTGTTAGCCGCAGTGCGCGGGAAGGCGGAAGGCGACCCCAGGAAGATTGCAGACCTGGTGGTGAAGCTCGCTAATACTGAGGATGTTCCGAAGCGGTTGATCCTCGGTAAAGATGCTGAGTCGCGTGTGAAGAACGTTGAGACGGCACGCGCGGAAGAAGCAGAGCGGTTCCGCGAGCTGACGCTTTCGACAGTGTTTGCGGATGCGCCGGAGATTCCTGGGCTGTTGAACCATTAGTCAGACAAGCCGGGCACATCGTGCCCGGCTTGTCTGATCTGTTGCTGCGAAAGATGGTTTTGCTACCGACGTATGTTGGCGAAATGTTCCTTTCGCTAAGCCGACCCATCGGTGCCAATATTCGGACGCCTGAATTGATAGAGCAGTTATTCACTCGGCGGACGCGGAGGCATCGGCGTATCCATGCCAGGCGGGATTGGAAATGAAAACGAACCCTTTCTAGCGGCGGGCCGTAGAAACAGAGGCAGCTCCTGTTGGTCTGAATGTGCCTCGGCTATGTAAGGCGCGAAATGCAGAAGAGACATGCGTCTCATCAGCTCTTTTCCGTACGCTGTTTCATCCACCTCTGCGCGCGGAGCATGGACGCCTCTCTGTTGGTCGCGAGGCCCCAGATATAACAGAGCATCGGCGGCATCTTTCAGCTCGAGCGGAGAATAGTTCGTCGCAGTTCCGCCCGTCACAACGGGAAGCACAGGCAAATCCCCTACCCAGTTTCCGTGCGTAGTAGCTATCGAAGGCACAGGCCACTCATCGAACCGATGATCAAGATCGTCGTAGCCTCCAATGGCATTCGTTCCCGCGAGAATCACGAAGGTCTTTGCCCCGGTTTGCTGCAAAGCTCTTTCGATTAGGAACGGGCGTGTAGGCTCGCGAAAAAAATGATTCGAGCCCGCGATCAGCAAGGCATGATGATGCTTTGCAATCACTTCGTCCTTGACGACCTGTGCGTACCACTGGTCGCGATGTCCAAGGAACGGGCCAATATCCTCACCTGTTTCGATTTTGTCCCAATCAATGTAGGGATCTCCGCAGAGAATGCGAATTTGGTGTTTGCCGTGCCGCTTCATGTTCACTTCGCGGACTCTTCTGTACAGCTCGGAATAGATCGGCGAAGGCGGCCCTAAGCCCAAAGTATTTCTCCAGGCCCTCTGCACGTCCTCGGTCGAGATGGGGTCGCCTGCGACATATCGATCCACCGATTTCTGATAAAGCGAGTTTCCGATCTCCATGACGATATCGTCGACATGATCGGCGAACCGCGGATCTGAAACGAGTGCGTCAAGCCATTGCCACTCCAGCTTGTCCCAGTGAATCTCACCGATCATGACGATATCGTGTGTCTGAAATGCCTTTAGAACCGCTGATGTCGGGTTTTGTGGTTGCGCTGCCTTCTGCGCGGAACAGCAGAACGTAGACAGCAACAGGAGCAAACCCCACACTTCTTTTGCGAAGATTCTCATCGGTAGGCTCCAACGCAAGACGTGCGGCAGCACTGGTATAGACACCTGAAGAGCGGATAAGGTTCCCCTGCTTTTCGCTTGTAGTAAATCGTCCCAGCAGATGTCTTTGGTGGGGTGAAAACTGTACCCGCTCGTGACGAGTTACTGTCAGGAGCGGGCCATTGGGTTTTCTGACTGTTGGGGTTGTTCCACTAGACGCGTTGGTGGTCGGCGCGCCAGCTTTGGATGGCGGCCTTGATGGCTTTGGGTTCGAGGTTCTCTCGGACGGCGCGGCGGGCGAGAGCGGGAAGCTCGGGGTTGGACGCGAAGCGGAGTGCGATGAGCTGGCGGGTGGTGAGGGAGTCCAGTTCGACGAGTTCAGAGGGCGTGCAGAGCGACGCGAGGCGGAGGCGCTCTTCGAGCCGGATGATGCGGTTCTGGTTACCGAGCGCGTAGAACCGGAGCTTGGCGGTGAGCAGCAGCAGGGCGGTCGCCATGACGATCATCCAGGCGTTGTGCAGCGGGTGGTGGGTGCGGTGCTGCCATGCCCAGACCGTGGCGACGATCATGTTGACGAAGAAGATGGGGACGAGGACGTAATGGGTCAGTGGATCAAGCTTGGCGTGGTGCTGAAAGCTTTGTTCTTGCGGCATGAGTCTGACTATAGCTGGGGTGTCGGGCCGGGGCGAAAGCCCTCTTGGGTGGTGGCTGGGAACGGTGGCCTAAAGGCCACCGCTACTCCGTAATCGCAGCGCGATCTGCGGAGGCTAAACGAGTGGGTCGTGGCCCCATTGCAGCAGTC